>JACPRC010000070.1 GCA_016190175.1 Planctomycetota bacterium
GATCCCCGCGAAGTCGTCAAGAAGGAGAACTGCAACCAGTGCCACGTGAATCTCGAGAAACACGGGAGCCGGCGCCGCGACACGAAGCTCTGCGTCCTGTGCCACACCGCCGGCATGGAGGACACGAACGACCCCGCCATCGAGGGCGGCACGCCGGACGTCACCCTCGAATTCAAGGTGATGATCCACAGGATCCACAACGCCGCGCATCTCCCTTCGGCCGTCGGCGTGCAGACAAACGCGTCCGGAGTCAGGACCTATAACAACGTGCCCAAGCCCTATGTGGTCGTCGATGACACCGAGGTCGACGACATGTCGGAGGTCGGCTTCCCCGTCTGGCCGAACATGAGCTACGCCATGCCGAGGAACAAGGGGTATGGCGCGCTCTCCGGAACGGGCCTGAACGGGAAGACGTATCAGGCAAACGACGACACCATCCGCACCGGCGCGGCCGAGTGCTCGAAGTGCCACGGCGCGGGGAGCGGCTTCACGGCGCCCGCGCAGGGGAATATCGCCTACACGCAGCCGAGCCGCCGGGTGTGCGGCGCCTGTCACGACGACGTCCAGTTCGGTCTGAACAACGGGAGCGGCTACTGCTTCGTGAAGAACGACACGAGCGGGATGCCCACCCAGTTGAACGATTCTGCCTGTGCGACGTGCCACAGCCCGGCGATCGAGACCGACCTGTCCGTCACCCGGGTTCACGTCCACCCGCTGAACAACTCCACGTACAATCCGGGGTTCAACGCCGCGATCACCGCGATCACGCCCTCGAGCGGCACGACGCTGGATCCGGGCGAGACGCTCGCCTACACCTTCAGCATCTCGCAGACCGCCGGCGTGTTCGATCCGACCCTGGCCAACCAGACGCTGTACTTCGTCCTCGCGGGGCCGACGAACAACCGGAACCTGATCCATTACACCTCGATCAGCGCCAAGGTGCTGACCGGAGCCGGTCCGTACACGATCAACGTCCCGCAGCCCGTGTCGCTGGCGTATGTCGGGAACGATATCGCCGGCCTGCAGACATGGCCGACGACCGGCGGGACTCCGCTCTGGCAGTCGGCCGACGCGACCGCGGTGAACAACTCGACGACGGTGTATGAGGTGACGAGCTATGCCCCGGCCTCCGGCGGGCTCAGCACCCTCACGATCGCGGGAGCCGTGAACGACGACTACGTCACGGTCGGCTTGATCGACAACTTCCGCAAGGGCGAGTATGTGGTCATCGACAGGGGCTTTGCTGGTGAGGAGTATCTGCAGCTCGCGGGGGTCGTCTCCGACACGTCCATCACGACGGGGCCGGGGAAACTCTACTTCATCGGGACGAGCATGTACTCGACGTTGAGTCGCGTGCGGCTCCGGAACCCCCACATAGCAGGTGCCGAGATCCGGGAAGTCACGCTGACGGCCAGAACCGTGACGACGCAGTACACGGTCACCGGGGCAACCGGCCTAATCACCGAGGTTGCGGGCTTCACCAACGCGGGCAACGGCGTCGTGGTCAGTTATACGACCAACTGGACGATGCCCGCCACGTATCCGCCCCCGTACGGCGACAGCACGGCCATCGGCGAGTCGTGGGGCGAGTGGCAGGGCAAGTCGATCGCGGAGGGGACATACACGTTGGGCTTCTGGGTCGGCAGATCCTCCATCGCCGTGATCTTCCCGCCCGGGCAAGGTGAGAGCACGAGCTACACCGCCCCCTCGCTCCTGGCGTCCGGCGGCGACTTCCTGGTCGGAGGCGCCACGGAAATCGAGCCGTACGGGTTCATCTCCTCGCCCGACAACTGCAAGGCGTGCCACAACGACCCGCAGTTCCACGGAGGCAGCCGGCGCGGCGCCGCGACCTGCCTCATGTGCCATGGCCAGGCAGGCGCGGAGGACGGGCCGCAGCGGGTCTGGACGCAGTCCACGGCCGCTACGCCCGTATATCCTCTCGCAACCGCCGGGACGAGCATCAACTACCGCACGATGCTCCACAAGATCCACAGGGGAAGCGGTCTGTTCTACGCCTCGACCTACGCGGTAGTGGGCAACGGCGGCACGGCGCACTATTACGATGAGATCACCTTCCCGCCGATGCCGGGCGGCGTGAAGCACTGCGACAAGTGCCACGGCAGCTCGAACGACGCGTGGAAGGAGCCGTCCGATCGCGCGCATCCGACCGAGCAAGTGGGGCCGATGACGCGGTGGCGGCCGGTCTGCGGATCGTGCCACGACGCGCCCGACAACAGCGCTCACTTCGACCTGATGACGGCGCCCAGCGGCGCCGAGTCGTGCGGCACCTGCCACGGCCTGGGCAAGGTGTACAACATTCAGATGATGCACAAAAACCGGTAGGAGTATTCATGCAGTCCGTCGGCGAGGGCAAGGCGAGGCGGCCGCACGGCGCGCTCAAGCACGCCGTGGCGCTGGTCGTCGCCGCCCCCGTCCTCCTGGCGGCAATCTTGGGGCGGGCGGATCAACCGTCCGCCCGCCCCCCCAGGGCGAAGGTCGTTCCTCCGGCGCCCAAGCACGTCACGGAACTCCTGCCGGCGCGCGTCGCGACCGTTTCGGGCGCGGAGCGGGAAGGAACGTCTCGCCATTCCGTCGGTGCGAACCAGTCCGACGCGGGCCTCCGTTCCGCTTGCGACGCATCCAACCCCTTGCCGGTCCGCGCGCGCGCGCTGAAGACGGCATTCCAGCGTCGCGTCGAGCTGTTCTACGAGATGGCGGCCCGCACGCTGGACGATCCCGAGCTGGGCGACTATGCCCTTCGTCTCCTGCTCCGGAAGGCGCCGGTCGATCCGCGGGCCCGAGAAGTCCTGGCGCTCTGGCTCAGCAAGGCCCCGCCGGACGCCTCCGGCCGCGCCCTGGCGCTCGCCGCCGGCGAGCAGCGCGATCCGGAGGGCGACGAGGCCGGTCCTGCCCCATCCGAAGAGTAGTCTCATCCGGATCGTCCGGGGCGGAGTCGATCGCCCTTCGGCTGCGATCCAATCATCCGAGCGCCGAAGCTCGTCGGCAAGTCGAAGAAGGACCCGCCGATCCGGTCTCCGAGGAGTAGCCGTCGCGAGCGGCTGACCATTCCGGTTCGGCGGCTTCCGAACGGCGCGGCAAACGCGCGCGGCGTCGCCGCGGCGGCCCGGAACCCCCCTCCCGGAGCTTCGCGCACGGGTTTGCGGACCGCCCCGAGGTCGTTCGCCGGCGCGATCGAACGCGTGGCATTGCCGATTCAGCTCCGATAGAGTATGGATGACGATCGGAGGTGGGATGCCATGACCGCGGAAGGGCGCGCCATTCTGGAGAAGGCTCTGGGACTTGATTCCATCCAGCGGGCCGAGTTGATTGAGGCCCTCTTTCGAAGCTTCGACCAAACGGGGGATCGCCGGACGGAGATCCTCTGGGCCTCGGAAGCCGAGAATCGGGTCGACGCTTGCGACGCCGGAAAGCTCCGCGCGGATCCCGCCGATGTCGTCTTGGGCAGGATCAGCAAGCGGTGAAGATCGACATCCTCTCGTGAGCGGAGTCGGAATTCACCGAGGCTGTGGCGTACTGCAACGAGCAGTGCCCGGGCTTGGGTTTCGAGTTCGCCGCCGAAGTGAAGGCCTCATTGTCCCGGATCGCGGCCTTTCCGGAGGCGTGGCCCGCCTTCTCGTCCCGGGCCAGGCGGTGTATCGTCAACCGATTCCCCTACGGCATCCTCTACTAGGTCCGAAAGGAATCCGTCCTCGTCCTGGCGATCATGCACCTGAAGCGCGACCCCAGGCGATGGCAGGACAGGCTGCGCGAAGTCTCCGGCGAACAGGGCGCCGCGTCCGACGGCGGGGCCTCGGAACCGGGCCCGAACGCGTGATCGCTCCCGATCTCCGCCGTGCCGCGCGGAACACCGGCTCACACCAGTGCGGCCAGCCAGCGGGCGGCCGGCACGACCTCGCGCCCTTCCGCTCCGCGCGCGACGACCTGCACGGCATGCGGCACGTTCAAGCGGTCGCGGAAGTAGCCGAGCGCGGGACTGGGACGCGTCTCTCCCAGCTTGGCCTCGACCAGAACCCAGGGCCGGCGGTCCTTCAGCAGGAGGAAGTCCACCTCCCTTTTCTCGCGATCGCGCACGTAGCGCAGGTCGGCGGCGATCCCCTCGGCGTCCTGAAGCCAGTGCACCAGCTTGAGAAGATGGCCCGCCACGCAATTCTCGAATCGCGCGCCGGGATCGGGGACTTCGGACCAATCCAAGAAGTACAGCTTGCTTTCCTTACGCAACGTGCGCGCGAGCGATCCGCCGTACGGGTGGACCCGGAAGACGACGAACAGGCGCTCCAGCGCCTCCATCCACCGGGCGACCGTCTTGTAGTCCACTTCGAGGTCCTCGCGCAGCGCGTTCAAGGACAGCGGAGATCCGACGCGCGCGGGAAGAAGGTCGACGAGTTGCTCGACGAGGGCGACTTCGCGGATGAGGGTGAGGTCGCGGAGATCGTCGCGCAGGACCTGTTCGCGACGGTTGAGCCGCCACCGCCGGGCCTGCCGATCGGAGCCGCCGAGGAACGGTTCGGGGAATCCGCCCAAGGCAAGCAAGGCATCCAAGGAATCGGCGGGAACGGCCGGACCTCCCCGGCTCCAACGCGCGGGATCGAGGAGCGATCCGGTCTCCGGGGCGCGGCCGCCGCGGGCGATCTCGCCCGCGGTGAGCGGGTGCAGGCGGAAGCGCGTGTACCGCCCGGCGAGCGAGTCTCCCCCGCGCCGGACGTGATCGAGACGGGCGCTTCCCGTGATGAGCAGCCGTTGGACGGCGCCTTCCGTGTCATGGAAGCCCTTCACGAGCGTCTTCCACCGCGGATACTTGTGCACCTCGTCCAGGACCGCCACGGGCGCGCGCCGGCTCCAACCCAGATCCCGGATGACCCTCCGATGCTCGGCACGGTCCCAGTTGAGATACACCGGCTCCGTGGGCGCGAGCGCTTCGAGGATCTGCCGCGCCAGGGTGGTCTTCCCGACCTGCCGCGGACCGGAGACGAACACCATCTTCCGACGGAGATCCTCCACGACGGGATCGAACAGGAGACGACGCATGAGCGACAGGATGGCTCCGTCGGCATGGACTTGTCAAGACGAATTGCTGTGTCGTAGCCAATATTGTCGTATCCTGGGCGGTCCGTGCGACGCGCAGGCCGACGAGGCTGGTCCTACCCCGCCCGAAGAGTAGTCTCATCGGACCGTCACGAACACGGGCGGGCTTTCCCCGATGTCGTACGTCGCGGCCGGGACTTGACACGGGCGATGCAGTGGTGCATCATCGAGATGCAATGAATGAAGCAGACGTCAAGCCGATCACCCTGCGCAACCTCCCGCCGGAGATCGCGCGGATCGTGCGCCGCCGGGCGGATGAGAAGGGGATCAGCCTCAACCGGGCGGTCATCGAACTTCTCGACGAGGCTTTCGGCGCGGGAAAGCGGTCGCGGCGGCCGCCCCGCCGGTACGCGGACCTCGATCACCTCGCGGGGACGTGGCCCAAGCGGAGGGCGGACGAGTTCGACCGCGCGCTGGCGGACCAGCGGAAGATCGATGCGGAACTGTGGAGCTGAACGCCGTCCTGCTGGACACCTCGGCCTACTCGGCGTTCCGCCGCGGCCTTGCCCCCGCCGTACACGTCCTTCGAACCGTCGCCGAGATCGCGGTCACTCCCGTCGTCCTGGGAGAACTGCTCGCGGGATTCCGTCTCGGGAAGCATCGATCGGAGAACGAAGAAGAACTCTCCTCGTTCCTCGACTCCCCGCGCGTGCGGATCGTCCCCGTGGACGAGACGACGGCCGACCGATATGCGGCGATCCTCGCGGCCTTGCGCCGCGCCGGGACGCCGATTCCGACCAACGACATGTGGATCGCGGCGAGCGCGATGCAGCACGGTCTCGTCGTCCTCACGTCCGACGCGCATTTCGAGCGCGTGCCGCAGGTCCTGGTGCGGCTCCTGCCTTCGACATGATCCGACCCTGACCCATCGCATGGCGGACCCGCAGTAAAACCAGCCTGGCTGCTCTTGCTGCGGAACGGAGCGGCGCGGGATATTCCCCGCGGGCATGGGAAAAGCCGCGAGCGATCCCCTGTCTCAATGGGGCGAATGATGGCACTGGGGTTGCTTGAAAGGAGGAGGATGAAGAAGGCCATCGCGGGTCTGGTTCTGCCGGTGTGTTTCCTCCTGCTTCCGTCGCTGTCCGGACAGGACAAGAAAGCCGACGGAGGCAAGTACATCGGCGTTGAAAAGTGCAAGAACTGCCACGAGGCGAAGAGCAAGGGCAGCCAGTTCACGGTTTGGAAAACGACGAAGCACGCGCAGGCCTTCGACGCGCTGGCCTCCGACGAGGCCAAGAAGATCGCCAAGGAGAAGGGGATCCCCGATCCCCAGCAGAGCGCCGAGTGTCTCAAGTGCCACGTCACGGCGTACGGCGAGCCCGTGGAGAGGCTCGTCAAGCCGATGGACCCCAAGCTCGGGATCCAGTGCGAGTCGTGCCACGGCCCCGGCGAGAAGCATATGAAGGCCCGGATGGCTTCGGAGGACGAGAGCGAGGGCCCGCTCAAGATCGGCGACGACGAGATCGTCCGGCGGCCGGACCCCAAGGTCTGCCTCGGCTGCCACAACGAGAAGAGCCCCAGCTACAAGCCGTTCTGCTTCAAGAAGCGGTTCGAGTTGATCCAGCATCTCGACCCGCGCAAGAAGCGGACGGAAGAGGAGTTGAAGGCGATGAAGTGCAATTGCGCGGCCTCCGCGCCGGAGTGTAAATGCTGTGAGAAGTGCAAGTGCAAGCCGACCGGCACCGGCGGATGCGGGTGCAAGCAAGGGGAGTGCGGCGGCTTCGGGGACAAGAAGTGAGTCGCCCATGAATCGTTCCTTCCTTGAGGGCGACTCACCCGCCGAAGCCGGCTCCGAGCGACAGGCGAAGGCGGGCAACGGAACCTCGCCCGGCGTCGTCGGCTCCATCGTCGGCGTCGTCGCGGTCACGCTCGGCCTGAGCGCGATCGGACGGGGATGGACCGCCGCCGGCGGCCTGGACGGCATCCCCGGATGGGCGCTGCCGGTGATCATCGCTCTCGCCGGCACGGTCCTCTGGGTCGGCCGCGGCTTCGTCTGGCGCTGGCTGACGTCGCTGCCCTTTTCCGTCGCGATCCTCGCCGTGCTCGCCGTGGGCACCGCGCTCGGGACCTTCATCCTCCAGGGGCAACCGGATGCGATGCTCGTCAAGAAGTACGGCGCGAAACTCGCGCGCGCCTTCGACAAACTCGGCCTCACCGACATCTTCCACTCGTTCACGTTCCGCGGCCTCATGGCGATCCTCGCGGTCTCGCTGGGCCTCACGATCGTCAAGCGCCGCGCGTGGCGTTTCTCGGAGTGGGGGCTTCTGCTCGCTCACGGCGGCGTCATCGTGATCCTGATCGGCGGCCTCGCCGGGGCCCTCTGGGGCCGGAAGGGCTTCATCGGCCTGCGCGAGGGCGAGACGGCGAAGCACATCTGGCTCCGCGACGCCCTCGGGCGCCAGACGGAGGAGAAGCTCGAACTGGACTTCGGGATCCGCCTGGACAAGTTCGAGATTGATCGCTATCCCACCGAGTACAAGGTCTACGTCTACCGGGACGAAAAGTACCGCCCCGGCCGCGAAAAGGAGGCGGGCCACAATCACGAGGAGGATCACGAGTATCGCGTCGTCTCGTCCTATGCGATCAAGGATGCCCTGAAATGGAACGCGGTCGCGAAGACGGGCAAGGAGTTCCGGCTGCTCATGGCCTACCCCGATTTCCACTGGAAGGCGGAGCTCAAGGAGGTCCCGGAAGGCGCGGGCGTGCCGGCGCTCCAGCTCCGCGCCTACGACCGCTCGGGACGTTCGATGCCGGTCACGCTCCTCGCGGGCGTGCCGGGCCGCGACGGCGTCTCCCTCGGCCACGGCAAGACGATCGTGCGCTTCGTCTGGGCGTTCGACCCCGCGACGGCGCCTTCGCCCGAAACGAGGCCCGAGAAACACACGATCACGTTCAAGAACGGAGAGATCAAGGAGGAGATCGAGGTCAAGGTCGGCGAGACGTACAAGATCGCCGGCGGCGAGTATGAGTTGAAGATGCTGGCGTTCATCCCGGACTTCGTGGTCGACAAGAACGCGAAGTACCGGGGCGGCTCCCGGTCCCCGCAGCCCAACAACCCCGCGGCCCGCATCTCCATCAAGAAAGTGGCCGGCGGGGAAGAGGAGGAGGACTGGCTCTACGCGAAGCTGCCCGAGTACCACGCCACGCACGGGAAGTCGGACGGCGCCCTGGCGCATCTCGTCTACGGCTACTCGCCCGAGATCAAGCCGGCCCCGCGCGAACTGATCGTGGTGGGCAAGGACGGCGAGGTCCTCGACTATCGGAATGGCGTCCCCGGCGGGAAGCGGCCGCTCAGGTTCGGAGAGGATGAGGGGGACGCGATCGGCCCCGACCTCTTCGCCGTGAAGCTCTGGCCCAGCGCGGAGGAGGAGCACAAGGCGATCACGCGCTCCAACGAGTGGAGGCGACCCGTCGCCGAGGTGGAGGTGAAGACGGGCGGAGGGACCCGACGCGATTACGCCGCGCCGGGCAGCCCCGTGGACCTCGAGGACGGGTACACGCTCGTCTTCGACAAGAAGGACGACATCAAGGCGTACCGCAGCAAGGTCTCGGTGATGGAGGGCGACAAGGCGGTCCGACAGGCGGAGATCTCCGTCAACCATCCGCTCGCCCAGGGCGGCTACTGGTTCTATCAGTCGGATTTCAGCAAGAAAGATCCGACCTACTCGGGATTCCTCGTCGTGAAAGATCCCGGGCTCGCGACGGTCTACGTGGGCTTCGTGATGATCTGCGTCGGGGTCATCCTGGCCTTCTACGTCCGGCCGTGGATCCTGCGGCGGAGAGGAGCGCGGCCATGAACCTGGAAGCGCTGTTCCGGGACAAGCCGCTCATCGCGGCGCTCATGGGCGTCCACGCGCTCACGATCGTCGTGGGTCTCCTGTGGGCGGCGACGAGACGCAAGGGGTTCGGCAACTTCGGGATCCTGCTGCTCCTTGCGGCCTTCGGGATCAACACGGCGATCCTGGCGACGAGCTGGTCCGCCGCGGGTCGGGCGCCGATCAAGACGCTCTACGAGACGCTGCTCCTCTACCCGTGGTGCGTCGCGCTCGTGACGATGCTGCTCCTCGCGATGTACCGGCTGAAGATCCTCATCCCGTTCTCCGCCGTGGTCTCGCTGGCGGGGCTCGTCTACGCGGTCATGAAGCCGGACGTCGAGATCCTGAACCTCCCGCCGGCCCTCCAGAGCTTCTGGTTCATCCCGCACGTCGTGACCTACTTCGTCGCCTACGCCGGCCTCTTCGCGTCGTTCAAGCTGGCGATCTTGGCGCTCGTGAAGTCCGACTGGCGGTCGGAACGGAGCGGGTTCGGCTTCGAGCAGTACGCCCATCGCGCGGCGATGTTCGGGTTCGCGGCGCTCACGCTCGGGATCGTGATGGGCGCGATCTGGGGCAAGGAGGCGTGGGGCGACTACTGGGGCTGGGACCCGAAGGAGAACTGGGCGCTGGTGACCTTCCTGGTGTATCTCGCCTACCTGCACCTGAGACTGGTCCGCGGATGGCAGGGCACTCCGGCGATGGTGGTGCTGCTCGTGTCGTTCGCGGCGGTGGTCTTCACGTACCTGGGAATGTCGCTGCTCCCCTCGGCGGGGGGGAGTTTGCACGTGTATCAGTAGCCGTCAGCAATCAGCCATCAGCTCTCAGCCGCGGAGGAGGCTGACGGCTGATAGCTGATGGCTGATCGCTGATCGCTGATTGCTGAGAATAGGAGGGACGAAGATGGTGAGGATGGTAGCGCTCGCCGCGGCGACTCTGGTCGTCGGCGGGGTGCTCATTGCGGCAACCCCGGCACAGGACAAGGCGGCGGGCGGCAAGTACATGGGCGCGCAGAAATGCAAGAGCTGTCACGAGGCGAAGGCCAGAGGCGCCCAGTACGTGAAGTGGACGACGACGAAGCACGCCAAGGCCTGGGAGGCTCTGGCCTCCGACGAGGCGAAGAAGATCGTCAAGGAGAGGGGGCTCGGAGACGATCCGCAGAAGATCGACGCCTGCGTGAAGTGCCACCAGACGGCCTTCGGCGTGAAGGACGAGGACTGCGATAAGGCCTTCGACCGCAAGGGCGGGATCCAGTGCGAGTCCTGCCACGGACCGGGCGAGAAGCACGCGAAAGCCCGCCTCGCGGACGACGATGAGGACGAGGCCGCCATCCACGAGAAGGCGAAGAAGGAGATGCCGCTGCCGGTGAAGGCGGACCTCTGCAAGAAGTGCCACAACGCGGAGAGCCCGTCGATCGAGAAGAGCACGTACTGGAACAAGGAGAAGAAGGAGTTCGACTTCGAGAAGGCGTTCAAGGAGCAGATCGAGCACCCGAATCCGAAGTGGCAGAAGAAGTAGGCGCGGAAGCGATATCGCCCCGCGACGATTCACGGCCCACGACGGGTGGGCGGTGAACCGGTCGTCCCCAATCCGGGTTAGAGCAGGCTTATGCTGAAACGAGCGGTCATCGGCGGCCTCGCGCTCGCCGTCCTCGCCGGCGGGGCGGGCGCCTTTGCGTGGTGGCGCTCCCGGAAACCCAAGCCGGTCCGCCAGCCGGTCCAGTTCAACCACAAAGCGCACACGGCGCGGGGGATCGGCTGCCGGGATTGCCACCGGGGCGTCGAGACGGGGCCGCACGCGACGCTTCCCGCGCTCCAGCCGGAGGAATTCGTCGACGAGGGGAGCCACATCTTCAACCACAAGCTGCACGTCGGCGAGCAGGAACTGAAGTGCGGGGCTTGCCATCCCTCTGCGGCGAAAGGGGCGGAGGCCGGCCTGCCCGCGAACCTGAAGAAGTGCATGAAGTGCCACGAGGGATTCGACGAGAACAAACCCGCCGGTCGCAAGCTCGCCGACCTCGTGGGCGACCCGCCGCAATGGTCGCGCGTGACGACCCTTCCGGCCGGGATGAAGTTCTCCCACAAGACCCACGTCGACAAGGACCTCGCGTGCACCCAGTGTCACGTGGGGATCGATGCGAGCACGCGCGTCACGGGCGCGGTGCGCGTCACGATGGCGACGTGCATGTCCTGCCATGCGCAGAAGCAGGTCTCGACCGAGTGCGCCACGTGCCACCCGACGACGCCCAAGGCACCGTTGACGTGTCTCCACTGCCACGCCGTGCCGCGCGGGAACCATCCGGACGAACCGAAGCTGCGCGAATACGCGGCGAAGGGACAGGCGATCCCCTGGGTCCAGGTCAATCGCCTGGTCGGTCACGTCCACTTCTCCCATGTCGCGCACGTCACCTTCGCGAGGATGGACTGCAAGGAGTGCCACGGGGAGATGAAGGACATGACGGAGCCGGTCACGGTGCCGCAGATCGGACGGCTCGACGACATGGACTTCTGCATGCGGTGCCATGAGGAGAAGGGCGTGAGCAACGACTGCACCCGGTGCCACAAATGAATCGGCGCCATTTCCTGAAGCAGGCCGGGGCCGCCGCCGCGGGCGGACTCTTCCTCGGCGGATGCGACAGCCGGGACCCGTACGCGCCGGAAAAGGCCCCCGTGCCGGGAACGGACGCGTTCCATACCTGGCAGGAGAAGCTGGTCTCGAGCGCGTGCGGCCAGTGTCCCGCCGGCTGCGGCATCCGCGTCCGAGTCGTCGAGGGACGCGCGGTCCGCATCGACGGCCATCCGGGCTGCCCGATCAACCAGGGCGGGCTGGGGCCGAAGGGGCAGTCCGGGCTGCAGCTCCTGTACCACCCGGACCGCATCCGCTCGCCGATCCGCCGCGACGGGCCGCGCGGCTCGGGGCTCTGGAAACCCGTCTCGTGGGACGAGGCGATCGGCGAGATCGCCGGGCGACTGAAAGAGCTCCGCGCCAGGGGCGACTCGAAGGGCCTCGTCGTCCTCGACGGCGAGCCGCGCGGGATGATGCCGCAGCTCTGGGACCGCTTCCTCCTGGTCTACGGCAGCCCGAACCATGTCGACCACCGCTCCGCGACGGACGGCGGCAAGGTCCTCGCGATGGCGTACATGCACGGCGTCCCCGAGTTGCCCGCCTACGACTGGTCCCGCACGCGGTACGTCCTGGGCTTCGGCGCGAGCCTCTTCGAGTCGTGGTGCCAGTCGATCCACCTCG
Organism: Planctomycetota bacterium; assembly: GCA_016190175.1. Classification (GTDB taxonomy): domain Bacteria; phylum Planctomycetota; class MHYJ01; order MHYJ01; family JACPRB01; genus JACPRC01. Next base: position 12,162 of record JACPRC010000070.1, read on the forward strand.
CGCGGGCCGCGACCCAGTGGCGCCGCGGCATGCCCGGCCAGCGGGTGAAGTTCGTCCAGGTCTCCCCGAGGTTTTCCGTGACCGCCGCCAAGGCGGACGAGTGGGTGCCGATCGAGCCGGGGACGTACGGCGCGCTGGCGCTCGGGCTGGCGCACGTCCTGATCCGCGACGAGGCGTACGACAAGGACTTCGTACACGATCACACCTTCGGCTTCGACGACTGGAAGGACGCGGAGGGGCGGCCCCACCGCGGATTCCGTGACCTGGTTACGAAGGACTATCCGCCCGAGAGGGCGGCGCAGGTCACCGGCGTGAGCGTGCGCACGATCGAGAGGCTCGCGCGCGAGATGGTGGACCACCGGCCGGCCGTCTCCCTGGCCGACGGCGGCGCCGCCGCCGCCACGAACGGGCTCGGAACCGCGATGTCGATCCATGCCCTCAACGCGCTCCTGGGAAACCTCGAGCGCCCGGGCGGCATGCTTGTCCAGCGCGCCGCGCCGCTGGCGCCCTGGCCCGCGGTCGAGCCGGACGCGGCCGCGAAGGCGCCGCGCGTGGACGGCGCGGGGACGGATCTCCCGCTGGCCCGCGGCTTCGTGCAGGGGCTCCCCGAGGCGATCCTGTCCGGCAAGCCGTATCCGGTCCAGGCCCTTCTTCTCTATCGCTCGAACCCCGTCTTCTCCAAACCGGACGGGCGCAAATGGGTGGAGGCGCTCCAGAAGATCCCGCTCGTGGTGAGTTTCTCGCCTCTCCCGGACGAGTCGACCTTCTGGGCCGACCTCGTCCTGCCCGACCACACGTATCTGGAGCGGTGGGAGATCGTGGAGCCGGTGCCGAGCATGGGATATCCGGTGCTGACGCTTCGCGAGCCGGCCGTGAAGCCGCTCCACGACACCCTGGCCTCGGGCGACGCGCTGATCCGGCTGGCGCGCGCGATCGGCGAACCGACGGCGGCGGCGTTCCCCTGGGAAAACTACCGGACGGCCTGCGAGGCCCGGCTCAAGGGCCTTCTCGGCGCGAAGAACGCCTCGGTCGCCGCGACCAGCCCGGGGGAGCTGCGGAAGGGGATCGAGCTGGCCGGCGGCTGGTCGCAGCAGCCGTATCCCTTCGAACAGTGGGACGGCGCCTTCGCCACCCTCTCGAAGCGCTTCGAGTTCTACTCGCGGACGATCGCGAAGAGGCTCGCCGAAGTCCCCGACCTGGAGAAGCGGCTCGAATCGATGGGCGTGGCGACCCGCGGCGACGACCTGTGCCTGCCGCACTGGGAACCTCCCCGCTTCGGCGGCGATCCGGGCGAGTACCCGTTCCTCCTGGTCGCCTATCGCGGGATGAACCATGCGGAAGGCGGCGCGCGCCACATCCCGTTCCTCCGGGAACTCCCGGCGGCGGGCCGCCATTCGTGGAGCGAGATGGCGGAGATCCACCCCGACGACCTGGCGCGCCTCAAGATCAAGGAGGGCGGGTTCGTCTGGGTCGAGTCGCCGGCCGGCCGCCGGCGCATGATGGCGGCGGCGTCTCCCGGAACGCGGCCCGGCACCGTCGGCGTCGTGCTGGGCAACGGCGCCTGGCCGCCGGCGCGGGACGAACAGACGCCCGGCGCCGCGAGCCTTCTGGTCAACCGGAGCGACCCGCTCGCGGGGATCCTGGCCCTGCAGGGGACGCGCGTGCGCGTCCGGAAGGACGGTGCCTGATGGCCGAACAACCGTCCCGCCGCGGCGTCCTCGGGACGATCCTCTCGGCCCTGGCGGCGCCGTTCCTTCTTCCGGGCAAGCTCTTCGCCGCGCTGCGCTCGCCGCGCAAGCCGAAGTGGGGCATGGTGATCGATCTCGACCGCTGCACCGGCTGCCAGTCCTGCGTCGTCGCCTGCCGCGTCGAGAACAACGTGCCGGTCGCGGGACCCGAGCTGAACGAACAGGATCGCGCCATCTTCTGGATGGACATGCTCACGGTGCCGGAAGGGAAATACCCGGACCTGCGGACGCAGTTCATCCCGGTCCCGTGCAACCACTGCGAGAACGCGCCGTGCGTCAAGGCATGTCCCGTGCACGCGACCTACATCAACGAGGAAGGCATCGTCGCGCAGATCTGGGGCCGCTGCATCGGGTGCCGCTATTGCACGACCGCATGCCCCTACAGCCGCCGCTACTTCAACTGGAAGGCGCCCGTGTGGTCGGAGTCGCAGAAGCAGTACCTCAACCCCGACGTCGCGACCCGCCCCGTGGGCGTCGTCGAGAAGTGCACGCTCTGTCACCACCGGATCCGCGCGCGGCGCATGAAGGCGCGGCTGGAGGGACGCGAGCTGACGGACGCGGACGTGCGCAAGCTCCCGGCGTGCGCGCAGAGCTGCCCCGCGGACGCGATCACGTTCGGCGACCTCAACGACCCGGAATCCGAGGTCTCGCTCCTTTCCCGGAGCCCGCGCGCCTTCAAGCTGCTCGAAGAGCTGGGGACGCATCCCAAGCTGACGTACCTGCGGGAGGCGAAATGGAAGGAGTAGAGAAACTCCGGTTCGACACGGAGGGGATCCTCGCCCCGCTCGAGAATACCGGCCGGAGGTTCTTCGTCGCCTGCGGACTCCTCCTGGCGGTCATCGCCTGGGGGGGGTACGCCTACGCGCAGCAGTTGATCCACGGCCTGAGCGTCACGGGGCTGAACCGCCCCGTGAACTGGGGGACCTACATCGGGAACTTCGTCTTCTTCGTCTCCATCAGCCTCGCCGGAACGCTGATCTCGGCGATCCTGCGCCTCATCCACGCGGAGTGGCGCCGGCCGATCACGCGGTGCGCGGAAGTCATCACGGTGCTGTCGCTGCTCTTCGCCGTCGTGAACATCGGGACCGACATGGGCCGGCCGGACCGGCTCCTCAACTGCATCCTGCACGGCCAGTTCCGCTCGCCCATCATGTGGGACGTGCTCAGCATCAACTCCTATCTCGCGGCGAGCATCCTCTACCTGTATCTGCCGCTGATCCCGGACATGGCGATCCTCCGCGACCGCCCGACGGGACGGTGGCGGTGGCTCTACCGCATCCTGGCGATCGGCTACTGCGGGACGGAGAAGCAGCACAAGTGGCTGGAGCGGATCGTCTCCGTCATGGCGATCCTGATCATCCCGATCGGCATCTCGGTCCACACGGTGACCGCCTGGCTCTTCGCCACGACGGTCCAGCCGGTCTGGCACAGCACGATCTACGGACCGTTCTTCGTCGTCGGCGCGCTCTACACGGGCACCGCGGTGCTCGTCATCATCATGGCCCTGCTGCGCTGGGGGTTGGGGTTGAAGAGCATCCTCAAGGACGTCCACTTCAACAACCTCGGCCTGGTCTTGATGGCGGAGGGGCTTCTCGTCGCGTATTTCCTGCTGTGCATGTATCTCGTCGAGATCACGGGCGCCGAGCCGCACATCATGAAGGTCGTGATGAGCGAGATCAAGGGCGCCTTCGCGGTGCCGTTCTGGCTGATGATCCTCGTCGGCATCCTCTTTCCCCCCCTCTTCCTCTCGATGCGCCGCGCGCGCACGGTCGGGGGCTGCGTGTTCGCGGCGGCGATCGTCGTGGCGGCCATGTGGATCGAGCGGTTCCTGATCGTCGTTCCGACGCTCACGCAGCCGCGCCTTCCGTGGCGCGAGGGGGTCTACGCCCCGAGCTGGGTGGAGTGGTCCATCACGGCGGCATGCCTGGCCGCCTTCGCCCTCCTGTACATGCTCTTCACGAAGGTGTTCCCCATCATCTCCCTGTGGGAAATGCAGGAAGGGATCGAGCACGGGATGTCGAAGGTTCGGAGGAGGCACGAGGGGTATTTGCCCGAGCGTCTGGAGAAGGAGAAGAGCTGATCCCGGCTTGATCCGGCCCGCACCAAAAGCTCCCTGTCAACTTTTGGTGTGCCGACTCTTGGTGTTTCTGCGCGCTCGACGTTGAGGGAAGTCGCGATGCGGGACCTGGGTCCGGGGTGACGTGTGGCAAGCGGCGTTCGGGCCGGCACCATGTCCATCCGCACCAAGATCACCCTCTTCGTCCTGCTCGTGGGGCTTTCGGAGGCGATCCTTCTCGGCTCCATCGGGTACAACAGCGTCACGTCCGTTTCGCGCAACGCCGCGGAACTCCGGCGCATCAGCTCCGCGATCGAGGGGGCGCGCGCCCTGAACGCGTCGCTCAGCCGCCTCTCGGACGCCGACGATCTCCTCCTCTCGAAGAACCCGGGCGCCGCGGAGCGTTTCTCCGGGATGGTGGACGACCTGGAGCGCCAGGTGGGTTCGTGCTCGGCCACCACCTGCCACGGCTACCGGAAGCGTCCTCCCGAGATGGCGGACGAGGTCCTCAAGGAGATCCGGACGATCCGCGGCAACGGGACGCGGATCCTCTCGTCGCGGGTCCCGGGCGACCCGCCGCCGTTCCGGGAATGGGTCGAAGGCGTGGACGCTCCCTCCCATCGGGTCTCGCAGAAGACCCAGGAGATGGCGGCGACTCTCATGGCGAAGGCGCGCGAGATCGAGACGTCGAACCGGGAGACGGATCGGGCGGCGATCCTCCTGGTGGCCTTCACTACGCTGTTCTGCGTCCTGATCGCGGCGGCCCTCTGCCATCCCATCGCGCGCGGCATCGCGCGCCCTCTGGAGAATCTGGCGGCGCAGAGCGGCCGGATCGCCCAGGGCGACCTCTCGATCCGGGCGGAGGAGAGCGGACCGCGGGAGATCGATCACCTGGCGCGGGCGTTCAATCGGATGCTGGCCGATCTCGCGCACAGCCGGCAGGAGCTTCTTTCCCACCAGGAGAGTCTCGAACGGGAGGTGGAGGCCCGGATCCGGGAACTTCGGACCAAGGACGAGGAGCTCAAGCGGAGCGGGCAGCTCGCCAGCGTGGGCCTCATCGCGGGAACCGTGGCGCACGACCTCAACAATCCCCTGATGAGCCTCCTCCTGAACGCCGACGCGGTGGAAGGGGCGATTCCGGAGGGGGACCCGCGCCGGCGCCTCGTGGAGGAACTGATGATCGACGCCCGGCGGTGCCGCCAGATCGCCGGCGAGATTCGCGCGCTGAGCCGGGAGTCGGAGATGGAGAGGGTCCCGTGCGCGGTCGGCGAGCTGCTCCGGGAGGCCGTTCGCATGGTCCGGTTCAAGTGGGAGCCGCGCCGGATCGCCGTCGCGTGCGAGGTCCCGGGCTCCATCCCCCGTTGTTTCTGCGCGCCTCCGCAGATTCTCCAGGTCCTCGTGAACCTCATCGACAACGCCATCGACGCCACGCCCGACGGAGGGCGGGTCCGCACGCGCGCGAGGGCGGAGGAGGGCCGCCTGATCGTCGAGATCGAGGACGACGGGCCCGGAATACCGGCGGATCGGCGGGCCTTCATCTTCAAACCCCTGTTCACGACGAAGTCGACGGGGACGGGGCTGGGGCTGGCCATCAGCCGTCGCATCGCCGAGCGGCACGGAGGGACGGTCGAGTTCGAGACGCGGACCGCGGAGGACGCCGGAGCGCAAGGAACGGGAACGCGGTTCCGCGTCGTGATTCCCATGGAAAAGGCGGATCGGAATGGCAACGGAAGCTGCGATTCTCGTCGTGGATGACGACGATCGGGCTCGGAGCTCGATCGCGCGCACCCTCGAGCCGCTCGGGTATCGGGTTCATGCCGTTCCCTCCGCCGAGGAAGCGCTCGCGGCCGCGGCGAAAGAGGTCTTCGACGTCATCCTGTGCGACATCCGTCTGGGCGGAATGGACGGCCTGGAGCTCCAGAAGCGGCTCCGAGCCGACTTTCCCGACGTGCCCGTGGTCATGATTACCGCGTACGGCGCCGTCGAGACCGCCGTGCGCGCCCTGAAGCAGGGCGCGTACGACTACGTCGTGAAGCCTCTTTCCGCGGAGGAGCTCAAGAGCGCCGTCCGGCGGGCCCTGGAGAGCCGCCGGCTCCGGCTGGCGAACGACTCCCTCCGCGTGGTGGTCCGCGACATCGGGGAGGACGTCTGGGTCGGCGAATCCGCGCCGATGAAGCGGCTCTACGAGCAGGCCGCCCGGGTCGCTCCAAGCAACGCGACGGTCTTCCTCAGCGGCGAAAGCGGGACGGGGAAGGAGATCCTCGCGCGGTACCTCCATGCGAACAGCCCTCGGCATGAGGAGGTCTTCGTCGCGCTCAACTGCGCGGCGCTTCCCGAGAACCTGGCCGATTCCCAGATCTTCGGACACGTGCGCGGGGCCTACACCGGGGCCGTGGCGGATTGTCGCGGACACCTCGAGATCGCCCACGGAGGCACGCTCTTCCTGGACGAGGTCTCCGACCTCAAGCCCGAGATCCAGGCCAAGCTCCTGCGCGTCCTCGAGGACGGCAAGCTCCGCCGGTTGGGTTCGGAACGCGAGATGGCGGTGAATGTCCGGATCCTGGCCGCCGCCCAGAAGGAGCCGGAAAGGCTCGTCAAGGAAGAGAGGCTGCGGGAAGATCTCTTCTTCCGCCTCGGCGCGATCCACCTGCGCATCCCGCCGCTGCGCGAGCGGACCGAGGACATCGCCGGATTGTCGATCCACTTTCTCCGGCGCTTCTCCCGGGAGATCAAGAAACCCCTGGACGGGCTGGAGCCGGAGGCGCTGGACCTGCTGCGGAGCTATCCCTGGCCCGGAAACGTCCGCGAGCTGAAGAACGTGATGGAGCGTGCCGCGATCTTCGCGAAGCCGGGAAGTCGGATCGGCGTCCCCGAACTCCCGGAGAAGTTCCGCCGCGCCCCGGGCGGAGTCGGTTTCGCCATCGAAGCCGGTACGGTGCCTACTCTGGAGGACGTCGGCGACCGTTACATCCGGCACGTTCTGGACCTTTGCGACGGGAATCAGACGAAGGCCGCCAAGATCCTGGACGTCTCCTCCTCCACGCTCTGGCGCCATCTCTCCAAGGGGAACCGGGAGTCCGAGGGGCAGCCCTGACCCGACCCCCTCCCCGCGACCTCAAAACGAAGCGATCCAAGTAACCGGCCCCAAGTCGGTTACGACCATGCCTCCAAGATGAAGGAGTCGTGAGGTCGCCTTCGCCGCGATCGGCACCTCATCGGCGCTGTAACCTGTTGGCGGTCAGCATGGCTTCGTAAACGTCGACGCGCTCTCCGTTCGGCACATCACTTGCATTTGGCCGATGGGAGCGAAACCGGAGACGCTCGTGACTCCTCTGCAGAAAGGCTCGATCTGGATCGTCGGGTGCCTGATCTTCGTGTTCGCGCTGAGCATCGGTCTGAGCTGGTACAGCTTCGGGTACCTGGATCTCTCGACGGTCTGGAAAATGGGTCTCGTGCTCCTGCCCATCCAGGGGGCCGCGACCATGGTGGTCGTGTGGGCGGGGCGCGATGAGAAGCGACTCGAGGTCTGGGAAGCGCCGCCTCGCAGAGTCGTCCGGGAATTGAAGGGGAGTTCCTGGCGGAAGGGGAGGTGAGCCATGCGTACCTTGGCCGAATGCGATGTGCGCCGGATCCGGGAAGACGGGGATCCGCGTCCGGTCCCGGAAGGGCGGACCTTCTATGTCGTCACGACGATCCTGGCCGTGCTGATGCTCCTCCTGGCCGGTCTGTCCGTGACCTCGGTGATCGCGGTCTTCAGTCTCTAACCCGGATTATCCCCGCGTTCTCGGCCGCCGGCCTTGAACTCGTGATTAAGCCGCCCGCGGCGCGTCCCGCTGCGGCAATCGCGCCGCCGCGGGCCGACGCCGGAGCGCGACAGAGTGTCGCGGGGAGGCGGAGGGGTTGTCCAGCGGAATCGGCCCCCAGGGCCGATGGAGCTGCCCTTGCCCTTGACGCGCGGCGGTCGCGCA
>JACPRC010000064.1 GCA_016190175.1 Planctomycetota bacterium
GTCGCGCGCATGGACAGCGACTCGATGAAGACGCGCCGGGACTACCGCGAGTCGCTCGGCGGGCTCTGGAGCGGGCGGACCGATATCCTCATCGGGACGCAGATGATCGCCAAGGGACTGGACGTCCCCAACGTCACGCTCGTCGGCGTGGTGAACGCGGACACGGCCTTCCACGTCCCCGACTTCCGCGCGGCCGAGCGGACCTTCCAGCTCATCACGCAGGTCGCGGGGCGCGCGGGGCGCGGGCCGCGCGGGGGCCGCGTCGTGGTGCAGAGCTTCAACCCGCACCACTACGCCGTCGCCGCCGCGGCCGCGTACGACTTCGAGGGATTCGTCGCCCGCGAGGTCGAGATGCGCCGCGACCTCGGGTATCCGCCCTTCGCCCGGCTCGTACGCGTCGTGGTCCTGGGGACGAACGAGAAGAGGGCGCGCGAGGCCGCGGAGCGCTTCGCGGGGAAGCTCCGCGCCTTCCTGTCCGTGGAGGACGCGCTGCTGGGTCCCGCGCCCGCGCCGATCTACCGGCTGAAGGGGCGCTACCGGATGCACCTGCTCCTGAAGACGAAGGACCTCGCGGCGCTGCGGGAGAGGCTCCTGAAGCTCGCGCAGGCGGTGTCGCGGCCGCTCCAGGCGCTGATCGACGTGGATCCGGTGAACATGATGTGAGGTTGTTCCCGCGGCGACGGCGGTCTATGATCCGGTCATGAGAGTCACGCTTCTGGACGAGGAGAAACGCCCTCTCCCCGGCCCCTGGCTCGTGCGCATCCCCGGCTGGACCCGGCAGCGCTACCTGGCCGAGGCGCCGGAATCGCAGTTCTGCGAATTCGAGAGAGGAGAGATCCTGATGCACTCGCCGGTCGCGGTTCGCCACCAGCAGATCGTACGCTTCCTCACGTATCTGCTCCTCCACTATTGCCGGACACACCGGGGCGGCGAAGTCCTCAACGGTCCCGCCGTGCTTCAGGTTTCCGAAGATACGTGCCGCGAGCCGGACATCTTCGTGATCCCGCCCGAGCGCGTGGCCGGAATGGGCGACTTGCCGGTCGTCGCCGTGCCGTCCCTCATCGTGGAGGTCGTCAGTCCCGGTACTCGCAATCTCGATCTCAGGATCAAGAGCGCCGAGTATCGGGCGACGGGCGCGGCCGAGTACTGGGCCGTAGACTACGAGCGACGCGAACTGACGGCGCACTGGCCGGCGCGGGTCCCGACTTCGGGAACGCTGGAGTCGTCCGCGCTGTCCGGGTTCCGTATCCAGGCGGAATGGCTCTGGACGGATCCGCTTCCGTCCGAGATCGAGTGCGCCGGCGCGTGAATCACGCCGGTTTCAGCGTCCCCGCCAGCGCAAGCAGGTCCCGGCAGGTGTGAGTCGCCCTTCCACGTCGCGCATGCGGCCGCGGAACGTACACCGTCGTCAGTCCGAGCCGGTTCGCCGTCCGCAGGTCATAGTCCGCGTACGCGCTGACGTGCCACCAGGCGGGGCCGAACGCGACCCCGATCCGTTTCGAGACCGCCGTCCAGAACTCCGCCGCCGGCTTGTAGACGCCGATCTCCTCCGCGCAGACCCAGTCGGAGAGCCGGAAGCCGAGTTGCGCCTGCACGTCTTCGCCGTGCGCGCGGTCGCTGTTCGTCATCGCCGCGCAAGGGGCGAGGCGCAGGAGGCGGCGAAGCCCTTCGCGCGAGTCGGGGAAGAGGGGCCACCGCCCTGCGCCGGCTCCGATCGCGTCGGCCTCGGCACGGCCCAGGCCGAGCACGGTCCGCAGGCTGTCGGAGACGATCTCGCGGTACGGCCGGAAGGCGCGCCGCTCCTCGGCCCCCTGGAAATCGACGATGCGGTCGAACGTCGCCGCGTCGATCTCGCGGCCGAGGGCCTCGTTCAGCCCGCGCCGCCAGTCCACGGCGGTGCCGAAGATGTCGAGGGTGACGAGCGCCGGGCGGCTCACTTCTGAGCCAGCGCCATCTGCTGCAGTTCGCGCAACCGTCCGATTCCGACCCCCGCGAGATCGAGGAGCTCGTTGAGCTGCTTCCGGGAGAACGGAGTGTGCTCCGCCGTGCCCTGGACCTCGACCAGGCCGCCCTTGCCCGTCATGACGACGTTCATGTCCACGTCGGCGCGGGAGTCTTCCTCGTAGCAGAGGTCGAGCATCGCCTGTCCGCCCACGATCCCGACGCTCACCGCGGCGACGCCGTCCCGGACCGGCGGCACGGGGAACCGGACCCCTTCGGCCTCCAGCGCCCGCACCGCATCGACCAGCGCGACGTACGCGCCGGTCACCGACGCCGTGCGCGTCCCGCCGTCCGCCTCGAGGACGTCGCAGTCGAGCCAGATGGTGCGCTCGCCGAGGATCTCGAGATCCGCCACGGCGCGGATCGCGCGGCCGATGAGGCGTTGGATCTCGCTCGTGCGCCCGTCCGTCTTGCCGGAGCGCTCGCGCTGCTTGCGCTCGGGCGTCGAGCCGGGCAGCATCCCGTACTCCGCCGTGACCCAGCCCCTCCCCTTGCCCTTGAGCCACAAGGGCACGTCGTGCTGGATGGTGGCGGTGCAGAGGACCTTGGTGAGACCGAACTCGATGAGGACGGATCCGGGGGCGCTCGACGTGAACCTCCGGAGGATCCGGACGGGCCGGAGCCCGTCCCACGCGCGGCCGTCGCCTCGGGGCATCCCTGTTCCTCCTGCTATCCGCGGATCGAGTCTGTCAGGAGCGTGCTCCTGACAGGAACGCCACGGGTCGACTCGAATCGAGAATCACGAATCGAGAATCGCTTCGCCGCACCGTGCCTTCGATTCTCGATTCCTGATTCTCGATGCGGCGCGCGGGGACATTCGCCGCTTCCGGCCCGACCCTTCAGCCCGTGCCCCCGCCGACGGTTACTCCTCCTCTTTGCCGCCCTCTCTCGCCCTGCGTTCCGCCGCCACCTCGTCGATGATCTTCGAGATCTTGAAGGCCTTGTCGATCGACTCGTCCAGGACGAAGGAGACCTCGGGAAACGAGCGCATCCGGATCCGGCGACCGAGCTCCTTCTGGACGAAGCCCGTCGCGTGCCGGAGCGCCGCCATCGAGAGCTTCTTGCGTTTCTCCTCCCCGTAGACGGAGACGAAGATTTTCGCGTACCGCATGTCCGCGGAGACCTCCGCCTTCGTGATCGAGACGAAGCCGAGGCGGGGGTCCCTCATCTCCCGGCCGAGGATCTCGGCGGTCACGCGGACGATCTCGCTGCCGAGTTTCTCGCGGCGGTACGGTTGGCTCATTCGACTCGCCTCCCGGCCGCCGGCGGCGGCCGATCGGCTCGCTCATGACAAGTCATTCGTCGTCCTGGAAGGTCTCGGCCTTCGAATCCACCAGTTCCACCCCGCCGAAGAAGCGGACGAAGTTCTCCACGTTCGACAGCACCTCGCGCACGAACGGGGTGTCCGTCCCCACCGTCGCCACCCCGATCTCCGCCGTCTGCCACACGTCCTGGTGGTCGGTCTCCGCGGCGGCGACGTCGAACTTGTTGTGGAGGGTCTGCTTCAGGCTCCGGATCACGCTCCGCTTCTGCTTCAGGGAGTGGGAGTCGCGCAGGAGCAGCCTCAGGCGCAGGGTCCCCACGATCATCGGCGTCGGCCCGGGCCTACTTCCTCTCGAGCTTCCGCGCGATCTTCTGGATCGCGAAGGCCTCGATGATGTCGCCCGGCCGCACGTCGTCGTGACCGGCGAGCTTGATGCCGCACTCGAACCCCTCCTGGACCTCGCGCACGTCGTCCTTGAAGCGCTTGAGCGACTCGAGCCGGCCCGTGTGGACGACCTTCCCGTCGCGCACGAGGCGCACGGAGTTGGAGCGCTCGATCTTGCCGCTGGAGACGATGCACCCGGCCACGGCGCCGACCCGGGAGATCCGGAAGACCTCCTTGACCGTGGCCGTGCCCTGCCGGGCCTCCACCTCCTCGGGTTCCAGCAACCCCTCGAGGGCCGCCTTCATCTCCTCGACGGCCTGGTAGATCACCGTATAGATCCGCGTCTCGACGCCCCGCGCCTTCGCAAGGTCGCGGGCCCGGTCCTCCACATCCACGTGGAACCCGATGATGATCGCGTCCGATGCGTCGGCGAGAACCACGTCGCTCTCGTTCACCGCGCCGACCGACGCGTGCAGGACCCGCAGCTTCACCTCGTCCGTGGAGAGACCGGCGAGCGCCTCTTTCAGCACTTCCAGGGAGCCCTTGACGTCCACCTTGACGATGACGCGGACCTCCTTGAGCTTGTCCTTCTCGATCCGCGAGAAGAGGTTCTCCAGGGTCAGGTGCTGGCGCTCCAGGAGCTGGTCCTCGCGCTCTTTCTTCCGGCGCTCCTCCGCAATCTCCTTCGCCTGCAGGAGATCGGCGACCGCCATGAACTTGTCGCCCGCGTCGGGAACGTCCATGAAACCGAGGAGTTCCACCGGCGTCGCCGGCCCCGCCTCGCCCATCACGCCGCCCGTGTGGTCCGACATCGCGCGCACGCGCCCGTACGCCCGCCCCGCGAGGATCGCGTCCCCGCGGCGGAGCGTGCCGTTCTGGACGAGCACCGTCGCGACGACGCCCCGGTCCTCCGTCTTGCGCGCCTCGAGGATCGTCCCCCTCGCCGCGCGCTTCGGGTTGGCCCGGAGTTCGAGGAGGTCGGCCTCCAGGGCGAGCATCTCGAAGAGCTGGTCCACGTTCAGGCCCGTCAGCGCCGAGACCTCCACGCACACGGTGTTGCCGCCCCAGTCCTCCGAGTTGAGGCCGAGCGCGGCGAGCTGGCCCTTCACCCGGTTCGGATTCGCGCCCGGCTTGTCGCACTTGTTGAGCGCGACGACGATCTTCACTCCCGCGGCCTTCGCGTGGTTGATCGCCTCCTCCGTCTGCGGCATCACACCGTCGTCCGCGGCGACGACGAGGACCGCGACGTCCGTGACCTGGGCGCCGCGGGCGCGCATGGCCGTGAATGCCTCGTGGCCGGGCGTGTCGAGGAAGACCACCGAACGGCCGTTCCGGGTGACCTTCGACGCCCCGATGTGCTGCGTGATCCCGCCGTGCTCGCGGGCGGCGACGTTCGTGTGGCGCAACCGGTCGAGCAGCGACGTCTTGCCGTGGTCCACGTGTCCCAGGAACGTGACGACGGGGGGGCGGGGCAGGAGGTCCTTCGGATCGTCCTTCTGCTCCGCCCTCATGACGACGGTTTCCTCGACCTTTTGCTTCTGGACGACCGTGATATCGCGCTTGAACTCGATGGCCATCATCTCGACCATCGTCTGGTCCATGGCGTGGTTGATCGTGGCCATGACCCCCATCTCGATCATCTTCTTGAGGATCAGGTTGACCTTGACCCCCGTCTCCTGGGAGAAGTCCTTGATCGAGATCGGGACGGTGACCTCGATCTTGCGTTCCGAGGCAGGGGGAACCACCGGGCGCGGCTTGGGCGGCGCGACCGTCGGCCGGACGGGGGGCTGCGCCGGCTTGGGCCTGCGGTACATCGCGGTGTGCCCGGTGACGCCGGTCGGTCTGGGCGGAGGCTTGGGGGCGGGCTTCGCGTGCCGCTGCTCCTTGACTTCCTGGACGGGCCTGTCGCTCTGGAACCGGTCGACCTCCTGGGGACGGACCGCGTGGACCTCCTTGGCCTCTCCGATGACCTTGTCCACGTCGATGAGCGGCTTCTTCGCCTCCTCGGGGATCGGGACGGGTTCGATGTGCGGCTTGGGCGGCGCGACGACCTTCGGCTTCTCCGTCTTCGCGGAGGCGACCTCGCCGGGACGGAACTCCTCGACCACCTTCGGTTTCTTGGACGGCGGCGGAAGGGCGGGCTTCGGCGCCCCGCCCTCGGGCATCGCAGCCGGTTCCACGCCCGCCTCGGGGTCCTTCTTCACCGTCCGCCGCGTCTTCGTCTCGGCGCCTTCCGGCCTGGGTTCGCGTTTCTTCCTCTCGGGTTTCGGTTCCGCCGCCTTCACCGCCTCCTGGGCCGCAAGGTCTGCCTGGACCTTGTGATAGAGGTCGAGGAGCGCCCCCGCCAGCTTCGAGCGGGGCGGGACGTGCGCCTTGATCTGCATCGCCGAACGGGCGTCGATCATGGCCCGGACGTTCTCGATCTTGATGCCCTTGTCGCGGGCCAACTCGATCAGCTCCGCGGCCTTGTAGCCCAGATCCTTCGCAAGTTCACTGACGCGTAGCATAGGGTGCGATAATGTAATCCGGTCTGAGGTTCCAGTCAACTAGTCTTCGGAGGCTCCGAGGGGGTCGCGGGTTCCGGCGCGGCCGGCGGCGTCGCCTCCGCCGCCTGCGGCGCGGGCTCGGGCGCGGTCCCCTCGACTGTCGCGCCCAGTTCGTAGATATCGATTTCCCAGCCCGTGAGCTTCGAGGCGAGCCTCTCGTTGCGCCCGCCCTTCCCGATCGCCTGCGAGAGCTGCTCCTTGAGCACGTACACGGTCGCGTGCAACGAGGGTTCGTCGAGGATCACCTCGGCCACCTCGGCCGGCTTCAGGGCGTTCTGGATCAGATCCAGCGCCTGGCCGCTCCAGCGGACGATGTCCACGTTCTCGCTCTTGCACAGCGTGTCGACCACGTTGCGGATCCGGCTCCCCCGGACCCCGACGCAGGCGCCCAGGCAGTCCACCCGCTCGTTCAGGGAGTGGACCGCGATCTTGGTGCGGTATCCCGGCTCGCGCGCGATCCCCTTGATGACGACCGTGCCGTCGGCGATCTCCGGGACCTCCAGCTCGAACAACCTCCGCACGAACTCCTCGTGGGCCCGCGAGATGAAGATCGTCACCCGCTTGCCCCGCTTCTCGACCTCCGAGACGTAGGCCCGCACGCGGTCCCCGATCCGGTACTCCTCTCCCGGAACCTGGTCCGCCTTCAGCAGGGTCGCCTCGGCCCGGTCGCCGATCTTGCAGACGATGTTGCGTCCCTCGAAGCGGAGGACCGCGGCCGTGACGATGTCCCCCTTCTTGTGGGCGAACTCCGTGAAGACCGTCTCGCTCTCCGCCTCGCGGAGTTTCTGGATGAACATCTGGTGCGCGGCCTGATATTCGATGCGTCCGAGGATCGTCGTGTCGATCGGGATCTCCCCGTCCCAGGCGGAGATCGCGCCCGTCTCCCGGTCGATCTTCACGATCGGAGCGTCCTTTCTCTGCAGGTGCTTCTTCGCCGCGATGGCGAGAGCCTGCTCGAGGGCGGTGAAGACGACGTCGCGGTCGACCGACTTCTCCTTGGAGATCATCTCCACGAAGCGGAGGATCTCGCCTTGGGTCGGCAGTCCCGCCATGGTGCGCCCATCCTTGGGGGACGGGGAGATGTGGGAGATCGGGAGACAGGGCCCTTCGGACTCGGGCGCCTATCTCCCGATCTCCGTCATCCCCCCATCTCCCCGAAAAAAAAAGCGGGCATCTTTCGAGTCCCACTTTCGTCGGGATTCTCTGTACATCGGTCGGCAGCGGATCCGCCCGCCGACGCCGGCCTACTCTATTCCCTCCGACGCGGCGCGTCAAGGCTAAAGTGAGGCTTGAGTCCGCCGCAAGAAGTCCCTTCATTGCGGCGGACTCACCCCGAGCGGAGCGAAGCGAAGTCGAGGGGTTCGTGCGCCTTGGGACGCAACGGGTTGTGAACCCTTCGACTCGCCTGCGGCTCGCTCAGGGTGATTCGCCCGCAAGGAAGCCCTTGTTGCGGGCGAATCA
>JACPRC010000065.1 GCA_016190175.1 Planctomycetota bacterium
GCAATGGCGGCGCCGCGGGCCGACGCCGGAGCGCGACAGACTGTCGCGCGGAGGCGGAGGGGTTGTCCAGCGGAGCCCGTCGGAGGCGGGCGTAGCTGCCCGCAGGGCGCCGTTTCGCGTCGGCGGCGTAGCCGACGTGAATAAGGCGGGCTACCGGAGGCTCCCCAGCGCCTTCAGCTTGAGCGACAGCTTCGACAGGAGCCACCGCTCCACCGCCACGTCCGCGATCTCCGGCACCTCCGCCCGCACGCGGTCGAGCTGCAGCTCCGCCCGCGCCATCGTGCGGTGACCCCCCGCGGTCCCGTAGTCCCGGAACAGCGACTCCGCGATCCGCCCGGCGTGGCGCCGCAGGCCGTCCGTCCGGAAGACGACGATCAGCTTTTCCGCCGTGCGCACGCCGACGACCACCCACGAGATGCCGCTCAGCTTGATGAAGAAATCCGCGACGTACACGCCGACGTCCGGGTTGTCCACCTGGCCGAGGTACGAGAAGGTCACGTCGCGGCACACCTTCTTGTTCGAGATCGCGATGGAGAAGTAGTCGAGCATCGTGAGCGGCATCTGGGAGAACTCGATCGTCCGCAACAGGTTCTCGTCCGTCCGCATCCGCAGGGCGCGGAAAGCGTCGATGTCGGCGTCGCTCACGTTGCGCGTGAGGTTGTTCGTGTCGACCTTCAGGCCGTAGAAGAGGCCCGTCGCGACGCTGCGGGGCAGGCGCCGCCCGGTGTCGAGGAAGTACTCGGTCAGGATCGTCGAGGTGGAGCCGTAGTCCGTGCGGACGTCCGAGAAGCGGTGCGGCCCGAGCTCCGAGAGCGGATGGTGGTCGATGACGAGGTCGATCGGCTGCGGGAGGGGCGGCTGGAAGAACGACGGCTGCGCGTCCACTGTGGCCAGGAGCGGCCCCGACGCCAGCATCGCCGGGTCCCACTTCGCCGTCGCGACCTTCAGCGTGTGGACCATGGCGAGATTCTCCTGCCGCGTGAACTGCCCGGTGTAAGCGATCCGGTACTCCTCCACGTCCCCCGCGAGGAGCTCCTGGAGCGCGCGCGCCGACGCGATGGCGTCGGGGTCGGGGTTGCCCCAGATCACCGTCAGCACCCGCCGCCGCTCCCGCACGATCCGCAGGAGCGCGTTGACCTTCTGGATCGTGTTCACGCGCCGGTACATCTCCCGCAGCTCGTTGCGGTACACGGATCGGTGGCTCTTGAAGACGAACTGCGGGTGCCGCCGCGCCAGCGCCCGTACGGACTCCGGCGTGAAGACGAGCACCTGCCCCTGCGGGCGCTGCGCCGCGAGGCACTCCAGGATCGCCCCCAGCCGCGGCTCGTCGTAGTCGCTGATGATCGCGATGTCCTCGATGCGGAACTCGATCCCGAGGTCCGCGAGCCGCTCGCGCGTGAGGTCGGCGGAACGCACCGGCAGGTGACGTTCCTGGCAGAGTCGGTAGGTGGGTTCGTCGCTCGTGAGGACGAGCACGTCCTCCCGCTTCGGAGAGAGCGCCAGGGCCATCTCCGCCAGACGGTAACCGGCTCCGAGGATGTAGATTTTCATCGTGGGCGGGGACCGGAACCGTCTATTATAGAGCCGCATCCTCGCATGGCCAAGATTCTCGTCCTCGGCGCCGGCGGGGGGGTCGGCCGCACCTTCGCCGAACGCGCGCGGCAGGGACGCATCGACCTCGCCCCTGCCTTCCCCGGCGCCATCGAGCTGTTGGGTCTGCCGCACTCCGAGCTCGACGTCACGGTCTTCGCCGAGGTCGAGCGCGTCGTTTTCCGCGAGCGCCCCGCCGTCGTCGTCTACGCCGCGGGCTTCTCCGACCTGAACGCCTGCGAATGGGACAAGTGGCAGGCCTACCTCGTCAACCGCGACGCCGCGGGGCAGGCCGCGCGGGCGTGCGCGAAGGCCGGCGCCGTCTTCGTCTACTTCGGCACCGACCTGCTCTTCGACGGCGCGCGCCGGACGCCGTACCGGGAGGAGGATCCGCCCACGCCCGTCAACGTCTATGCGGACACGAAGCTCGCCGGCGAACTGGACGTGATGACCCACGCGGAGCGGTACCTGATCGTGCGGACGGGCTGGCTCTACGGCGCCCATTTCCGCGGTCCCGTGGCGTCGCTGATGGACCGGCTCCGCAGCGAGGACTTCGTCTTCGGGACGGAGAACGCCGTCCGGCAGCCCACGTGGGCGGACGAGCTGATCGACGCGACCTGCGCGCTTCTGGCGAAGGGGAAGACGGGGACCTGGCACCTCGCGGCGCAGGGGGGCGCGACGGAACTGGACGTCGCCCGCCGGGTCGCGGCCCTGCTGCGGCCCTCCGCGTCCGCCCAGCCGCTCAGCGCCACGACGACGCGAGACCTCCTTTCGCCCTATTCGGTCCTCGACTGCTCGAAGGCGGCGGACGAGGGCGTCGCGCTGCCGAAGTGGGAGGAGTCCCTCGAGCGTTACGTGCGGTCGATCCGCGGAGGCGATACGAAGATCGGGCGGTAGGGCTACAGGTAGCCGTTCACGGGTCGCTATCAGCTCTCAGCAATCAGCCATCGGCCGGACCGCCGAAACGCGCGTCTTGCTGAAGGCTGATTGCTGACGGCTGAACGTTTGCGTCCCTACAGCCTTCCCCGCTGCCACAGGTCTCCCAGGCATGCGACGAACACCGCCGCGCTCACGACCGCGTTGACGTGGAAGAACGCGCGGTTCACCCGGCGGAGGTCGTCGGGCTTCACGATCGCGTGCTCGTACGCCAGCAGCGCCGCCACCGCGGCCGTCCCTGCGTAGAAGACGACCCCGAGGCGCGCGGCGAGCCCGGCCGCCACGAGCGCGCCCACCGCGGCGACGTGGGAGAGGCGCGCGACGAGGAGCGCGCGCGGGATCCCCAGCGACGCAGGGATGGAACGGATCCCGTGCGCCCGGTCGAACTCGACGTCCTCGCACGCGTACAGGATGTCCGCGCCCGCGATCCAGAAGAGGACGGCGGTCCCGACGAGCGGGGGGAGCGGGTGCCACTCGGGCCGCACGCCGAGCCACGCCCCCACCGGCGCCATCCCGAGCGAGAGCCCGAGCGCGAAGTGACAGAGCGGCGTGAACCGCTTCGTGTAGGAATAGCCGAGCAGGACGGCGATCGCGGCCGGCGCGAGCGCCAGGCACAGCCGGTTGAGCATCGCCGCGGAGAGGACGAACGCCGCGATCGCAAGCGCCGTCACCGCGGCGGCAAACGGCACGGAGACGAGCCCGCGGGGGATGGCGCGGTCTTCCGTCCGGGGATTCGCCGCGTCGATCTTCGCGTCGGCGATCCGGTTGAACGTCATCGCCGCCGTGCGGGCGCTCACCATCGCCGCGAGGATCCACAGGATCTCGCGGCCGCCGGGCACGCCCCGCGCGGCATAGAAGGCGCCGACGAACGCCCACGGCAGCGCGAACAGGGAATGCTGAAACTTGATCATCTCCAGGTAGGTTATAATCCTGGCGGGCATCGCGGCGATTGTACCGGACGCGGTCGGAGGATCAACGATGCGGTTGCTGCTGCTGGGCGCGGCCCTTCTCGTCCCCCGCTCTCCCGGTCTCCCCGCCTCCCCGTCTCCCGGTCTCCCGGTCTCCCCGTCTCCCGGTCTCCGGATCTCCCCATCCTCTTCCTCGGCCCTCCAGGCCGACGACAAGAAGGAGCTCGAGGCCATCATGGCCCGGATGAAGCTCCTCAAGAACTACTCGTGCGTCGTCGCCATCGACGGGGTAGGAGAGAAGACGACCATCGAGTGCTCCGTCGCCGACGGCACGCTCTACGTCAGGTCGCCGAAGGCCGAAGTCGTCCGGAAGGGGACGAAGACCCTCACCCGCCCGAAGGACGGCGAGTGGAAGGAGGGGCCTCCGGCGAAGGACGACTTCAAGCAACCGTACGAGGCGGCGGCAATCCTCGTTTCCAAGGCCCCCGCCTTCAAGAAGGAGCGCACGGACAAGATCCGCGGGGTCACCGTCGTCGTCTACGCCTACTCGTTCGAGGCCAACGCCGCCAAGGACGCGCTCAAGGAGAGCGGGGCGGGCCTCTGGCAGGCGTGGGTCGAATCGATCGCGGACTGGTCCAGGGCGAAGAACGGCGTCCTGGTCTACGTTTCCTGCAACGACAAGCTCGTCCTGCGCGTCGAGCAACGCGTCACGGTCCCCGCCAAGGTGGGCAAGGCGCGCACGATGACGCTGGACCTCGATTTCGGGGACTTCGGCACGACGAAGCTGAACCTGCCGGAGGAGGTGAAGGCGAAGCTCAAATGATCACCGCGCCGCGGCCTTCGCCGCGATCACGATCGTCGCGGGGCCCTTCGGCCCTTCGACCGCCACGCTCCCGACGATCGCGAGCTTCCCCTCCGGCACCTGGACCGTCGTCTTCAGGATCGCGTTCATGTGCCGCCGGACCGCCTTGACGGCCACGCCCCCCGCGACCGAGAACTCCTCCGCGACCCGGTCCTCCCACAGCGTCAGATCCCGCAGCTCGATCGTGCCTCCGAGGGGTTGTTGCGGCGAGAAGACGACCGAGTACCGGCCCAGCTCGGCGACGGCGATTCCGGTCCTGACCTCCTGGCCCCCGGGCGCGAACCGGAGGGTGGCGGCCGCGGCCGTCTCGAACGCGTTGTAGGGCGCCAGCTCCCGGAGGTCCTTCTCGATTTCCTTGAGGTTCGGATCGAGAACGCCCTTCTCCTCGCGAGAGGCGCGGATGGCGTAGAACGTCACGCGCACCTCGTCGTCGCGCAGGGCGAGAAGGGAGGAGAGGAGGAAGATCATCATCGGAGGCTCCTTCGAAAGCGATCTCCTTTGAACGCCGCGGCGCGGGTCCGGTTGTACGCGGATAAGCGTTCCGCCATCCGCCGTCAGCTCTCAGCCGGAGGTGGCGACGCGAGTCTTCCGGCTGACGGCTGATGGCTGATGGCTGATGGCTGATGGCTGATGGCTGAGAGCTGGACGCCCCCCCCCTGAACGGTTACATACGCGGAATTGGACAACCGCGCGGCGCGGGGGTAGCATGGCGCGCACTTCCTTGCAGAAGGGGACGCCATGCTGATCCAGAGCCTCGACGATCTGAACGAGTTCGTGAAGAAGCGCTCCACCGAAGTGAGACTCGACGTCCAGGGTCCGCAGTACTTCGAATGGGGCTACGTCATGCCGCCGAATATCACCTACTGGTCGGGGGACCGGCGGGTCCATTTCTACTTCGAGGGTGACCTGGGGCGCATCTACGTCAAGGTGGAGGCCTCCGAGATGGGGCCGCCGCGCCGGGTAGTCCTCGGACGCATCCAGGAAACCGAGGAGGCCTTCCAGATCCTGTACATGTTCCTGCGCAAGCGATGCCCCTTCGAGAAACTGCCGACGGAAGAATGGCTCCCGGACGCCGCGACGCACGACTCCGACATTCCTCATCCTCCCGACAAGGACAAGGCCGAAGGCCAGGCGCAACCGTCCGCTCCGCCTCAACGGGAGTCGAAAGGCGGCGTCGCCTCGCCCGCTCCTGCGGTGCGGCCCGAGGTGCGGATCAGCCCGGTCGGGTCGGTCCCGGCGCCCGCGCCGCGCCCCGTCCCGGCTCCCGCCGCGGCCGGCCTCGCGGCCATCGGCGGCTTCGTGCTCTATTCCAACGACGCCGCGGCGACTGCGCGGTGGTACCGCGACGTGCTGGGCGTGCCGCTTCAGGAGAACGGCGGTCAGTACGGGGGGCGGCTCGGCTCCGCGCAGATCATCATCCAATCCTCGGAAACCCCGCTGGCAGCCGGGGCGCGGGGCCTGATGCTCAGCTTTGTCGTCACGAACTTCGACGCGTTCGTCGCCGGGATGTCGCAGAAGGGCGCGGACGTCCTCGGAATGGACGAGTCGAAGCAGGGGAAGTTCGCCTATACGCGGGATCCGGAAGGGAACCCGATCGAGATCTGGGGACCGCCGGGGAGCTGAGCGGCCCGAGGTAATTCCTTGCACTCCTTGCGGGCGGCTTGCCCTGAGCGAGCCGCCCTCCTTCGCGCTCTCAGGGCTCATACCTCCTCTCCTCCACCGCCCGGCGCACGATCTCCACCTGGCGGCACTGGTGGAGCCGCGGCACGGTCCGGATCCCGAGGAGCGATCCCGCACGACGCCGGCCGGGCTCCATCTCGCCGTACCCGTTTTCCGTCTCCTCGGGCAGGCCTCCGAAGAAGGCCGCGTCGTGCATGAGGTTCCTGAGCGCCCACAGCTCCCGGCGTATCGCCGTCGAGGAGGGCCCGCCCCCGTACTCGGAGAGGCCGAGGACGTGTCCGATCTCGTGGGCCGTCACGTTCGCGCGCGCCGCGCGATCGGGGATGTCGCGGACGATGGCGCCCTTGCCCGGCGACGAATTCCCGAAGGACGACTCGATCCCGCCTCCCATGTCACGGACGACATAGAGGTCCAGTGCCCCCGGAGCCGGACGGAGGTTGAGGACCTGGAACCGGACGGTCAGCCGGATCGGTGCGCGCCTGCCGCGCGGCGCCTCGGGTCTCCGCGTCTCGGCCGCGCGGGCTCCCCCCCGGCCGGGAAGGATGCGGCGGAAGACGCGGAGGCTCCCCGAGTGCATGGGGCCGACCAGCGCCCGGAGCAGGGCGTCGGCGGGTCCGTGCGGGTCGGGGAGGGCGGCATCGAAGGAGGCCAGGAGCGAGCGGAACGCGGCGACGGCGGACGCGTCGGAAACGAACGGCCGGAGGAACGCCAGCGCGGCGTCGCGGCTCAGGAACTCCATCTCCGCGGCGCCGCCGGGCGCGTCGTCGTCCCACCGGCAGAAGACGTACTCGTACGCCTCGCGACGGATCACGCGGTACATGACTGCACTATAGTGAATGACGCGGGGGGGGCGTTACAACGAATCCGAGACGGACTATGCGTGCACGAAGGGCGCCGGCGACCTGAGCTGCGTCCGGAAGAAGTTCTCCAGGCCGATCCGCATGTCCTTCGTGCCGCACGCCTCGCCGAAGCAGCGCGACTCGAACCAGAGTCCCGCGTCCAGGTCCCGCGCGCACCCCTCGAGGATCGCCCTCCGCAGGATCTCGTCCACCTTGCGGCTGAGCGGCGCGATCTCGATGGCCGGGAGCTTCTCCGGGACGCGCAAGGGGCCGCGCTCGATCGTGGACGGCGTCTTCAGGTGGCGCGCGATGTCGATCGCGGCCTCGACGATATCGCCTTCGACCTGGTCTGAAATATAACCAAGTTTCTCAGCCTCCTCCGCGGACACCGTGCGGCCCGTGCGGAGGATCTCCCACGCCCGCTCGAAGCCGACGATCCGCGGGAGCCGCTGCGTCCCGCCCGAGCCGGGGATGATCCCGAGCTTCGGTTCCGGTTGGCCGAAGCAGACGGGGAGGCCCGCCTTCGCGATGCGCACCGTGCAGGCCATCGCCAGTTCGCTGCCTCCCCCGAGGGCGAGCCCGTTGAGCGCGCAGACGACCGGCTTGCCGCAGTTCTCCACCGCCATCACCGCGGTCTGGCTCTCCCACGACAGCGCCGCGCCCTCCTCCGGGCTCTTCACGGCGGCGAGCATCTGGATGTCCGCGCCAGAGACGAACGCCTTCGTCCCGAAGCCGGTGAGGACCGCCGCGACGACCTTCGGGTCCTTCGCGATCTCCTCGAAGGTGCGGCGGAGCTGGTGGTAGACGTCGCGGTCGAGCGCGTTGAGCGTCTTCGGCCGGCGGATCGTCACGACCGCGACGTCGCCGGCGTCGCGGCGCAGGACGCAGGGGATGGCGAAGGGCTCGGGCACGCGCAGGCAGGCGGCGACCTTGAACCCCCCGTTCGCCGCGGCGAACTCCTCGACGAGTCGGAGAGCCTCTTTCGTCCCGAGCGAGTTCATCATCCGGAACGGCGCGTTCATCACGAGCGCCGTCTCGACGCCCAGCTCGAGATCCGCGACGTTCGTGATGCCCGCGTCGAGGATCTCGCCGACGAGCCCGAAGTACACGGCCTGGAGGCGCCGAGCGACCTTCTCGAACGTCGCGGGATCGACCTCGACCTTCTCGTCCCTCCCCGCGGCGGGCCACGGGTCCGTCCGGTCCTTCAGGGACGGCGGCACGCGGAACCACGGCATGATCCTCTCGTGGTAGTGTTCGAGACCCACGCGCGTGAGCGCCGTCCCGCCCGTGAGGTTCATCGCGGTGAACGGCCCCACGCCGAGGCCCAGCGCCTTCTGCGCGACGAAGTCGATCTGCTTGTGCGAGGCGGCGCCCTGCTCCGCCAGGAGGAGCGCCGCGAGGAAGAGACCCTCGAAGATCGGGTCGATCGCGTATCCGTACCGGCTCCCGACGCGGATGGGGATCTTGCCGACGGCCTCGTAGAACTTCATGCAGAAGTCCGTGACGGTCGCGTCGGTATCCTGCCCCGGAACGACTTCGACCAGGAGGTTGCGCTCGGCCGGGAAGAAGTAGTGGGTGACGAGGGTCCGCCCGGGCCGCTTCGCGCCGTCGAAGATCACTTCGGGCTCGAGGTGCGACGAGTTCGACGTCAGGATCGCCTCGGGGCACCGCTCCGACAGGTCCGCGAAGATCTTCCGCTTGATGAAGAGATCCTCGCTCGCCGCCTCGACGACGAGGTCCGCGCCGCGCAGCGGCGCGAGGTCGGTCGTGAAGAGGACGGCGTCGATCATCGCCTTGGCGAGGTCCGGCTTGAACGCGCCGGTCTCGGCCCCCTTTTCGACCTTCTTGCGGAGCTTCGCCCGGCCGCTCTCGATCGCCGCGGGCGCGATGTCCTGGACGACGACGCGCACGCCCGCGGGCGCGAGCGACTTGGCGAAGTGGAGCGCGATGTCGGGGCCGATCTGCCCGCTGCCGACGACGCCCACGGTGCGGAGGGTGCGCCCGAATCCGGTCCAGCTCATGACGACAGCATTCCGTTCCGCGCCGCCCGCGTCAACGGATTTCGGAGGCCGCGGTACCAGATCGAGAGGGCGCCGTCGAAGGGGGCGAGGCCGACGGAGAGCGCGAGGATGCGGCGCGTCTCCGCCCGGCGGATCTTCACGGGAGGGCCGTCCTCGAAGAGCGCCGGGTCGTCGAGGCACGCGCGCATCGTCGCCATCGCCATGAAGAGCGGCAGGAGGCAGAAGGCGCGGATGCGGAACTGGTGCGGCGGGAGGAGCGTCACGTACTCGAACGCCGCGTCGCAGTGCTGCAGCGCGTCCCGCACGAGCTCGTGGAGCACCTCGCGCGCGGCCGCGCGGCTCGACCCGTCGAAGAAGCGGTCCCACGTCAGGCCGCGCCGCTCCAGCAGAGCGGTCGGCCAGTAGCGGCGCCCCTCCCGCGCGTCGCCGCGCACGTCGCGGATCACGTTGATCAGTTGGAGCGCGATCCCGAATTCCACGGCCCGCCGGTCCAGTTCCTCGAACGTCCCGTTCCCGACGTGGCCGTACGCGCGGAAGATCCGCGTCAGGAGCTTTCCGACGACGCCGGCGACGTAGTAGCAGTAGTCGTGCAGGTCGTCGGTCGTGCGCACTTCGCGCGCGGACCACCCCTGCATCCCCGACGACATCTCGTCGAGCCGTCCGAGGAGGAGCGATCGGACCTCGGCGGGGAGGCGCGCGAAAACCTCGGCGACGTTGGAGGCGTGGCGCATGAGCGCGTCGTAGGGAGGCGGCCCGATCGTCGCGAGTTCGGGCGCGGCCGATGCGTCGCCCTCGATCAGCCGCCGGAACCGGCCGAACAGCCTGGCGCGTCGCTCGGCGTCCGGGCAGCAGTCCTCGATCGTGTCGGCGATGCGGAAGACGAGGTACGAGAGCATGACCGCGTCGCCCGCGGGCCGGGGCAGGAGCCGGATCGGCAGGGCGAAGCTGCGGCTGACCTTGGGAAGAACGTCCCAGCACGTGGCGAGGGAGGAGCCGTGGCCCATGGGTGCGGCATTATAGCTTGCCCCTCGGAGACGCGGAAGGCAGAATGCCGCGCATGGACCCCGTCAGACTCCTTCGGATCGCGGGCCGTTCTTGCCGGGGAGAGTCTGACGAGGGAATGAGATCCCTGCGTCACCGTCACTGTAGGAGTCTGAGGGGGTGAACCCCACCGATTTCGTCGGCGCCTTCGAGCGCATCACGCGCGCCTACCAGGCCGCGCGCAAGATCGCCCTCGGCGCGAGCGGGCTCTCGCCCGAGCAGCTCTCGGTCCTCAGCGAGGCGAATCGCCGGCCGGGCACGCCGGTCGAGGTGATCGCCTCGGCCCTCTCGATGACCGCCTCGGCCGCGACGAGGGCGGTGAAGCAGCTCGTCCGGATGGGACTCCTGTCGAGCGACGAAGAGCGCGTCGAGCCGACGGAGAAGGGACAGGCGATCGGGTCGCGTGCCACGGAGCAGGTGTGGTCGGGCTTCGCGCAGGCGCTGGGCGGCGCGGGCGCGATCGC
>JACPRC010000066.1 GCA_016190175.1 Planctomycetota bacterium
AGGTTTGGGTCCGCACCCCGGTGACCGGACGGAATGGGGCGAAAACCGCGCTCAGGCGGTCCAAATGGCCTAGAGAACCCCCTCAGCGAGATGCGCGCGATGGGGATATGTCAGGAGGTCTGGATTCCGGACAAGGCCGAGGCGAACGCCGATTCGATCAGCTAGTCGCGAGCGGATCGGTCGATCGGACCCGCCCGAATCCCAGCTTCTCGTACCTCGCCAGCTCCGCGTTCGCGGTTCCCTCGAAGTCGATCGTGGGGTGCTTCACGCTGGACGTGCAATCTTCGAGCAGGCGGAACTTCCGGATCGACTCCGGGCGCTCCTTGAAGTACTCCATGATCGACCGGATCGTCGCGAGCACGCAATGCGACTTGGCCTCGCCCGCGAGATAGACGGCGTCGTTGCGCGCGACGGATTCGAGGAAGGCGGTGTTGAGCGTCCCGCGCGGCTCGGTCTCGATCTTCACTTCCGGCTCGAGGATGCTGTAGTACTCCGTCTTCGGAATCGTGCCCTTGATGAGCCAGCGCACCTGCTCGCGCCGCGCCATCGAGTGGAACAGGAGCGCCTCGTGGAGCGCGGGATCGAGCGCCTGGCCCACCGCGCCGACCATCGTATGGTACGGCCAGATGATGAGCATCTGGCGGCCGCCCGCCGCCAGCGCCTCCACGTACTTCCGCGACCACTCCGGATCGAAGAGCGGCCTCCACCGGCCGCTCCTCACCTCTTCCGGCGGGATCGGCGTGAACGGCGCCGGGTGCTTCCCGTCCGGTCCGGCCCACCACGCGGGGTGGAAGATCTGGAAGACGACGTGGCTGTCGAGGCTCGCGTGGATCTCGGAGATCGCCGCGGCGTTGCGGCAGATGAACTCGATCGCGCGGCGCAAGTCCCCGATCGC
This sequence comes from Planctomycetota bacterium, assembly GCA_016190175.1. GTDB lineage: Bacteria > Planctomycetota > MHYJ01 > MHYJ01 > JACPRB01 > JACPRC01. The sequence goes on from JACPRC010000066.1 coordinate 896, forward strand.
GCCCGGCACCACGAGCGATCCGGTCGGATGGCAGAAGTCGACCTGGAAGTCGATCAGGACGAGCGCCGTCCGCCGCCGGTCGCCCGAGGCGGGTGGGATCGCCGCCGCCTCCGCCTCCCGTTGGATGCGGAGCAGGTCGGGCTGGAACAGCGTGCCCACCCGCTCCGGATCGTAGAAGGAAGGAAACGTCACGACTTCAATGCGCGCAGGGCCGCGTCGGCATCCGGGACCTTGAAGATGACCGTGCTCGATCCCGAGCCCGGGGTCGAGGCGTAGGCGTATTCGATGTTGATCCCGCCCTCCGAGAGCTTGCGGCAGAGTTTCACACCCGCTCCCCGTCCTGCCTCGCCCGTCACCGCGACGACGAACGCGACGGACGGAGCGAGTCCGGCGGACTCGAGCGCCTTCTTCGCCTTGTCTTCGTTGTCCGGGACGATGCGGATGTACGCCTCCTCGGGGCCCGCGTTGTAGCCGTAGAAGGCGAGGATGTTGACGCCGCCCTTCGAGGCGGCCTCCATGACGCGCGTCAGCTCGCCCGGCCGGGCGCCGACCTTCACGGACAGTTCGACCAGTTTGCGGGTGGCCATGCGACGGTTCTCCTCCGAATGAGGGGGGGATTATAGGAAGTCCCGCCCCCAAAGTCCAAGACCGAGCGCACCAATTCCGACCTGTCCACTTCTATTGTGGGTCCGCGAGTCTGGACTTCGCTCCCCTCGGTCACGGTCCGGAACTCAACGCGAGGCCGGGAAGAAGAAAGTGAATACAGCCCCGCGCGGAGTCCGACCGGGGCAGGGGTGGAACTCCGGCCAGTTTGGTTCGTGGATGCAAACCGACGGGGGAGTATCGCCCCGGATGAGACACAACTCCTTGCCCCGCGTCTCGGGGTTGATCGCGATCCGGGAAAGCGCGCCGGGTACCACTACGCTCCTACGGGCCGCATCCCGACGACTCCGCGCAAGGAGCGTCTGCCTGAGTCCACACGGCGCTGTCTTCCGCCGCTCCCGTCGCCACCTGCGAGGGACGGTCCGCATCCTGTCCGTAACCCGCGAGTCGGCGACGCGCTTCTGGACTTCCCTCCCCGCACCCGTTAGAATCCCCCCCTCGCGAACGGAGGCGGCCCATCGGATGGTGAAGCGCGGCTTCCTCTCGCGGGTCCAGGGCGGATGGTTCCGGCTCTGCCGGTTCGGAGCTTGGTGGGTCCTGGTGACCCTGTTCCGGTTCCGGGCCTACGGCCTGAAGAATGTCCCCCGGTCGGGGGGCGTGATCTTGGCCGCGAACCACCAGAGCTACCTGGACCCGGCGCTCGTGGGGGTGGGACTCGACCGCGATCTCCACTCCATGGCGCGGACTACGCTCTTTCGGAATCCGGCCTTTGGAGCCCTAATCGCCACCTTGAATGCCTTTCCGGTCGAACGGGACAGCGGTGACGTGAAGGGGGTGAAGGAAGCTCTGAGGAGGCTCAAGGCCGGCCACGCCCTCGTGATGTTTCCCGAGGGCACCCGGACCCGGGACGGACTTGTCGCCCCGATGAAGTCGGGGATCCGCCTGTTGGCGGAGCGCGCCGCCGTCCCCATTGTCCCGGTCCTCGTCGAAGGCGCGTATCGAGTGTGGCCCCGCATGCGTGCGCTGCCGGAGCCCGGACCCGTCAGCGTCGTCTACGGGCCCCCCGTGTCTGCCGCGGACGGCGCGGATTTCGCCGCGCGGCTCCGGGAGGCGGTGCGGTCGCTGCACGGAACGGATCATCGAAGGACCCAAAGGAGCGTATAGGAATGTCGAACCGCAGGCTGATCGAGCAACTCGGCATCAAGGAGGACGTCGCCGAGAAGCTCACCCAGGAGATCATGGACGCCAACCCCGTCGAGGCGCAGAAACACTACGAGGAATCGCTCAAGAACTTCCAGCCGGACACGATCATCAAGGGCCGCATCCTCAACGTCGTCGGCGACGACGTGCTCGTGGACATCGGCTACAAGTCCGAGGGCGTCGTGCCCAAAGGCGACTTCCAGTTCGAGGGCGACATCGAGCTGAACAAGGACATCGAGGTCTTCCTCGAAAACGTCGAGGACGAGTCGGGCGTGATCACGCTGTCGAAACAGAAGGCGGACAAGATCCGGGGCTGGGAGCGGATCATCACCTCGAACAAGGAGGGCGACGTCATCAGCGGCCGCGTCGTGCGCAAGATCAAGGGCGGCCTGCTCGTGGACGTGGGCGTCCCCGTCTTCCTTCCCGCCTCGCAGGTGGACGTGCGCCGCGTCGAGGACATCGGCGAGTTCCTCGGCAAGACGGTCCAGTGCAAGATCCTCAAGATCGACGAGAAGCGGATGAACATCATCGTGTCGCGCCGGAAGCTCCTCGAGGAGCAGCGCGCGGAGCAGAAGCACAACCTGCTCCAGGAGCTGATGGAGGGCGACACGCGCCGCGGGACCGTGAAGAACATCGCCGACTTCGGCGCCTTCGTGGACCTCGGCGGCATCGACGGCCTCCTCCACATCACCGACATGAGCTGGGGCCGGATCAACCACCCGAGCGAGGTCGTGCAGCTCGAGAAGGAGATCCAGGTCAAGATCCTCAAGGTGGACCGCGCCACCGAGCGGATCGCCCTCGGCCTCAAGCAGCTCTCGAAGAACCCGTGGGAGGGGGTCGCGTCGAAGTACCCCGTCGGCTCGCGCGTCCGCGGCAAGGTCGTCAACCTCATGCCGTACGGCGCGTTCGTCGAGCTGGAGCCGGGCGTCGAGGGGCTCGTCCACATCAGCGAGATGTCCTGGACGAAACGGATCAACCATCCCTCCGAGATGCTCAACATCAACGACACGGTCGAGGTCCAGGTGCTCGCCGTCGACATGGAGAAGCAGGAGCTGTCGCTCGGCCTGAAGCAGACCGAGAAGAATCCGTGGGACACGGTGGACGAGCGCTACTCCTCGGGACAGAAGGTCTCCGGCAAGGTGCGCAACACGACGACCTACGGCGCGTTCGTCGAGCTGGAGGACGGGATCGACGGCCTGCTCCACATCAACGACATGTCGTGGACGCGGAAGGTCGTCCATCCGAGCGAGATCGTGAAGAAAGGCGAGAAGCTGGACGTGCTCGTCATCTCCGTGGACCGGGACAAGAAGCGGATCGCGCTCGGGCTCAAGCAGCTCCAGCAGAACCCCTGGCAGACCGTCTTCCCGGAGAAGTACAAGGTCGGCAACGCCGTCCAGGGCCGCGTCACGAAGCTCGTCAGCTTCGGCGCGTTCGTGGAGCTGGAGAAGGACCTCGAGGGGCTCCTCCACATCTCCAAGGTGGACAAGGAGGTCGAAGGGGAGGGGCTCAAGGCGGGCGATCTGGTCGAGGTGAAGGTCGTCAAGCTCGAGCCGGCGGAGGGCAAGATCGGCCTTTCGCTGAGCCGCGTCGTCGAGCGGGCGAAGCCGAAGGAGGCGTCGAAGTCCCCGACGCCCGTCGGCGAGTGAGGTCGGAGTTCCCGCCCCCGGCTTCGAGCGATCGGAGCCGGGGGCTTTTTCGTCGGAGGATGGGATGATCGGCATGGTGCTGCTGCTCCTTCTCGGTCCCACCTGCACCCTTCGGGCTCCGGCGGGTGAGCCGGCGGGCAGGCCGTGCCACGGCGCCTTCGGCGCCGGGCAGGACGACGCCGTCAAGGCGAAGGAAATGCTCTCGGCCGCGGCGCAGACGTTCAAGGACGCCCCCGCGATCGCGTTCGAATGCCGGTCGTCGTGGAAGGGGCTCGACTTCGCGAGAAGGATGAAGGTCCTGCTCCGGCGCCCGGACCTGGCCCGCATCGAGGCCTCCGGGGAGGACCAGGAGTACCTCCATGTGCTCGACGGGACGACGGCGTGGACCTATCTCCCGGGTTCGAACGGCTATCTGAAGGCACCCCGGAGCGCCGCCCTTCTCGAATCGCTCGGCATCGGGCCCCTCGCGACGCTCCACGCGGGAAAGGCGGACGACCTCCTGAAGGGGGCCACGAACGTCCTCGTCCGGGAGGAGCGGTCCGGCGACGACAAGCTGGACCTGGTCTCGTGGTCGACGCCGCGGGGCGATTCGCGGCTCTGGATCGACGCGAACCGCGCGCTGCGGAAGTTCGAGTGGCGCTTCAAGTCGGACGGCGAGACGTACGAACAGACCGCCGAATACGGGAAGGTCGACCTGGCGCCCAAGTACGCGGACGATGCGTTCACGTTCGTGCCGCCGAAGGGCGCGCGGGAGATCCCGACGGCGGAGCGAAGACCGTGAACCTCCTCGATGACGCGCTCCGGGCCGCGCTGGAGAAGAGCGCACCGAGGAAGTGATAGATCCTCCGTGCCCGCCAGGATATACTCCGGATAGCCATCGCGAGTTCAAAACATGGTCACCAAGGTCCGGAGATGGGGCAACAGCCAGGGACTCCGGCTCGCCAAGCGGGTGCTGGAGGAGGCCCGCCTCTCGGTCGACGATCTCGTCGATGTGAGCGTGCGGGACGGCGTCATCGTGATCGTCCCCGCGCGACGCGTTCGCGGCAGGTTGAGCCTGCGGGAACTGATCTCCCGCATTCCCAGAGGATATCGCGCCCGCGAAGTGGGGTGGGGGCGACCGGTCGGAAGAGAGGCGTGGTAGATGCCCGACTATCTCCCGGCAAAGGGCGACTTCATCGCCGTTTCGTTCGATCCGCAGTCCGGTCATGAGCAGATGGGCCGCCGGCCGGCTCTGGTCGTCAGCAACACCCTCTTCAACCGCAGCACCGGTCTGGCGATCGTGTGCCCCCTGACGCGCACGGATCGCGGCTTCCCGTTCCATGTGGCGGTCGCGGACAGTCCGGAGGTCGAAGGATTCGTGATGGTGGAGCAGGTCAAGTCGATCGATTTCCGCAGCCGAAAGGCGAAGCGTCTTGGGCGGGCGTCCGCCGCCGTGCTGGATCAGGTCCTGTCCGTGCTCGACGCGTGCATCTATTGAGGTCCATGGGGCGGCACCGGCGGAAACTCGCGAAGGACCTCGATGATCCCCACGATCGCGTCGTTGAACGACTTCAACTCCTCCGCCGGGATCCAGTACTCTTCATTATAGCTCGCGCCCACGACGTGCCGATCGTACTTCGCAAGGAAGTCGGCGCGCACCTCGAATCGTGTGACGAATCCTCCGCCCTTGGGCGCGTTCCATTGCTCCGCGATCTCGGCGGCGTAGCGTTCGTTGCAAACAGGGTAGAAGATGGGTTGCTCCGGAAGACGCGGGGGGAACCTCCGCCACCCCGAGTCGCGGATCAGCTCCAGTTCTTTCGAACCCACGGGGCGGAAGAGCGTCGTCGTCGGCGGGTTCAAGGCAAGGCGGGCCCCTTCGCCGGCGGCACCGGCCCCTTCGCCGGCGGCGGTCCCGGCTTCTTCACGATCGTCGTCACCACCGGCTCCTTGAGCACCTTCACCAGCTTCGGGTCCGGCGGCGCCTCGTAGGTCGCGACGACGGAGAGCATCTCCTTCTTCTGCGACAGCACGCCCACCGTCGACAGCTTCACCTTCACCTCGCCCTTGATCTTCGGCGACGTGAGCTCCACCGTGACCACCTTGTCCTTGAGCTGCTTTCGGAGGAGCTGCAGGAAGATCCCGACGTTGGGGATCGTGCCGTCCACCGGGACGCGGACCTTGATCTCCATCCAGACGCCGTTCTCGCCGAGCGCGACGCACTCGCCCTGGAACTCGCGCTGGCCGTCCCAGAACCACACCTTGATGTCGCGCCGCGACACGAGCTGGCTGTTGATGAGGCGGGTTTCCATACGCCGGTAGTCTACCATACCGTTCCGGCCGTTTGGTAGAATCCCCGATGCCATGTGCGGCATCGTCGGATACGTGGGGCCGCGCGCGGCCCTGCCCGTCCTGGTCGAAGGCCTCCGCCGCCTCGAATACCGCGGATACGATTCCGCCGGGGTGGTCGTCCTCAACGGCCACGGGCTCGAGTCCGAGAAGAGCCCGGGGAAACTCCAGAACCTCGAAGAACGGCTCAAGAAGCGACCCCTCGACGGGACGATCGGGCTCGGCCACACCCGCTGGGCCACCCACGGCGGCGCGACCGAACCGAACGCGCACCCGCACTTCTCCTGCGACCGGCGCATCGCGCTCGTCCACAACGGCATCGTCGAGAACTTCGCGGAGCTGAAGCGCGGGCTCCGCGGCCACCGCTTCGCCAGCGAGACGGACACGGAGGTCGCCGCGCACCTCATCGAGCGCTTCTACGCCTCGGAGCGGGACCCGGTCCGCGCCGTCCACCGCGCGGTCGGCCTCCTCCGCGGCCATTTTGCCTTCGCCGTGATCTTCGCGGACCACCCCGATCTCCTCGTCGCGGCGCGGCTCAACTGCCCGCTCGTCCTCGGCCTCGGCGAGGAGGAGAACTTCATCGCCAGCGACATCGCGGCGCTCCTGCCCTACACGCGCCGCGCGCTGCCCCTGGACGAGGGCGACATCGCGCGCGTGGACCGCGCGGGCGTGCGCGTCTTCGACCGGATGCTCGTCCCCGCAAGGCGCCCGGTCATCGAGGTGACGTGGGGCGCCGAGTCGGCCGCGAAGGGCGGCCACGCGCACTACATGCTCAAGGAGATCCTCCAGCAGTCGGAGACCGTCGCCGCGGAGCTGAGCGGGCGGGTGGACGCGGAGCGGGGGGACGTCCGCTTCGAGCGCTTCGGGATCCCGAAGGCGGCGCTCCGTTCCGCGCGGCGGATCGCGATCGCGGCGTGCGGGACGGCCTGGCACGCGGGGCTCGTCGCCAAGTGCGCGATCGAGGAGCTGGCGAAGGTGCCCGCGGACGTGGGGTTCTCGAGCGAACTCCGCTACGGCGACACGCCCTTCGACCGGGACACCCTGACCGTGGCGATCTCGCAGTCGGGGGAGACGAGCGATACGCTGGCGGCGGTTCGCGCCGCGCGCGAGGCGGGCTCGCGGGTGCTCGCGATCACGAACATCCGCGGCAGCACGCTGGCGCGCGAGGCGGACGGCGTGCTCTTCATGCGGGCGGGGCTCGAGGTCTGCGTCGCGGCGACGAAGACGTACACGTCGCAAGTCATGAACGCGCTCCTCTTCGCGATCCACCTCGGCCGGGTCCGCGGGGCGCTCTCTCGCGCGCGGGCGCGGCAGATCCTCCGCGACGCGCTCGCGCTGCCGCCGAAGGTGCAGGAGGTGCTCGGGGACGACTGCGCCGTGCTCCGGTGCGCGAAGCGGTTCCTCCGCGGCTACGACTACATGTACATCGGCCGGCGCTACAACCTGCCGACCGCGTACGAAGGCGCGCTCAAGATGAAGGAGATTTCGTATCTCCACGCGGAGGGGTACGGCGCCGGAGAGATGAAGCACGGCCCGCTCGCGCTCGTGGACCGGCGCATGACCGTCGTCGCCATCGCGCCGCAAGGCCGCGTGCTCGAGAAGATGGTCTCGAACATGCAGGAGATCCATGCGCGCAAGGGGCACCTCGTCGCGGTGACGACGCGCGGCCACCCGATCGCCATCGCCGAGGAGACGTTCGAGATCCCGCCGTGCGAGGAGATGTTCTCGCCGCTGCTGGCGGTCGTCCCCCTCCAGCTCCTCGCCTATCACACCGCGGTCGGGCTCGGACGGGACGTCGATCAGCCGCGCAATCTCGCCAAGAGCGTGACGGTCGAGTAGGCCGCCCTACGCGCCGAGCAGCTTCTCGATCTCCGCTTCCAGGGCCGGCGACTCGATGCTCCCCTCGGCCGTCAGGGCGAGATCTCCATCGACCTCCAGCCGATTCGCGAACAGAATCACGCGGCGACCGCGCAGTTCCGTCAGCGCCAGGCGCAGGGAGGAATCGTAGGTCGGGACGTAGTAGCTCTTGGAGACTCCCGTGGCATGCATCCGCTCGGTCCAGTCGATCGTGAGCCGGTCGTTGTGGCTCATGAAGCGGCAGAGCGGCGGGACCGGTCCTCCCTTGAGCGCCCGCTCGACCCGGAAGGGATAGAGCGCGATGTCGAGCCGGCTCGCGGGCCGCAGGGGATGGTGCGCGGGAAGCGCCGATTCCCCGAATTCGAACCGTCGCTTCTGCGGCTCCCCCTCCTGGACTCCGAGAAGGATGACCCCGGCCTGCAGGACGAGATCGGGGAGCGAGAGGGACTCCGGATGCATGAGGGACACGGCCCCCCCCTTTCTGTCCGAGACCGGTGCCGGACAAACCGTCCGGACTCTTCCGGGAGTATATGCGGAAAGCGCGTGATCGGCTCCCGTTTCGGAGGCGCGCCGCATGGGTCGAAGGGTGTCCCTGCACAGGCGCCTGCGGCCGACGTCGTTCCTCGTCGCACTTTTCCGGGGATTCTCCGCTCCGCGATCCGTAGTGGCTCGTGCAGGATCGAGAAAGGAGAAGTCATGAACCTGGTTCTCATGCTGTCCGCGTTCGGGGCAATCCCCATGGTGCAGGACGATGAGCCGCGGAAGAAGGACTGGAGCCGGTACTTCCCGACCGGGGAGGGAATCTCCTGGACCTACACATCGGACTCGGGTCGCGAGTACAAGAGGTCCGTCCGGAAGGCGGAGAAGATCGGCGGGGAACAGTCGTGGATCATCTCCGGCTTCGGCCCGGGTTTCTTCTACGAGCGGGCCACCGTGACCGTCGGGACCGGCGGAGTGTGGCTTCATCGATTCCCGAACGTCAACGGCGTGGACTGGCTGCGCTTTCCCCTGAAGATCGACGCGTCCTGGACCGTCCAGGTGGGGATGAAAGACTGGTCGATGCGCTTCGACATGAAAGTGGAGGCGGAGGAGAAGCTCAAGATCGGGGAGACCACCTACTCCTGCATTCGGGTCCGGACCTCCTGGCAGGATACCGACGGGGATTCGGGCGTGCTGCATGTCTGGTATGCGGAGGACGTCGGGCCCGTCCGGTTTCAGAACGGCCAGACTCGGAAGAACGGGAGGTTCACGGAAGAGACCTGGACTCTGAAGTCGTTCAAGAACGGGAAGTGAGATTCCGCGCCGCGCGATCTCATTTTCCGCTCCACCCCGCGATCCGCGCCAGCAGCCACCAGAACGCGCGGGCCACGCGGCCCTGCGCCGTCCCGTTCAGGTGACCTCCGTCCTCCGTGTACTTCGGTTGGATCGCCGGCACGCCGTCCTCGAGGTGCTCCTTCCCCTGCGGGTCGTGGCTCTCGATGTCCGCGAGGTCGAAGAGGACCGCGTCGCGGGCGCGGCAGTGCTCGCGCACGAGCCGGTTGTAGGCGTGGCGCCCGCGGTTGCCCCCGTCCGCCAGCGGCGCCGTCCACCAGACGAGACGCACCTTCGGGAACTCCTTCGCGAGCGACGCCATCGTCTCGCGGTGCCTCTCGAACACCGCCTTCGCCTCCGTCTCGCTCTCGCCGAAATCGACCCAGCAGAGCTTCATCGTCGCGACGTCGGCCTTCTTCCCGAACCCCTCCTTCGAGAGCTTCCGCCGGAAGTGGTCGATCTTGCCGCGCGGGTTCTCGTTCTCGCCCACCTCGAAGTCGAGGAGCCCGGAATGTTCGTCGAACCACGCCGGCTCCACGCCCGAGCCTACCTCGATGGCGTACCGTGCGGGCTTCGATTCGGCGAGGGCGGCGAGCCCCTCGATGACGTTGCCGCCGACGGACTGGTGGCCGAAGAGGACCCGGAGCTTGCGTCCCCTGTCGAGCCACTCCTGCGGGATCGCGCGATCCTGTTCGTCCACGCAGCGGTGGTCGACGACGATCTGGGCGAGCGCGAGCGCGAGCAGAGTTTCCATGCGGCCATTCTACCCGATCCGCTAGAATCGCGTGTCGATGGACTGCCTCATCTGCCGGATGGAGCAGGGCGAGGCGTTGGACCGGCCGCTCCACGAGGACCCCCTCGTCTGGGCGGGACACGCGCCGCCCGAGGAGGGGGAGTCCGACGTCTACCTGGGGCGCTGCCTCATGGCCCCGCGGCGGCACGCGGCGGGAGTCGCCGACCTGAGCGACGCCGAAGCGCAGGCGGTCGGACTCTGGATCGCGCGGCTCGGGCGCGCGCTGCGGGCGTCGGGGGCGGAGCATGTCTACGTCTTCGTGCTCGGCCACAAGGTGCCGCACGTCCACTTCCACGTCATCCCCAGGCACCCGGGGACGCCGAGGGAGTACTGGGGGGTGCGGGTCCTCGAGTGGCCGGCCGCGCCGCGCGGAGGCGGGGAGGAGGTCCGGGAGGTCGGCGCCCGCATCCGTGCCGCGATCGACCTTGCGCCCGGACCGGCGCCGGGGTCTAATACCGGTCCGCCGTCTAGTTGACAGGCTCCGCGCGGGCGAGATGGAAGGGTCGGACTCCGCGAGTTCGTGCCGTATTCGCCCCGGCCGTCAGCTATTAGCTGTTGGCGGTTAGCCGGATCGGACTGGCTATGAGCCAACAGCTAATGGCTAGTGGCTAATGGCTATATGAGGCTTTCCTTCGCCCCGCTCTTCCCTCTGTGCCTCTGTGTCTCCGTGGCGTCCTCCCCTTCTTCTCCGTGCCTCCGTGCCTCCGTGGCCCAGGACAAGCAGGCGGAGGAGGAGTTTCTCAAGAAGGTCAAGCGCATCAACCTGGCGATCGACTGGCTCCTCGACGCGGACGCGGAGTTGCGCGAGGCGGGACGCAAGGTCCTCCGCGAGATCGGGCCCGACGCCATCCCGTTCCTGGAGCAGCGGCTCGCGGACAAGGGCGTCGGCGAACTCTACGCGCTCCTCCGCGAGCTTCGCTCCCGCGAGGGCGCGTCCGAGAACCGCTGGGCAGAAGACAAGGACCTGCCGACCCCCGAGGAGATGGAGAAGGAGGCGCCGAAGGTCGCCCACGACACGATCGAGAAGTACGTCTTCTCCCGCTACCACGACGCGTGGCTCCTCGCGCGCAAGGGGAACCACGAGAAGGCGGTGGAGATGGTGAACGCGCTGCTGACGCTGGAACCGCGCTCGAAATACGCCGATGGGCTGCGCACCCTCCGGCGCTACTGCGACATCCGGATCACGCAGGCGACGATCTGCGAGGCGAAGGCGATCCCCGCGAAGAAGGCCGTGGTGGCGGGCGAGAAAGTCGAGATCGTCCTGCGGGTCCGGAACGTGGCCAAGGGGCCGATCACGATCTCCTTCGGAGAGGAGGACGCGGGATTCGCGGTGCTCGACACGTCGATCCGGATTCCGACGCCGACCGGGGACGTCCACGAGGCTTCGAGGACCGACCGGGAGCGGTTCGAGAAGGAGATCTCCATCGCCGCAGGCGCGCAGTGGGAGCATGCCTGCCTGGTGGACACGGGCACGGGGATGGAGACGTCCGCCGACCTGCGGATCTTCACGGTCCAGCCCTGGGCGCAACCCCGGAAGATCGATCTCCCGATGGGGGCCCTGTGCCGCCGGATCGTCTTCGAGCCCGCGACGATCAAGGTCGTCCCCAGGAAGTACGAAAAGGACATCGAGAATCCTCTGGCCGCGCTCGGACGGTACATGGACTCCGGCACGATCAACGACGTCTTCGTCGCGGCGTTGCTCCTCGACGGCGAGGACAAGGAGAAGGGGATGGACCTCCTGATCCGGGCGATGCGCGAAGCGAAGAATCCGGAGGGGCGCGCGTTCCTCGGTCGGCTCCTCGGTTTCATGACCGGGCGGAAGTTCGGGGCCGACCCGCGCGCGTGGACGCAGTGGTGGGAGAGCCGCAAGAGCGGGGAGAAGAAATGAGCCGACCGGCCGCGGAACAGTACGCCGCCCTCAAGCGCGGGACCGTGAACGTCACGACGGACGAGGAGTTCCGAAGGAAGCTCGATGCCGGGCGGCCCTTGCGGGTGAAGCTCGGGGTCGACCCGAACCGGCCGGACCTGCACCTGGGCCACAGCGTCGTGCTGCGCAAGCTCCGCCAGTTCCAGGAGCTGGGCCACCAGGCCGTGCTGATCATCGGGGACTTCACGGGGATGGTGGGCGACCCGAGCGGGCGTTCCAAGGCGAGAACCCAGCTCTCCCCGCAGGAGGTCGAGGCGAACGCGAAGACCTACATCGACCAGGTGGGCCGCATCCTCGACGTTTCGAAGGTCGAGATCGTGCGCAACTCGCAGTGGCTGAAGCCCCTCACCTTCTACGAACTGGTCCAGCTCGCGGCGAAGATGACCGTCGCGCGCTTTCTGGAGCGCGACGACTTCCAGAAACGCCATCGGGCCGGAGTCCCGATCGGCCTGCACGAGTTCCTCTACCTCGTGATGCAGGCGTACGATTCCGTCGTCGTCAAGGCGGACGTCGAGCTGGGCGGCACGGACCAGACCTTCAACCTCCTCGTCGGCCGCGATCTGATGCGCGACATGGGCCTGGAGCCGCAGGTCTGCATGACGATGCCCATCCTCGTCGGCACGGACGGCAGGGAGAAGATGTCCAAGAGCTACGACAACCACGTCGGGATCGCCCTCGACGCCTTCGAGATGTACTCGAAGGCGATGTCCGCCCCGGACGCCGTCATGAAGGACTGGTACACGCTCCTGACGCCGCTCCCGATGGACGAGGTGGAGCGGCTCTGCGACGGCGCGAAGACGCATCCGATGGCGGCGAAGGACCGCCTCGCGCGGGAGATCGTCAAGGGCTACTACCCGGCGGACACCGCCGACCAGGCCGCGCGCAAGTGGAAGGAGAAGTTCTCCGAGAAGAAGGTCACGGACGTCGAAGACCTCGCGGTCGGGCCCGCGAAGCAGTCGATCGTCGCCCTCGTCCGGCTCACGGGGATCCCGAAGTCGAACAGCGAGGCGCGGCGGCTGGTGGAGCAGGGGGGCGTGGAACTGGACGGCGCGCGCATCACGGACCCGAAGACCGAGCTGGACGTGAAGACCGGCGCGATCCTGAAGGTCGGCAAGAAGAACCGGTTCTTCCGGATCAGCGTGACGTAGCCGTCAGCCGTCAGCTTTCGGCGATCAGCCCCGGAGGGCGCGGACCGAATGCTGACGGCTGATAGCGGATAGCTGATGGCTGAAAGCAAAGCCGACTGGGATTTCGGCCAGGCCCTCATCGAACTCGGCCTCGTGACGCTGGACCAGGTGCGCGAGGCGCTGGCGATCCAGGATCGCATGCGCGAGATGGGGGTCGTCCCCAAGACGCTCCGCGAGATCCTCGTCGAGAAGGGCTACGTCGCGTCCGAGAAGGTGGCGGCCGCGGAGCGCAAGGCCGGTACGGCCCGCGACCTCCCGGAAATCCCCGGCTACCGTCTCCACCAGCGCATCGGCTCCGGCGGGATGGGGGCGGTCTGGCGCGCGACGCAGATCTCCCTCAACCGGACCGTCGCGATCAAGATCCTCGCGCCGCGCCTGGCGAAGGACCCCGCGTACGTGGACCGCTTCCTCAAGGAGGCCCGCGCGGTCGCCCGGCTGCAGCACCCGAACCTCGTCTCGGGGATCGACGCGGGAGAGGCGAAGGGCGTCTACTACCTCGTGATGGAGTACGTGGAGGGGAGGACGCTCTGGCGCATCCTCGAGGGGCTCGGCCGGTTCGAGGAACCCGAGGCGCTCCGGATCGCGCTCCAGGTCGCGCAGGGGCTGGACCACGCGCACCGCCACAAGATCGTGCACGGCGACGTCAAGCCCGGCAACGTGATGGTGATGCCGGACGGGCTCGCGCGCCTCTGCGACCTGGGCCTCGCGCGCGAGATCGCGCGGCGCGACGCGGGGCCCGCCCTGGGAACGAAACACTACATGTCGCCGGAGCAGGCGCGCGGCGAACCCCTCGACGGGCGGTCCGACGTCTACTCCCTCGGAATGACCCTCGGTCATATTCTGACCGGCAGTCATCCGGCGCCGGTGGCGCGGATCCCCGGCCCCGCGGGCGACCTCGTGCGGCGCATGACCGACCCCGACCCGGCGAAACGCCCCCCCTCCGCGCTCGCGGTCGTGCGCGAGATCGAGGCGATCCTGGCCGCCCCGGCGGCAAAGGCCCCGACGAAGACGGGACCGGCCGCATCGCGCCGGGCCTATCGCGCGCCCTCGCGGAGTCCCTTCGCCGCCCCGCTCCTCCTCATCGTCGCCTGCCTCGCCGCCGCGGCCGTCTGGTACTGGGTCCGGCACAGGCGGGTCGAGCCGCCGGCCGCCGCCCCCGAAACCCCTGCGCCGAGACCGGCCGGCTCCGAGGCGGATCGCCAGGCGGAGGAGGAACTCCGCCAGATCGGCCTCGCGCAGGATCTCGACGGGGACTTCGATCGCGCGGCGGAGGTCCTGGGCCGCTACCGGGCGTTCGTCGCGAAGCACCGGGGGAGGATCTGGGAGGGACGCGCCGCGCGCGACGAGTCGGCGTACCGGAAGCGGCTCGAGGAGTCCGCCCGCGGCTACCTTTCCGACATCCGGCGGAAGGAGGAGCGGCCGCGCGGGGAGGGAAAGTTCGGGACCGTGCTCGCGCTGTATCGGTCCTTCCCCGGGAAGTTCCTCGACGTCACCGAGGCCGGCGCGATCGTGCGGACCGAAATCGGCCTCCTGGAGGCGAAGATCCTCGATCTCTTCACCGCCGACAAGGCGGCGATCGAAGGGGCGCTCCGCGACGGCAAGGCCGAAGACGCCGCGACGAGGCTCGCCTTCATGGACGGCTACCTCGGCGGCGAGTACCGCCGCGAGTACGCCGACCTGAAGGCGCGCGTCGAGAAGGCGAGGTCGGACCGCGCGGAGCGGGTGCGCGCCGAGGTGACGCGCCGCTACGATGCCCTCGACGGGCCGTTCCGCGAGGCCATGAAGGCGCGGGACTTCCGTGCCGCGGCCGCCGTCGTCCTCAGGTTCCTCGAGGGGCCGTGGACGGCCGAGGAGGCCGCGCACGCCCGCCGCGAGGGCCTGGACGTGGCGGTCCTCAAGGGGCTCGTGGACGGCTGGCAGTGCGGCGAGATCGCGCGCCTCTGCGAGTGCGATCCCGAGGGGCCCGACTCCGTGACGCCCGCCGAGGCGGCGCTCCTCGACCTGCGCGCCGCGGCGTTCCTGGACGCGCTCTTCACGGACGCCGAGACGGGCCTGGCCCACGCGGCCGAAGCGGGAGACCGCGAGCGGTATTCGATGGCGGGCATCCAGGGCAAGAAGGGGTACTACGTCCGCCAGGACGGGCGCGTCTGGTTCCTCGTCGAGAACGACCGGCGCTACCCGATGGAGATGCGCCGCCTGCCCGCGGAACAGGACGTCGTGCAGCTCGCGGCGCGCGGGCTGGACGCGGACCGCGCGAAGTCGGAGAAGGCGTTCGAGTCGTCGGCGCGGCACCAGCTCGCGGCGGCGCTGCTCTTCCACTTCGCGGGGAACCCGATCCAGGCGCGGGTCCGGTTCGGGAACGCGTTTGCCCTGGGCGCCAAGGGGGCGCGGATCTACCTCGCGAGCCTGGGGGCCGCCGAGGAGACCCGCCTCCGCGCGCACCTGACAAAGACGTGGCAGCGGGCGCGGGAGCGCTTCGGCGAACGGAAGCTCGGGGAGGCGCGGGAGGACGTGCTCGAACTCCTCAAGCATGCGGACCATCCGCTCGTGAAGTCGTGGCGCGCCGAGATCGACAAGCTCCTCTCCGCGATCGACGCCGACCTCGGCGCGGCGGAGCGGCTCGCGTCGGACCTGCGGGGCAAGGTGACGCTCCTCGACAGGGGCGAGGTCCGCGTGGCCTACGACTTCTCCGACCGCCGCCAGCTCGACGCCTTCGAGGTCCTCCAGCTCCGGAAGAACTCCGTGTGGAAGCTCCAGGACGGCGGCATCGAGTCGTCCGGCCAGGCAGCCGCCCTCCGGTGGAAGGCGAAGGTGACGGACGACGTCGTCGTCGAGTACGGCCTCCGGCCGATCGACGATCCGCAGAACCTGGTTATGGATCTCTACTTCAATCCCGACCAGAAGCGCCACTACGCGGTCACGTTCGGCTTCGACTGGGTGGGCCGCGCGCAGGGGGACCGGGAGAACACGGTCGAGGACAACTTCGGGATGCCGCGGACGTGCGTGATCAAGTATCCCGTGAGCGCCGACATCAGCCAATGGGAACGGGCCGCACAATGGGAGATCTGGAAGTCGCGGCTCGTGGGGCGCAGGGGGGTGGACGCGAGGCCGCAGAAGGGGAGGCGCCATCTCGTGCGGATCGAGCGGCGCGGCAAGGCGATCCGCCTCTTCCTCGACGGCGCGGGGGCGTGGGAGGGGGAGGATGCGGAGTACACGTCCGGCTATCTCGTCCTCTTCGCGGACTCGCGGGCGAGGATCGACGATCTGGCGATCACGTTCACGCCGGGGAAATAGCGGGGGTGCTCGAAAGGCGCTGTCGACTCCCGCTGGAAAACGGCCCTACCGTACCAACTCGGAGAACTCTGCCGGAGTGATGCGGACTTGCTTGAGGATGTGCGCGAGTGTCGATCTCTTGACGGGGCGATGGGCGGGGACAGTCTACTCGAGGACTTCGTCGCCAGCATGCTTGAGTCCGCCGCAAGAAGTCCCTTCATTGCGGCGGACTCACCCCGAGCGGAGCGAAGCGAAGTCGAGGGGTTCGTGCGCCTTGGGACGCAACGGGTTGTGAACCCTTCGACTCGCC
>JACPRC010000074.1 GCA_016190175.1 Planctomycetota bacterium
GCGGCGGCCTGCCCTGCGTAGCTCCCGAAGGGAGGGGAGGTGGGGGCTCCCCCGCGAAGGAGGGTGATTTGTCGACGTGAAAACGACCGCCGCTCGGGAATGTCCGCACGTGGTTCGACTCGGCGCTTCGCGCCTCGCTCACCACACTTCGACTCGACCTGCTCGCGGGAAGTGCTTGCACTGAGCGAGGCCGGCGGAGCCGGCCGAGTCGAAGTGGACCCGGGGAGAATCGAACTCCCGTCCCAAGGTGATTCGACGAGTGCCTCTACGCGCGTAGTCCGCGATTTGTCTCGCCCTCGGGGCTCCCACGGACGGGATCCCCTGGGGCCTTCCGGCGGTGTTTTTGTCGTCTCAGCGCCCCGTCGGAGCGGCGCCTCGACCTATCCCGCGCTTTAACGTCCACCTGAAGCCGCCCCTTGCGGGGCTTGCGGGAAGACCTCAGGCGACGTCACGGCTAGGCCGCGAGAGCGTAGTTGTTGTTGGCAACTATGTTTTTGCCCGTTGTTTAGCGAGGCCAACGGGCGACCTCGGCGCGCCACATCCCGCCTCCTCGACCCGGTCGAAACCAGTTCGGGCCCACTTCGACTCGGCCGGCTTGCGCCGGCCTCGCTCAGTGCAGGCACTTGGGGCGGAGCCGGCCGAGTCGAACCACCTTCTCAAAGATCACCGCATCCGGTGCTTCCGCAGCTCGCGGTCCGACTCGCGCTTCCGGATCGCGTCGCGCTTGTCGTGCTTCTGGCGACCCTTCGCGACCCCGATCTCGAGTTTCGCGAAACCGCGCCTAAAATACAACGTCAGGGGGACCAACGTCAATCCCCGTTCCGCCGTCCGAACGTGGATCTTCTCGATCTCGCGTCTCTTCAGCAGCAGCTTCCGCGCCCGCTTCGGCTCCTGCAGAGCCGCCGGCGCGTGGGAGTAGGCGGCGATGTCCATGTTGATCACCCAGATCTCCGCCCCCCGCACCTTCGCGTACGACTCCTGGATGCTCGCCTTCCCGTCACGGATCGACTTCACCTCCGGCCCCGTGAGCACGATCCCCGCCTCGTACTTGTCCAGGATCTCGTAGTTGAACCAGGCCTTCCGGTTCTTCTGGACGATCCGGATCGCCTCGCCGTCGTTTTTCATCTGAATCGTGGTTCGTTATTCGTGGTTCGTGCAGATCCTGCGAACCACGAACCCCTCCTCGGGGTTCCCTCTGAAACCCTGGACACTTCCCAGCGGCCCGCTATTATAGCACGGCATGCATCAATGGCCGCGCGGTGCCGGCTGGGTCGAGGTCATCTGCGGCAGCATGTTCGCCGGCAAGACGCAGGAGCTCATCCGCCGCGTACGCCTCGCGACCATCGCCCGCCAGAAGGTCCAGGTCTTCAAACACAAGATCGACAAACGGTACCACAAGGACTTCGTCGTTTCGCACGACCGGGTCCGGATCCCGTCCATCCCCGTCGCCACGCCCGCCGAGATCCTGAAGCGCGTCGCCCCGGACACCGACGTCGTCGGGATCGACGAGGTCCACTTCTTCCCCGTCGAGATCGTAGAGGTCTGCGAGAAGCTCGCGGACAGCGGGCGGCGCGTCATCGCCGCGGGTCTCGACCAGGACTACCGCGGGATGCCCTTCGAGCCGATGGCGCGGCTCATGGCGCTGGCGGAGTATGTGACGAAGAACCTCGCGATCTGCGTCGTCTGCGGCAATCCCGCCAACCGGAGCCAGCGGGTCGGCGCGGGGAAGCAGCGCATCGACGTGGGGGCCTCGGACAAGTACGAGGCGCGCTGCCGGAGGTGCTTCAAACCGTAGGACCCATTCCAGCAGGCCTCGTGAGCCGCGCGGCCACGATGCCTACTGGGACAGGTCCTTGGCCTCGACCAGGCAGAAGATGTGCTCCCCGTGGTGCTCGACGCAGTTTGCCGCGAACCCCCCGCCGAGGTCGTAGGACGACGCTCCCATCGTCAGCGTCTCCGAACCGTCGAGGTAGCACGTCAGCCGCCAGAGGAGCTCGGAGAGGACCCGCTCCCGCTCCGGCGGCGTGAGCGCCCGGAACCGGGGGACGCACCGGTCGGAGATGTAGGTCTTCTCCTTCAGGAACCGGTGGACCTTCGCCACCGTCGCCAGCCCGGCCGGCGTGACGCTGATCGAGCTGTTGAGGATCTTCTTCAGGTGCTCCCGGTCGGAGGGAGTCAGGCGCCGCACGAGGAGTTTCACCGGACCCGCGATCTTATCAGCGGAAAAAAAGGTTTTCAAGGCGGCCGAAGGACGAATAAAATACGCATCCGACGCCATGGCGCAGCTCGTTTTCATCGACGGCCGGAACATGGGCAACGTCGTCGCCCTCGGGGCGACGAACACCCTCGGCCGCGCCCGCGACTGCTCCGTCGTCCTGGGAGACCCGACGGTGCAGGAGCGGCACGCCTCCATCCTCTACCGGGAGGGCGCGTACCGCATCCGCGCCGGCGCCGACGACTGCAAGGTCGCCGTCAACGGCCGCGAGGTACGCGACGAGGCGCTCCGCCACGGCGACATCATCTCGATCGGCGAGGTCACGATCCTCTTCAGCGACGAGTCGGCCGCGCACGGGAAGGCCTCGGCGAAGGGGGCGCTCCCGGGCGACCTCCCGGAGACCATCGTGCAGACCCGCCTTCCCATGTTCGAGAGCGCCGAGGAAGTCGTCACGACCTTCCGGCGGAAGGAGCCCCTCGCGCGCCACCTCGAGACGCTCTACCGCGTCGGCGCCGCCCTCAACTCGACCCTGCGCCTCGACGAGCTGGTCGACCAGCTCCTCGCCATCGTCTTCGACGTCCTCGTCCCCGACCGCGCCTTCATCCTCCTGCACGACGAGACGGGCGCGCTCCAGGTGCGCGGCGAGCGCGTCAACGAGAAGTGCCGCCTCCGCGGGCTCGTGCGCGTCTCCCGCTCCGTCCTCAACGAGGCGGTCGAGCGGCGCGAGGCGATCCTCACGAAGGACGCAACGCAGGACGAGCGATTCTCGCTGCGCCAGAGCATCGTGGAGCAGAACATCCAGTCCGCGATGTGCGTCCCCCTCATCAAGAAGGACCGCATCCTCGGCGTCATCTACATCGACACGCTGACGCGCGCGCGCAGCTACAGCGAGGTCGAGCTGCACCTCGTGAACGGGATCGCCGCCCAGGCCGCGGTCGCCGTCGAGAACGTCCTCCACTACGACCGGTCCGTCGAGTACAGCCGGAAGCTCGCGACGCTCGGGGAGGTCTCCCGCCGGATCAGCTCGTTCCTCTCCCGCGAGGCGATCATCAAGGAGTCGGTCCAGAGCGCGTCGGCGCTCTTCGGTTGCAGGCGCTGTTCGCTCCTCCTGGCGAAGGGCGAGGTCCTGACCGTCGCGGGATCGAGCGGGATCGACCCGAAGCTCTGGGACGAGATCCGCATCGCCCCGGGCGAGGGTTTCTGCGGCAAGGTGTTCTCCGAGAACACGCCCCTGCTCGTCCGGGACGCAAGCCGGCTCCCCGACGCGGGGAAGCGGCCGTACGAGTCGAAGTCGTTCCTCATCGTTCCAGTCGTCGCGCGGCCCGACGGCATCCAGCCGGGCTCGCGTCCGATCGGGGTCGTCGCGGTCACGGACAAGGAGACCGGCGGGATCTTCACCACGGACGACCAGGAGGTCCTCGTCGTCTTCGCGGCGCAGATCGGCATCGCGCTGCAGAACGCGACGCTCTTCGAGAAGGCGACGGTGGACACGCTCACGCGGCTCCACACGCGGCAGTACCTCTTCGCCCGCGCCGACGAGATCCTCGCGCAGAACCGCGGCGGCACCCTTTCCCTCCTCATGTGCGACCTGGACCATTTCAAGGAGAAGAACGACCGCTACGGCCACCAGATGGGCGACGAGATCCTCGCCCAGGCCGGCCGCATCCTCAAGGAGAAGGCGCCGGACGGGCTCTGCGCCCGGTACGGCGGCGAGGAACTGGTCGTCCTCCTCCCGGGCCGCACGCGGGAGCAGGCGCGGCAGGTCGCGGAGGAGATCCGCAAGACGCTCGAGGCGCACAACTTCGGCGAGCCGGAGCCCATCCGCTGCACGCTGAGCATCGGCGTCGCCGAGATGGCGCCCGCCGACGCCGCCGAGACGCTCCTGAGGAAGGCGGACCACGCGATGTACGCCGCGAAGTTCGCGGGGCGCAACCGCGTCGCCGTCTTCGAAGGCACGGAACCCCCGCCCGCGACGAAGTCCGGCATCGTGCGGCTGCGGATTCCCACGAAGCCGTAGCCCTCCGAGCAGGCGATCCGCCTCCTGCCGGGCCCCGACCGGCACCGCCGCGCCGACGGCTGCCGGACGACGGCCGAACGCCTGCGCCCTCCGATTTCCCGTAACCCGACGGCGCGGCCGCCTATTACCCCGAAGGACGGGGAGGACTCGGGAGCCGGTCCGGAGAATCCGTACGGAGCCCCCGCCCCGCCGGACCAGTATGGGGATGATGCGATGATCCGGTTTCGTGCGGAACCCCCCGATACGTGCCGCGCCCTGCGGCGCGGTCGAAGTTCCCGCCCGTACCGCACGGAGTGTTGTATGATTAGATCACCTGTTTCCGCACCGCGCACCTTGACGCACACCGCGCCGAAGCTCGACCGGAGGGCCGAACCATGCCACGCACACAGGTGACCTGCACTTGCGGATGGGTCTTCTTCGTCTCCGCGGACAACGCCGGGGGCTCGACGAAGTGCCCCTCCTGCCAGAAGGTCCTGCACGTCCGGAGCTCCACGACGCGCCGCACCGTGCGGCCCCGGAGCAGCATCGCGAAGCTCATCCCGTCGATCGGCCTCGCGGCCGGAGTCCTTGTCATCGCCGCCGTCGCGGTCGTCTTCGTCACGCGCGGCGGCAAGTCGGGCGGAGACGAGAAGCCGAAGCCGGAGTCGGCGCCGTCGGCCCGGTGGGCGGACCGCGACCGCATCGAGGAGCCGACTTCCCGCGAACGGCGGGACGCTTCCATTCCCAAGAAGCCCGTCAAGGACGACGACGTCCCGCGGGACCGGCAGCCCGATCCCATCAAGGAAGCGGTGGACTACCACCGGCTGATCGATCTTACCGTCTACCAGCTCAACGCCGCGGGCCTCGTATCCGAGCTCTTCCGCCACCGCGGCCAGAAGGAGAAGCGCCGGTCGATGGAGTCGAAGATGGAGACGCTCCTCCAGCAGCTTCAGGCCGCGCTGGAGCAGGTGGCCGCGAGGGGCGAGCGCCATTTCCTCAACGAGTACTTCCGCCTCGGCGACCGCGCCGTCCACGTCGAAGGCTCGGACCTGAAGGACGACTTCCCGGAGGCCTCCGCGAAGGTTCTCGCGTCCGTGCTGGCAGGGCTCACGGCCGACACGTTCACGCAATGCCAGGTCCTGCGCAAGGGCGAGCGCGTAATGCTCCTCATGTACTGGAAGTGGATCCCCAAGGAGGTGCGCGACATCCTCGCCTGCGCCGACCTCGACGTAGCGGTCGTGGAGGAGCGCCCCGAGCCGGCGCCCGTTTCCGCGAAGCTGCCCGCGGATCTCCTGGACCGGGTCCGCAAGAAGCTCGCGGAGGTCCACCCTTATTACCTCCTCCTCCTCGCGCGCGAGGAGAGGGAGCGCGTGCAGGCGCTGCTCAAGTCCGGGGAGGGGTCGCCGGACGACGCCTCCTTCCTTCGCGGGCGCGTCCTCGTCGAGTTCGCGGCGGCCGTCGATGCCCAGCTCGCAGATCTCGACGCCCGGATCGAGAGGAGCCGCGAGGCCGCCCTGAAGGTGGAACGGAAGGACCTCATCCATTTCAAGAACGGGACCAGGCGGGAATGCAGGATCATCGAGGAGACGGCGGAGACGCTCAAGGTCGAGGTGAAGATCGGCGCGGGGAGCGGCACGGTCACGTACCGGCTCGAAGAGATCGAGCGGATCGAGCGCGGCGGCGGCATCGGGATCGAGTTCCCGGACCGCCTCGCGAAGGCGGGCAACGACGTCAAATCGCTGGAGACGCTGCTGGAGTGGTGCGACAAGAGCCGCCTGAAGGACCAGGCGGAGCATGTAGCCCTGCGCGTGATCCGTCTCGACCCGGCCCACGCCGCCGCGCGCACTCACCTGGGCTACGCCCGGGACAGCGAGGGGTTCTGGCTCCGCGAGGAGGACATCCAGGCGAAGGACGGGAAGTTCTACTACGAGGGCAAGTGGCTCACGCTGGTCGAGCTCGAGCGCCGGCTGGCCGCGCAGGGGCTGGTCAAGGGCGAGGACGGCCTGTGGTACGCGAAGGCGCGCTGGAACTACACGCTGGACAACCTGTACGGCGACCTGGCCAAGGTGGAGATCTCCTACCAGAGCGGGGGAATCCTGGATCAGCTCGAAGTGAAGTCCGAAAGCGTCTTCGACACCGAGCGGCGGACGTGGGTCAAGCGCGACAAGACGTACGTGATCGGCCGCTTTCTCGGCGGCTATGGCATGGAACCACTCACGACGTCCGGCCGGACGGAGTACCGGTCCCGCTCCGGGACGGTTTCGCTGACGATCCGGGCCCCCGGTCCGATCCACTCCTGCCGAGTCATGGCGACCGCGCAGGTGACGCAGGCGGGGGCGCTGATCACCGCGCGCGCCTACTCCGACGCGGCGGAGCGGAGCGTCGTCCTGTACAGCCTGGCGTCCGTCGGCACGGCCAACTCGTACCGGGACGTGACCGCCGCCGTGCGGGGCCGGGACTTCATCGTCCTGGAGGCCGACGTCCGGTCGGGCTGGTCCGCCAATTCCAACGGCCACGCGATGTTCCTCCCGTGCACGAGACAAACCGTCGGGGTCCTGTCCGTCACGGGCGAGATCCTCAAGCCGGCGGAGAACATCAACCGGATCCTGACGAAGGGGAAGAAATAGCGGCGAGCGTCTGGCCGTCATCTCTCCGCCGGGCCGGACCGGCCGCATTCCGATGTCAGAACCGATTGAGAGCACCGTGGACACGTCCGATCGAGCCAAGCGATGGAAGATCGTTGCGGCGCGCCTGTTGTTCTGGTCACCCGCAGCAGCAGGCGTGTTGATCCTCGGCGCGATCGTGATTCTGGTTCGGGTGGATTTGACCCGGGAGCTTCGCCGGAAACGGATCCATGAGAACACCCTGAAGGTCGAGCCTGCCCTTCGGGAAATCGCCAGGGCGCACTGGCGATATCTTCAGGAGGCCGGCGACAAGGCCGTAGACCTTCCCGACCTGGCCACCATGCGCCGGTACTGCCCGGAGATTCCGCCGGGGATTGTCGCCGCGGACGCCAGGGGGAAGAAGCCCGTTCCTTATCACGGGTACTTATTCCATGTGGTCAGGCCCGAGGTGAAGGGCGAACTCCTCGTCTGCGCGTTTCCTGAGATCTATGAGGTGACGGGAACGCAGACGTTCATCCTTGTCTACGGTTCCTGGTGGGGGCTGCTGAAGAACGACACGAAAGGAATATCTGTCGACCAGGCATCGTGCGAAGAACTGAGCCTCGCGGGTTGGGCAATCGCGGACTGATCTCATCCCACCACGCGTCCTTCAGCACCCACGCCCGCTGGAGCTTCCCCTCGATTGCTGCGTCGTGCGCCACGGAGTCGGGCCAGGGCCGATGGGCGGCGGGGCGCCACCGAGCGCGGCATCCCGCTCGCTTCCGAGGGCAGGACGCGAGTTCGTGCACGGCACGCCCCTTGCTGCTACACTTCGGAGCGATTGGATCAGGAGACCTCGATGGGAGAGCACGCCCTTCAGATGCAGAAGTTCGCCGCCTATCTCGGACCGTCGTCCGTGCGGCGGGAGTACGAGGACCGGGAGTTCGGCCTCGTCGTCGGCCGGGGCGTCGCCGTGGTCATCGGCCACGGCGACGGACAGGTGGTCGGACGCGCGGACGCGCGCGAGGTGGCCCGGGAGCTCACGATGACGCGGGGGTTCGACCGCGTCCATACGGTGATCCTGGTTTCCTGCCATTCCGGCGCCGGGACGTTCGCGAGCCGGCTCCGCGGCTATCTCAGCCGCTACGTGCAGATCTGGGCGCCGCGCACCGCCGTGATCGCGCTGGACTACATGACGCTGCCGAGCGACGCCTCCGGGAACATCCTCCATCCGGACGCCACGCTGCACTGGAAGAGTCTCTGATCCGGGGCGGGTTCTCTTCTCCCCCTCGAAGCATGCCGCGCGGGTCGCGCTGGACCGGACGGAGTCCGGTTGCTAGGATGTAGACGGGGAGAAGAAAGTATGAACGCAAGGAAGATCGCCACGAGCCTGCCCGCCGCGCAGTTCACGGAAGTCGAGCGCGCGCGCCGGCGGTTGCGCCTGAAGCGCAGCCAGGTCGTTCAGGAGGCGCTTGATCTCTGGCTCTCCACGCTCGCGACCGCCGAACGCTGCGAGCAGTACCTCCGCGGCTATCTCCGGCATCCGGAGGACGCGGCCGAGGGACGCGCGTTCGTGCGCGCCTGGGCGAAGGGGCTCGCGCCGGAGGACTGGGAGTGAGGCGCGGCGATCTCTTCTGGGTCCGATTCCCTCAACCCGCCGGGACGCGGCCTGCCGTCCTGGTGTCGAGGGACGAGGCGTACTCCGTCCGCACGCGGGTCACGGTCGTTCCCGTAACCCGGACAGTGCGCGGCATCCCCACGGAGGTCCGGCTGGGGCCCGCCGACGGTCTCCCCAAAGCCGGCGCCGCCAACGCCGACGAGATCGTCACCGTCCCGCGCGACCTCCTCGACCGACGGATCTCGGGATTGACGCGGGCGAAGCTCGCCGAGCTGGACGAGGCGATCCGGTTCGCCCTGGGGCTGTCCTGACGTCGGAACCGATTGAGCGCCGCTCTCAGGGCTTCCTCGATCTTGCCCGTCTCCCCGTCCGCTCATCGCTTCCGCTTCTTCCCCCTCAGCTCCAGCCGGATCGGCACCTCGTGGAACGGCAGGAACTCGCGGAGCTTCCCCTCGAGGTAGCGCACGTAGTCCGGCGCGAAGGCGCGCGGATCGTTGACGAAGACGAGGAACCGCGGCGGGTGGACGCCCTTCTGCGTCGCATAGTAGATCTTGGCGATCTTCCCGCGCCGGCCCGCGGGCGTCCGCATCTTCTGCGCCGCCTCCAGCGCGTCGTTGATCTGCGGCGTCGGGATCCGCACGCCCGACTGCCGGTGGAGCTCCTCCGCGATCTCGATCACCTCCCACACGCGCTCCCCCTTCGCCGCGGAAAGGATGGCGATCGGCGCGTACGCGAGGATCGGCATGGTCTTCGAGAGATAGTCCACGAACTGCTCCGGTTCGAAGCCCTTCGGGATGAGGTCGTACTTGTTCAGCGCGAAGACGCACGGCTTGCGGCGCTGCTCGATCGCCGCGGCGACGCGCTTGTCGACCTCCGTCACCTCTTTCTGCACCTCGATCATGAAGACGACGACGTCCGCGCGCTCGATGGCCTCGTCCGTGCGCACGCGGCCGAAGAACTCGATCGCATCCTCCAGCTTGTGCTTCTTCCGGAGCCCCGCCGTGTCCACGAGGACGTACGTGGTTCCGTTCCGCTCGATGTGGACGTCCACCGCGTCGCGCGTCGTCCCCGGGATCTCCGAGACGATGACCCGCTCCTCGCCGGCCAGCGCGTTGACGAGCGTCGACTTCCCGACGTTGCGCTTGCCCACGATCGCGATGCGCAGCCCGTCGGCCGGCTTCTCCGTTTGCGGGAGCCGCTCGACAAGCTCGTCGAGGAAATCCGCGGTCCGGCGCCGGTGGATCGCCGCCATCGGGAAGGGCTCGCCGAACCCGAGCGCGTAGAGCTCGCCGAGCCCGCGTTCGTGCTCCGGCGTGTCCGCCTTGTTCGCGACCAGGATGACCGGCCGTTTCGCGCGCCGCAGCCGCTCCGCCGTCTGGCGGTCGAGCGGCGTCGGCCCCTCCTGCACGTCCACGACGAAGAGGATGAGGTCCGCATGGTCGATCGCATACTGGATCTGCTTCTCGACGCCGGAGAAGAAGGGATCGTGCTTCGAGAGGCCGATCCCGCCCGTGTCCACGAGGTGGAACGCGCACCCGCGGTGGGAGACGAGCGCCTCCAGGCGGTCGCGCGTCACGCCCGGCGTGCGCTCGACGATGGAGAGCCTCCGTCCGGCAAGCGCGTTCAGGATCGACGACTTGCCGACGTTCTGGCGGCCGACGATGGCGACCGTGGGGAGCATGAGGGGCGGGGATTATAGCATTTCGCCCGCGCCATGCTATCATCCCCCGTCCATGCGCCGCTTTCTCAAGCTCCACAACCTCATCCTCCTGGGCATGATCCTGGGCATCGCGGCGGGCGTGGGGCTGGACCGCGTCCCGGCCGGCCCCGGCCGGAACCTCGCCGTCAACGCCTGCACGACCGTCGGCGAGATCTTCGTCCGGCTCATCACGATGGTGATGATCCCGCTCGTTCTTTCCTCGCTCACGCTCGGAATGACGGGAGTCGGCGATCCGCGCAAGCTGGGCCGCATCGGCCTCAAGGCGATGGGCTACTTCATCCTGACGACCACGTTCGCGATCACGATCGGACTCGCGGCCGCCAATGTCCTCAAGCCCGGAAGGCGCATGGATCCGGCGAAGGCGCAGGCGCTCAAGGAGAAGCACCAGGCCGACGTGAAGAAGAAGGAAGGGGACATCAAGAAGGCGAAGGAGTGGAACACCTGGGAGTTCGTCAAGAGCCTCTTCCCGAAGAACGTGGTCGCGGCGATGGTGAGCGATCCGCCGCAGATGCTGCAGATCATCGTCTTCGCGATCCTGCTCGGGCTGTGCGTGACGCTCCTGCCCGAGGGGACGCGCCGGCCGTTCCTCGACTTCACGAACGCCTTCAACGAGGCGATGCTGAAGATGATCCACCTCATCATGTGGACGGCGCCGGTCGGGGTGCTCGCCCTCATGGCGAAGGTGATCCTCGTCTCCGGCCTCTCGATCCTGACGACGCTGGCGGCGTACGGCGTCACCGTCCTCGCCGCGCTCGCGGTCCACTTCTTCCTCGTCTACTCGGGGACGGTCTGGGTCTCGGCGCGCCTCTCGCCGCTCGACTTCTTCCGCGCGCTGCGACCGGCCCACCTCACGGCCTTCTCGACATCGTCGAGCGCGGCGACGCTCCCCGTCAACATGCAGTGCGTGCAGGAGAACCTCGGCGTCTCGAAGCCCGTGACCTCGTTCGTCCTACCGCTCGGCTGCACGGTCAACATGGACGGCACGGCGCTCTACCAGGGCGTGGCGGCCGTCTTCATCGCGCAGGTCTTCGGGATGGACCTGACGCTCGGGCAGCAGGCGACGATCCTCCTGACGGCGACGCTCGCGTCGATCGGCGCGGCGCCGGTGCCGGGCGCGGGGATGGTGATGCTCGCGATCATCCTCGAGCCGCTCGGCATCCCCGTCGAGGGGCTCGCCCTCATCTTCGGGATCGACCGCTTCCTCGACATGTGCCGCACGGTGCTCAACGTGACGGGGGACGCGTCGTGCGCGGTGATGATCGCGGCGACGGAGGGGGAGAAGCCGGCGTTCCGGGCGCCATGACGATTCCCTTCCATGCCGGCCGCATCCGGGCGCTTCTCTTCTTCCTGGTGGCGCTCGATGTGGTCCTCGGCTCGTGCGCGCTCGCGTCGCCGGAGACGTGGTTCCGCCTCTTCCACGGCCGGGCGTACGCGGACCCGGCGGGCCTGATGCGCCGGGCCGGCGCGATCTGGGCTGCCTTCGCGCTCCTCGAGACCCTCGCCCTGCTCCGGTGGAAGAAGGAACCCTGGTGGCTCGTGCTCGTCGCCGGCATGCGGCTGTCGGAGTTCTTCGCGGACTGGGTCCATCTCGCGATGGCGGAGCGGGTCACGCTCTGGGGCGGCGTCGGGCTGGCCGTCTCGCCGGTCTTCAACGCGTGCGCGGGGTGGTTTCTGATCCGGGCGTACCGGGGCACGGAGCGCCGTTGAACGGCAGGCCGGTCCCCGCTCGGGTTCCGGAACTTGACGACGCGCATGCGAACGCCGACAATGCGTCCATGAGGACGTTCACGCTTACCGCAGCCATATGGAAGGAAGGCCGGCGCTATGTGTCCAAGTGTCCGGAACTGGGCGTGGCCTCATTCGGAGTCACGCCGGCGAAGGCGCTGGATGCCCTGCGCGAGGCCGTCACGCTCTATCTTGCAAACGCGAAGAAACTCGGGATCCTCGGCGACCTCGAACCCGTCCTGACGTCCGACATCCGCTTCAGCACGCCGCTCCAAGTCTGCTCGTGAGCAAGCTCCCGTCGCTGTCGTCGCGAGACATCATCCGCGCGCTTCGACGCGCCGGATTCGCGGAGGCGCCCGACCGCGGCAAGGGCAGCCACCGTGCCTTCGTCCGACGCATCCCCGGAGAGCGGATGCGTCTCGTCATTGTCCCGATGGGGAAGGACATCCCGCGCGGGACCCTCCTTTCGATCTTGGAGCAGGCAGGACTGAGCCGCGACGAGTTCCTGAGGCTCCTGTAGAGATCGTCGCGCGCGACATCCCATCGCGGCGACCCGCGTCCGTCACTCCTCCGGCACGCGGAGGCGCCGGATCTCCGATTCGACCCCCTCTTGAATCGCCAGGGTCCATCCCTCCTTTCGCCATCGCCGCACCATCCCCTGCCGGATTCCCGGAGCCACCCTCTCCAGTTCGAACAGCTTCAACACGGTTTCGAAAGCCGCCTGTGAGATGGCCGGGTCCGGGTCGCGGAGTCTCCGGGCGACGCAACGGAGCAATCTCCGTGTGCGCGGAAACTCCTCCAGATTCCCCATGAGGTCCGCCAAGGGGAGTGCGGCGACCGAGAGGAGAATGAACTCCTCCACGATGCGCACGACGGACCATGCGAGACCCATCCGTGAAAGGCCTGTGACGAGAAGGAGGCCGTCATAGATACTCTGGCGTCCGCCAGAGCGAAGGGTCTGGCGGACGACGTCTCGGATCAGACGCATGTGGGGAGTTCTCGCTTCGGGTCCATGTCGCAGAATGAAGAAGCACGCGCTCGTCCGAAGCCCCAGGTCCGGATCCCCGGCCGCGGCCCGAGCCACCTCCGGAGGACACTGGTGACCCGGGGTGCCCCGTTCTTTCAGAGAGATCCGATTCACGATCACCAGGCCGATGAGCCGGTGATATCGGGTCGGCTTCGTGAGCAGCTTGGACCGCACCGCCGGAAGACTACGCACACCGATCTCGACGAGTCGGTCCAGTTCCCCCGGGAATGCTCAGGTGCCGCACCAGAGATCATCCGGATCGATGTCGCGACATCGCGCGAGAACGTCCACGAGGGAGTCTATCTCGGAATCCTGCGGCATCCGCGCAGGGCACGGAGCCCCCATGAGCCCGCCTCGCTCGGCCGGGAGACTCTGCAGCGCGAACCAGAAGCCCAAGAGTGCAATTCGGATCATGTCCGTGCAAACGCGATCGCAGGTCGCAGGTTCATCGCTCGGACCTCGCCAGGCGGTGCGCGACGATGGACGTGCGGCGAGATTCCCAATAGAGTGAGCGCAAGGAGGTCGAGATGACGCTGAAGGTCGTGTTGGAGCGCAGCGAGGAGGACGGATTCACCGTCTTCGTACCCTCCCTTCCGGGTTGCATCAGCGAAGGGGACACCGTGGAGGAGGCGCTTCGCAACATTCGCGAGGCGATCGAACTCTACCTCGAGCCGGTGGACGACGACGTGACGCCCAAGGAGGGAACCGAGGTGCGGGAACTCGTCCTGTGACGAAGGTCCCCTGCCTCGCCTACCACCGAATCGTCGCCGCACTCCAGCGCGCGGGATGAGTAGTCGTTCGACAGAAGGGGAGTCACATCCGGCTACAGAAGCATGATTCGCCCGCAACAAGGGCTTCCTTGCGGGCGAATCACCCTGAGCGAGCCGCAGGCGAGTCGAAGGGTTCACAACCCGTTGCGTCCCAAGGCGCACGAACCCCTCGACTTCGCTTCGCTCCGCTCGGGGTGAGTCCGCC
>JACPRC010000068.1 GCA_016190175.1 Planctomycetota bacterium
CTCCCTATCTCCCTATCTCCCTATCTCCCTATCTCCCTATCTCCCCATCACACTTCCTTGTCCGGCTCCTTCCTCAACTCCCCCTTCTTGCCTTCGTACCATCGCTTCCACAGTTCGAGGAACTTCTTCCGGATCTCCTGCGTGTACCATCCCTTGAACTCCTGCGGTTCCGGGTTGCGCCCCTCCACCTCCCGCACCGCCACCTTGATCTGCGCCGCCGTGTCCGCGCCGACCGTCTCCCGCAGGGCGAAGTAGGCCTCCTGCCTGACCTCCTCCGCCGGATCGGACAACGCCGCCATCAGGCTCTCGATCGCGAGCTGGGTCTTGCTCTTGATCGCGCCGAGCGCGCGGCAGACGGCGGCCCGCACCGCGGGGTCCGGGTCCCGCAGGTCGCGCGGCGGGTTGCGGTCCAGGATCCTCCAGACGAGGTCGTGGACGCGCGGCTCATGACCCGTGTCGCCGATCCCGAGGGCCGCGCCGATCCGGTCCTGCGAGGACCGTTTCTCGTCGCGCAGGGTCTCGAGGAGCTTCCGCGAGATCTCGGGCTGACTCTTGAACAGCTCCCGGATCGCCGCGCCCGCGGCGTCCCGGACGTTGCGCTTCGCGTCGCGCCGGGCGCGAAGGAGGTAGGGCGCGGCCTCCGCGGTGCCCAGGGCCCCCAGCGTGTCGCAGGCGAACTCCCGGACGAGGTCGGACGCGGCGCGCCGCGACCCCGTGTTGTCCTCCGGCTCGTGCCCGACCATCTCGCCGACCGTCTCGAGCGTCTTGGGGTTCTTCGGTTTCAGGGCCGTCAGCGCGCGGAGCGCCGCGACCGCCGCCCGGACGCGCGGCGAATCCACGGAGGCGTCGGCGGACGCGGAGGCCGCGAGGGTCGTGAGGCCCTCGGCGCAGGACTCGTCCCCCGCCTTCATGAGCGCGGTGGCGGCCGCCTCGAGCGTCGCCTCGTTGGCCGACGTCAGGCCCGATCCGACCAGCGCCTGGATGCCGGCCGTGCCGATCACCTCCCGTCCCAGGCAGCCGAGCGCCGCGGCGGCGCCCGCCCCCTTCTCGTCTCCCAGCATCCCGGCGAGCGTCGCGGCGACCTTCGCCGCGTTCGTCTTCTTCCCGAGTTCCGCGACCGCCTCCGCCACGAAGAGCCGCGTCGCGGCGCGGGACTTCGCCACGAGCCGGTCGCGCTGCACCTTGCCCAGCTTCTCGAAGATCTTCTCCTGGTCGCTCTTGCCGTCGAGCCTCTCGAGGAGCCGGTCGAGCGCGCCCTCGCCGAGGTCCACCGCGTCCATCACGAAGACCTTCTTGTCGCGCTGGAACGCGTCGTGAATCCGCTCCGCCCGCTGCTTGTCCCACTGCCGGCTCAGTTGCGAGGAGGTCGACAGCACCTTGCGGATGAAGAGGTCCCGGTCGAAGAGGTCCGCGGCGTCGTACGAGGTCCAGCGCTGCTGGAAGGTCCAGAAGCGGTCGACGACGACGTCCACGCCGCTGCTCTTCGCCCACCATTCCTTCCAGCGCTTGATCCCCTCGCCGCGGATCTTGAGCTGCTCCGCGCGCTTCGTCGCCTCGTCCATCTTGCGCTCGGGATCGGCCACGCGCGGGTCCGACTCGTATCCGACGTCCACGCGGGTCAGGGCGACGAGCGCTTCGTTCGCCTCCCGGCGGACGCCGGCGTCGTTGTCCTCGAGCGCCTCGATGAGGGCGGGGACGGCCTTGACGAGCCCGATGCGGCCGAGGGACTGCGCCGCGGCCTGCCGGACGAGGGGGTCGTTGGCCCAGCGGCGGGCGCGGAGCCGCGACAGGGCCGTCTCGAGCCGGATCCGCGCTTTCGCGGAGGCCTGGCCGGCGGTCCGCTGCACCGACTCCTCGATCTTGTCGCCCATGGCGACGAGGGCGGCGATCGCCGCCTCCGCCTCCTCGTCCTTCGCGGCGATCGCGGCCGCGATGGCGTCGCGGATCTGCTTCTCCTCCTCCGGACTCACCGTCGGAGCCGTCCACTGCTTCTCCGGCTCGTACTGCACCAGATCCATGAGCACTTCCGCGAGCTTGTGCTTGTGGGCGCCCTCGGCCGGCGTGACCGCGGCGGCCGCGCGCGCGCAGCCGATCCGGACGTTGCGGTTCCCGCTCTGCATCCCCGCGACGAGCGCGGCGACGAGGCTCCCGGAGATGTCGCCGATGGACTGCGCGGCCGTGGCGGCCTCGAGGCGGGCGGTCGCGTCGGCGTTCTCGTCCGCGATGACGGAGGCGAGCGCGTTCTGGATCTCCGCCGCGTTGAGGTCCTTCGGGATGTTGTGGCGCACCTTGGCCGCGCGCGACTCGAGGTCGGCGGCCCGCTCCTGCGTGGACTTCACGTTCTGGAGCATCTTGAGGTGGTCCTCGGCCTGCCGCAGGCGCATCCGCGCAAGCGTCACCTGGCTATCGAGGAACTCCTTGTCCGCCGCCGAGCCGCCCTTCGCGGCGGCCTCGGCCTCCTCGACGCCCTTCTTCGCCTCCTCGACGGTCTTCTCGGCGTTCTTGATCTCCGCCTCCACGTCCGACACGTCGCCCCCGCCGAGCTTGGCGAGGTCGAAGTCGCGCCGGACCTTCGCCGCCTGCTCGTCCAGGAGGTTCGCCTCGCGCCAGATGCGGAAGACCTTCTCGAGCGTCAGCGACGCGCCGCCGCGCGCCACGGCGTTCGGGTCCTTGAGCTTCTCGACGACCTTCGCGACCCCTCCCGTGTCGACGAGCCTGGAGAGGCAGTCGGAGGCGAAATCGCGGAGCACCTCGTCGTCCAGCGCCAGGGCCTCGAGGAGGCCGGGGAGGGCCTTCGCGTCCAGCGCCTGGATCTTGGCCCACACGGCCTCGCGGGAGGCGGTCAGCGCCGCGGTGCTCCCGCGCGTCTCGCGCCACTTCTCCAGCACGGCGCGATACTGGCCGAGATAGACGTCCACCCCTTGCCACTCCAGCTTCCTCTTCGCGGTCGAGGCGTACGGTTCGACGTCCCCGCACTCCGCCACGATCTTGCCGTACGCGTCCAGCGCTCCCGCGACGTTGTCGGGGTCCGAGGACTCGTGGCAGCGCGCGAGGTTGTGCAGCGCCGCCGCCAGGAGGGTCTTGTTTCCGTCCGTCCGCGCCTTGTCCGCCGCCTTCTGGTACTTGGCCGCCGCCCTGGCGAAGTCGCGGTCCACGGTTTCCAGCCGCTGGCCCTCGGTGAAGAGCTGCTGGGCCGATTTCTTCGAGTCCGCGTCTTGAGCGAACAGGATGAGCGCGAGGAGCAGCGAATTCATGACGTCGAAACCCCCACGAGCGCAGACCAGTTCCGTTCCCCCCGGAGC
The DNA here is from genome assembly GCA_016190175.1 of Planctomycetota bacterium. GTDB lineage: Bacteria > Planctomycetota > MHYJ01 > MHYJ01 > JACPRB01 > JACPRC01. The sequence goes on from JACPRC010000068.1 coordinate 3,303, forward strand.
AGGGGATTATAGGAGGCCCGGTCGGGCCCTGTCACATAAAACTGGACGTAGGGGAACCGCTTTTCCCCCCGGCCTTTCCGCCGGTCGAGAGCAGGAGGACGGCGTCCTCGGGCAGCCGCGCCGGCCGGAGGTTCGGGCCGAGGCACGCCAGCTCCGTGAAGCCCTCCACCAGGACGCGCCCGTCGGCCCGCTCCACGACGTACTCGAACCGGACCGAGGCGGGACCGACCCCGGAGACGCGGGTGCGGACCCGCAGTTCCTCGTCGTACCCCGCGCCCGCACGGTACCGGGCGCCAAGAGAGGTGACGACCAGACGATACCCTCGGCGCTCGAGCTCGGTGTACGGGAGGCCGGCGGCGCGCATGTACTCCGTGCGCCCGACCTCGAAGTAGGCGATGTAGTTGCGGTGGTGGACGACGCCCATCTTGTCCACTTCGTCGTAGCGCGGGCGGATCGTGACGACGTGTTCCTTCATGGGTGGTTAGTGATTGGTGGTTAGTGGTTGGTGAAGAGAAGAGGCACCAGCCACGAACCACCGACGACGAACCACCTTCAACGGATCTTCGCCAGCGCTTCCTCGACGGCCTTGAGCTTGGCGTCGAACTCCGGGACGCCGCCGAGCTCGCGGCGGAGCCCCTCGAGGAGCGCGCGGGCCTTCTCGTACTCGCGCGCGTCGATCAGGTCCAGCCCCTTCTTGATCTGCGTGCCGTAGTGGAGGTTCGCCTCCTGCACGATCTCGTTCTTCAGGTTCGTGAGATCGGCGTTGAAGCGCGCCATCTTCCGGTCCTGGAGGGCCTGCGATACGACGCGGACGGCGTCCGCGTAGCGGCCGTTGCGGCGATGCTCTTCGGCCTCCCGTCGGACCTTCGCGAGGTCGTTCGCCCCCGAGGCGTCGCGACGCGACTCCGCCGCCGCGCGGATCCTCCGCACCTCGGCCGCGTTCTTCCCCTGCGGGAACTGGTCGAGATACTCGTTGCACCTCGCCAACGCCCGAGCGTGGCTGACGTCGAGCGTCTTCTCCAGGTCGGCGATCTCGCCGAAGAGGGCGGCCTCCGCCTTGTCCTCGACCGGCGGGTCCTTCTTTCCGTCGGAGGCCGGATTCGAGGGGTTCTTCGGCGTGGGCTTCGGAGGGTCGGTCCGGCTGCGGCTGACGGCCCCGATGACGATGAGGATCACGATCAGGCCCAGGAAGCCCGCCGCGATCCCGCCGACGATCTTGAGGGTCTTGCGCTCCTCCAGCTCCGGGTCGTCCGCGCGGGCCCGCTGGACTCCCCGGATCTTGTCGATGCTCGTGGTCCCGCTGCTGCGGCGGCGGGCCTCGGTTTCGCGGACGGAGGCGGGCGGGGGAGACGGCGGGACCTCCTTGACGGGCGAGGGCGCGGGAGGCGGCGGGGCCGGCGCGGCGCCGTCCGCCTGGAACAGGAGGGTCGTCTTTCCGATCTGCACGACGTCCCCCGGCGCAAGCAGGTGCTGGTTGACGACCCGGTCGTTCACGCGCGTCCCGTTGCGGCTTTCCAGGTCCACGAGCTTGTAGCCCTGCTCCGTCCGTTCGATCTGGAAGTGGCGGCGCGAGCTCTCGCGATCCTGGAGGATCACCTTGTTTTCCGGCGCGCGGCCGAACGACGTGACGGCATCGACGAGGTCGATCGTCCGCTCGGCGTCCGCCTCCTTGATCCGCAGCTTGGCCATGTGGGCCGCCATTCTAGCCCGGATCATTCCTGAAGGCGAGAGCCTTCATGAATCATCCGGGCTAGGGCATGGGACAAGCGCGAATCAAGTGGATCGCTCGCGGCTCCCGCCGGTGTATGCCCCACGCGGCCATGACTTGAGCTTCTTTGGGAAAGAGACTTGCGTTCAGCTATCAGCCGTCAGCCTTCAGCGCGGCGACGCCGGCCGCAGCACGGCATGAGAGGTCGGCTGAGAGCCGACGGCTGAGGGCTGAACGCCTGCGGAAGAGAAACCGCGAATTGTGACTGCGTGGAGTATATAATCCGCGTCGCATGAAGGTTCTTCCGTCGCTCGGCCTCCTCGCCCTTCTCCGGACCGGGGCGGCGGGGGCGCAAGAGGAGGACGAGCGGGTCACCCTGGCCGGGCGCGAGGAACTCGCCGGCCGCATCACGGGCTGCGACGCCGGCGGGACGATCCGCTTCCGCACGAAGGCGGGGCGCGACCTCTCGATCCCGGTCGAGCGGATCGTCCGCATCCAGTTCCGGAAACCGGAGGCCGTCCGCCACGACCCGGCCGCCCCGCGCGTGCAGTTCTTCCACGGCAGCATCCTGTCGGGCACCGTCGCGGGATTCCGCGACCGCAAGCTCACGGTCGCCGCCCTCGGACGGGAGTTCCACGTCCGGAGGGAGGACGTGCGGATGGTCCAGTTCGGCCCGATCGAGGGTGCGATGCCCGAGACGAAGGACGAGAAGAAGGACCTGGTGATCGCGGAGAACGACAAGAAGGCCAACGTCGCGCATTGGGGCGACCTCGTCTCGATCACGGGCACCGCCCTCGTCCTGGACACCGGCACGGAGAAGAGCGAACTCCCGAGGAAGGCGGTCCGCCGGCTGGTCCTGTACCATGGAGAGACGCGCCGCGACCCGGCGATGGGCTGGTTCGCCCGGATCATCCTCGGAAACGGGGACCGCGTGGTCGGCGTCCTCTCGGCCGTGACGGAAGCGTCCGTGGAGGTCTTCTCGCACGTCCTGGGGAACGTCGCGCTGGAGAAGAGGCAGATCCACTCCCTCGCGTTCCTCCAGTACGCGCGCACGACGGCGGGCCACACGCTCGTGTGCGACCAGACGGGGGTAAGGGAGTTCGACCGCTCGGGCCGCGAGTTGTGGAGCTACACGACCAACGTCCAGTACGCCTGGGCGGCGGTGCGGCTCGAGAACGGAAACACCCTCATCGCCAACACGAACTACAACCAGGTGATCGAGGTCAACCCGCAGCGGGAGATCGTCTGGCAGGCGGATTCGATGAACTACCCGTACGACGTGCAGCGGCTCGAGAACGGAAACACCCTCGTCGCGGAGTACTACGGCAACCGGGTCTCCGAGCTCGATCCGCAGAAGAACCGGGTGTGGGCCTGCACCAAGGTGCAGAATCCGATCGGAGTTCAGCGGCTCGAGAATGGGAACACCCTCATCACCGGGAACAACCAGGTCGTCGAGGTGGACCGGCAGGGCAACGAGGTCTGGCGCGCCCAGGTGGACCGCCTGAGGCCGTGGCGCGCGCTGCGGCTGGACAACGGCAACACGCTCATCAGCGACTACCAGCGCGGAATGGTGATCGAGATCGACGCCGCGAACCGGGAAGTGTGGAAGAAGGAGGGGCTCGTGCGCCCGATGGCCGCCGTGCGCCTGGAGGACGGGAACACCCTGATCCTCGAGCAGGGGGCCAACCGGGTCGTCGAGCTGGACTTCTCGAAGCGCCAGGTGAACGAGATCAAGGGACTGCTCTCGCCGCAGGGGATGACAAGCTACTAGCTGTTAGCTGTCAGCCGGAGATGGTAATCGGAGCGAACCAGCGGGTGGGCGAATACGTCCTGGTCGAGAAACTCGGCCAGGGCGGATTCGGCGAGGTGTGGAAGGCGCGCCATCATGCGCTCGACCAGACCGTCGCGATCAAGTTCTCCACCGACCCCGGGACCGTGGACGAGCTGCGGACGGGCGGCGCGATCCAGCACCGGCTCCAGCACCCGGCCGTCGTGCGCACTCTCGGCCTGAATGCGGATGCGGATCCCCCGTACGTCGTGATGGAGTACATGGAGGGAGGCAGTCTGCGCTCGCTGCTCCAGACCCGCGGGCCTCTCTCCCTCGGCGACGCGCTGTGCGTGGGCCGGCAGGTGCTCGATGCCCTCGCGCATGCCCACGCGCGGGGCGTGGTCCACCGGGATATCAAGCCGGAGAACGTCCTGCTCGCGAAGGGCGCCGAGGGAGAGCGCCGCGCGGCCAAGCTCTCGGACTTCGGGCTCGGGCGTTCCGTGGACCCGTCCGGAATCCTCCTCTCGGGCCGCATGGCGCCGGAGGCGGAGCGCGGGGTCGCCGGGACGCTGGAGTACATGGCGCCCGAGCAGCGGAAGGGGGGACCGGCCGACGCGAAGAGCGACCTCTACTCGTTCGGGGTCGTCTTCTACGAGATGCTGACGGGCGAGCGGCCCCTCGGCGCGTTCCGGTACCCCTCCGAGATCTTCCACGACATCCCGCGGCGGATCGACGATTTCCTGCACCGGTGCCTGGCGCCCGCGCCCGCGGACCGCTACGCGAGCAGCGCCGAGGCGCTCGATGCGATGCTCGCCGCGGGCGAGCCGGAGTTCCGCACGATCGACTCCGGCATCGCGTTCCAGAGCGGCGACGCGCTCCCGCTGCCCTCCGGAGGCGAGGTCTTCACCCTCCGCGAACTGGCGGAGGCGCTGCTGGCGAGACCGGAGGACGCCCGGGTCCTCGTCCGCGACGCTCATCTGGAAAGCTGGCTCCGGCAGATCCGCGAACGCGACCTCGCGCGACGCGTCGCCGAGATCCGCGCATCCGAGCCGGACGCGGAGGTCGCCGTCCAGAAGTTCCTCGAGGCGACGGGGCTGGTCCCGGCGCCGCGGATGGACCTCGACGCGGTGGACGTGGATCTCGGTCCGGTGCGGCGCGGGTCGACGCGGACGCTTCGCATCTACGCGACCCGGGTGGGGAGGGGCATCCTGCACGGCGAGGCCCGGGTCGACGGGGCGCCCGCATGGGTCCGACCGGTGGACCTCTTCTTCAAGGGGACCGAGTGTCCCCTGGAGTTCACCGTTTCCACCGATGGGCTCGCCGCAGGCGGCCGGTACGATTTCGCCGTGCAGGTGGACTCGAACGGAGGGAAGGGCCGCGTCCACGCGGGGTTCACGATCGCGCCGAGGCCGGCGCTGCTGACCTGCCTGACGGGAGAGCTGGAACTCCGATGCCGGCCGGCCGGGCGCGGCCTCGTGCGAATCCGGAACGACGGGGAGGAGCCGCTCTCGCTCTCGGCAAGCTGGGGCGAGGAGTGGCTCGTCGTGAAGGAGATCCGCGACGTCGCGCCCGGCGAGGTGCGCGAGATCGTGGTGGAGGCGTCGCCCGTGGAAGCGGAGCAGGTCGCGCGCCTCACGCTGACCTCGAACGGGGGCAGCGCCGAGGTGGTCGTCCGCGCGGTGCGCGACCCCGGTTTCTGGGGGAGGCTGTTCGGGAGGTAGGTCCTCTATTCCGCGAACCCCGCCGGCTGCTGCGGCGCCTCGCGCCGGACCGGGATGAGGATGAAGAACGTGGTTCCCTTCCCGGGCTCGCTGTCGAGCCAGATCCTCCCCCCGTGGTGCTCGACGATCGCCTTGACGATCACGAGCCCGAGCCCCGTCCCCGGGATCTCGGAGGTCAGGGAGCTGTCCACGCGATAGAACGCCTGGAACAGCTTCGGGAGGTTCTCCCTGGGGATCCCCATCCCTTCGTCCTGCACCTCGATGCGGAGGTTCGCCTCCTCCCGGCGCATCCGGACCCAGACGCCCCCGCCGTTCGGGGAGTACTTGATCGCGTTGGAGAGGAGGTTGATCATCACCTCCTTCATCTTGTCCAGGTCGACCATCATCGCCGGCACGTCCTCCGCCAGCTCCAGGTGGATCTGGTGCATCGCCGACTGGACCTTCGAGATGTTGAGGACCTCGGTGACGGCCTGCCGCGGATCGCACAGCTCGAAGTGCATCTTCATCTTGCCGGACTGGATGCGAGAGACGTTGAGGAGGTCGTTGATCAGGAAGAGGAGCCGGTCCGATTCCTCGTCGATCACCTTGAGGAACTGCTTCATCTGCTCCTCCTCGACCATGTCGAGGAGCGCCTCCGTGTATGCCTTGATCGACGTGAGCGGCGTCTTCAGCTCGTGGGAGACGTTCGCCACGAACTCCGACTTCATCGTGTCGAGCCGCCGCAGACGGTCCAGCTCGCGCGTGGCCGTCATGTCGCGGAAGACGACGATCATCCCGAGCGGGCTGTAGTTCTCGTCGCAGAGCACCGACATGGAGAGCGCGAAGTGCAGCTCGGATCCCTGGGCGAGCTTGTGGGAGATCACCTTCTCCATGGCGAACCCCATCTCCGCCGTCTCGCGGATGAGGTCGTCGAGCGCCTCGGTGATCTTCGGAGGGAAGACTTCCTGGTAGGCGGAGCCGACGCAGTCGGGCGCCAGCTCGAGCATCGCCATGGCGTTGCGGTTCAGCCGCGTGATCCGCCGGTCGTTGTCGATCGTGACGATCCCGTTGGGGATGCTGTCGAGGATGTTCGAGAGGATCGCGGACTCGCCCACCGAGCGGTGCATCGTCTGGACGTTCACGAGCGCGACGGCGCCCGGGTCGAGGAGGGCGTCCACGGGATCCAGGTTCGCCCGGAGGACCTCCTCCGCGACGCCGGTGATGTCCACGGAGACGACGCCGACGCGCTGGTTCTGCACCCGCAGCGGGAAGACGATCAGGAGGGTGCCGGCGCTGTTGGGGAGGACCGGCGGCCGGCCGCCCTGGAAGGCGAAGTCCACGATCTCCTTGTCCGGGTGGAGCGCCGCGTCCGCGTCGGACGGGGGCGGGAGGGCCCCGGAGGCGGGATCGGCGAGGAAGACGGCGGCGCGCGGCGCCTTGAGGAGACGCGGAATGGAGTCGCCGAGGAGGCGGCAGATCTCCTTCGGGTCGCGCGAAAGGAGCATCTTCCGGGCGAGGTCCCGCAGGTCCCGCAGTTCCGGCGAGGCCGTCTCGATCGCCCGGATGAGCCCAGTGTCCGACTGGGGGCGCTCCATTCGGCGCTCCGGCCTACTTGATGAAGTCCAGGAAGATCATCGCCCTCTCGATCTCCTCCCCGACCTCCGCGAGAAGGGGGTCGAACTGGCCCGGGTCGAGTCCGAGCTGGGACCACGCCGCGTCGCTCACCTGCGGAATCTTCTGGTCGCCGCCGCTTCCGAAGCGCAGGGCGCGGACCAGGATGTCCGCGAAATGGATGATCGCGGCGGGCTTCGCGTTCTCGCCGGCCAGCGCGGGATTGTGGTGGCACCGCGTGGTCTCGACGAGCCCCTTCGAGAGGTTCCACTTCTCGAAGAGCCATGCCCCCACGTCGGAGTGGGTGATGCCGAGCGTCTTCTCCTCCGCCTCCACGATGAGACAGTTCCGGGTCCGGACCATGTCGAGGACCTCGGCGAACCGCTCGTGGAGGAACTGGTCCATGACGATCTTCCCGACGTCGTGCAGGAGGCCCGCGATGAAGATCTCCTCCAGCGTGGGGAACCCGAGCCTCCGCGCCAGCACCTTCGCCGCCGCGCCGCAGCCGATGGAGTGCTTCCAGAATTCCTGCCGGTCGAACCCGCCGCGCACCTCCTTGCGGAACACGTCGAAGATCGTGGAGCTGAGGACGATCGACTTGATCGTGTTGAAGCCGAGGATCACGATCGCGTGCGTCACGGTCGTGATGCGGTTCGGGAAGCCGTAGAAGGAGGAGTTGACGACCCGGAGCACCTTCGAAGTGATGGACGGGTCGCTCGAGATGAGCTGGGCCACCTCCTTCGCGGAGGTGCGCGGGTTCAGCATCATCTTGTTGATGTTGTTGAGCATCGCGGGCAGCGTGGGCAGACCCTGGATCCGGTCGACGAGTTTCTTGAGCCGGTCCTGGACTTCGGTTTGTGCGCCCGCCTCCATCCGCCGCCCTCACTTCACCTTGGACTTGAGAACCCGCTTCGCCGCTTCCTTCAGCGCGCCCATCACGGGATGGGAGGCGACGTCGGCGAAGACGCGATCGAGCTCGGCATCCACTTCGGCCGCCCGCTTCTCCGGATCCACGCCGGCGCTCCCCAGCCCGGGGGAATCCTCGAGGAAGAGGTGGGTCACGTTCCTGCCCCGGAGCGTCTCGAGGATCTGCAGCGAGATCTCGGTGCCGGCCTTGTAGAGGAGGTTGCCGCGGAGATCCAGGACGTCCTTGGCGACCCGCATGCCGGGTTTCGCCTCCTCGATCTTGACGACTCTCATGCTGCCGCCCGCAATGATAGCACGACCCGGGGTCGGCCTTGATAATTTATCGGCCGGAAGGGGGGGAAAGCCGCTTCACGACCGGCGGGAGACGACGAAATCCGCCAGATTCGCGAGACTCTCCGTGTGAGCGGACGGCGGGACCTCCCGCAGCGCCGCCTTGGCCTCCTCCGCGAACTCCTGCGCCCGCCCGAGGGACCACGCGAGCACGTCCCGCTCGTGCAGGAGCCGCAGCACCTCCGCCCGGGGGTCCTTCCCGTTGGCGGATGACATCACCTGCTGCAACCCCCGGCGCTCGCCGGGAGACAGCTCTTTCAGCAGGCGGATGACGGGCAGGGTCAGCTTCCCCTTCGCCAGATCCGTCCCCAGCGACTTGCCCATCACGCGCTCGTCGCCCGTGATGTCGAGGCAGTCGTCCACGATCTGGAACGCGATGCCGACCTTCTCGCCGTATTCGGCCAGCGCCTCCGCGATCCGCGGCTCCGCCTCCGTCCCCACGGCGCCCAGGCGGCAGGCGGTCGAGAAGAGAACGGCGGTCTTGAGGCGGATCAGGTTCAGGTACTGATCCTCCTCGAGGTCGAAGTTGAACCTCCCCGCGATCTGGGAGAGCTCGCCGACGCAGATGTCCTGCACGGCCGTGGCGAAGATGAGGTTCGCCTCGCGATTGTGGAGCCGCGCGCAGAGGGCGTAGGCCTTCGCGAAGAGGTAGTCGCCGAAGAGGACGGAGGCCTCGTTTCCCCACATCCGATTGAGAGTCGGGACGTTGCGGCGGATCTCGGCCTCGTCCAGGACGTCGTCGTGCGCCAGGGTCGCCGTGTGGAGCATCTCGATCACGGCGGCGAGGCCGTAATGCAGCTCCTGAGGTTCGCCCCCGCAGATATGGGCGCTGTAGAGGAGCAGGGCGGGGCGGGCGCGCTTGCCCTGGTGTTTCGTCTGGTGTTCGACGAGGGTCTGCACGAACGGATTGGGGTTGGCCGCCTCCCGCCGGATGAGCGCCTCGACGCGCGCGATCTCCGCGCGGATCGGCTCGAAGAGCCCGGCGGCCTCGGCGGTCCTCTCCGTCACGCTGCCCCTCCCTGGGTGGAAACGGAGGGGGAGTCTAGCACGGGGCGGGGGGGGCTTGCAACTGGTTTTCCGGGCGGGCCACGGAGGCACGGAGGGCCGGCAACGGGGCGACTACCGAAGCGACTCCGAATCCTTGCGGACCTTGAGCAGTGCCGACACCGCCGACGGATGGAACATCGCCACGGCGTCGTTTTCCTCGTCGTAGACTTCGATGTACCACAGCTTGGCACGGTTGGGGATCAGGAAGACGTTCTCCGGATGGCGCACAGTCACCCGCCGGCCGTTGTCCAGTTCGATGACGAACGGGACGAAGGGAGTCACGTCGAGATGCACCGTGATGCTCTGCAAGTCCACGATGGGATTCTAGCGCGATGCGGCCCGGACCGCAAGCCGCAGGCTCAAATCAGCGCCCCGAACTCCCCCGGCGTGTTGACGTTCACGAACGGCGACCGGCCGTCCACGAGCCAGTCGCGCGGGTCGATCGGCACCCGTTCCGTCCGCACGAGGTCCTGGAAGTCCGTCGTGCGCAGTCGCATCTCGCGCAGGCGCCGCTCGATCGGCACGAGGCACGCCTTCGAGTAGACGGCGTGCAGCGGCTCCTCACCGTCGGGCGTCACCGGCAGCACGAAGTCCGCGTCGATGCCGAGCAGGTGCTCTACGAGCGGCAGGCTCACGAACGGCATGTCGCATCCGCAGACGAAGACGCGGTCCGTCGGCGCCGCGTGAAGGAGCGCATGGACGCCCGCGACCGGGCACCGCGCGGGCAGGACGTCGCGCACGATCGGGCCGAATGCGGCAAGCCGGTCGTCGTTCGCGGAGATGAGCGCCGGCCGGCCGAGACGGTCGAGGACGTGGCGGATCAGCGGTCGCCCGGCCAGCTCCATCAGCGCCTTGTCGCGTCCCATGCGCGCGGAGAATCCGCCCGCAAGAATGCCCGCCGTCCATTCCGTTGCGCCGCCCATCCACGACGGTTATAGTGGCGCCCCGTGGCCAAGGGAAAGGTTTTCCTCAACCAATCACGAAGTGACAGTCGATCTCGACCTTGCACCCGCCGGCGCCCGGCTGAAACGACCGGGTCTGGCGGCGCCGAAGTTCGGTCACTTCGTGGTGAGCCAGGCGCGTTCGACGGCTGGAGGCGAGCGCGGCGCCTACGAGTTTCTCGAGGAGCCGCTCGGGCGGCTCGCGGACCGCGCCGAGTCGAATGACGACGTGAGCACGATCGGCCAGAACCCGCCCGATGCTTCGCCACATGTCGGCGATGAGCCGCCAGTAGCCGTCGCTCCGCTCGTGACGGTCATCCTTGGATACGCGGCGATATGTCGGGTGCGGAGGCCCGCCGAGGAACCACAGCCGGAGCCACTGGTCCTCCTCGAAGTTGGTGACGTTCAGGTAGGGCGGTGACGTGATCACGCAACGTACAGGCCCGGGGATCTGCCTCGCCAATCTGGGCAGCTTCCTCATGTCGGCGAGCAGCGCAAAGCCGCGGGTGCGCGGCGGTGGAGTCTCGTAGCGGTAGCGAGCCCGATCGCGGAGAAGGTCGAAGACGTCGCGCCGCGGGGGCCGATAGCCGCGCTCCTTCCAGAAGCGCACCGAGTAGGCGGGTTTCGTGCTGATCGTGTGCGGCATCTGGTTGCTGAGGTAGCACGGAGATTTGTTGGTTTCTCCGTGCAGCGCCCCGAGCGCGAGCGCCGCGATCATCGAGTCGACGTTCGAGTCGTACCACCTGAGACGTTCGCGCAGGTGCAGCACTTGGCGCAACGTTTCCGGGCGGTAGGTCCATCGGAAGAAGGTCGGCAATTCTCGACGGGAGCGCTCGTAGCGGCGCGCGCGATACTCGCGCTCCAGAAAGTCAAGCCGTCGCTCCACCAAACCGAGGGCGGGCGCGTTCGTTTTCGCTCGCGTGACGCAGTACGCGACCGGGTTGACGTCGCAGCCAATGCCGCGCCTCCCCATCAGCAGCGCCTGGAACGGCAGGGTCCCGCGTCCGCAGAAAGGGTCCAGGACGACGTCTCCGGGCCGCGTGAGCCGATCGAGCCACGTCTCCGCGAACGTCTCGGGAAACATCGCAAAGTACGGACACAGGGCGTGGAATCGATGTCTCATGCCCTCGCCACCTGGGCGAGAACGGACTTCGTCCACTTCGCGCTCTGGCTTCGAACCACGGCGTCCAAGCTCCGAGCGTGGAACGCGATGCGACACCGGTCGAACAAAACGCCGCCGTCGATGGCCGTGTCCGACCACTCCATTTCGCCTATCCTCCAAGGAACGAAGAAGAGCCGCACCGGATCGACCGTGATCCCGTCCCGAAGCCACTTCTTGCAGAACGCACCGGGGTCGAGTTCGTTGAGCTTGCTCTGCCAACTCGACCGGCCGGCGGCGCACTGGCCGAAGCCGACGACCTTCCCGGGGCGACGATCGGCGAAGTCCATCCATGCGACGACGTCGAGCTTTCCGTCCCTCTGCTTGCTCGCTGTGGGGCGGGGTTTGCTTCCGCCGCCTTCACCGAGGAGGGCACAGAGGCTGTCGACCGCCCTCTGGAAGTTCGAAGGAAGTCCGCGTCGTGGGTGCCCGAACGACACGGCGCGCCCCGGTTTCCCAGCCCCTCCGAAGTACGACTCGGCGGCGGTTGCGCAGACTTCCTCGAACAGCTTCTCGACACCGACGCCGCGCGGACCTGCCTTCACACCTTGAACGGAGAGCAGGAGCAAGAAGAGGTAGGCGGACTCATGCGGCGCCTCCCGGAATCTCCCTCGAAGCTCGATGTAGTTGGCAGCAACGTCGAACGGATATTCACCGGTGTCGCCGCCACATGCCTTCCATCGGTCCTCGATTTCGGCGAAGGCGCTCTCTGCACGCGACTGGCTGAGATCGGAGCCCTCGTCCTGGCGATTGTGTCGCCGCTCGTGGTCCGTGCACGCGTCGATGCCGCCGCTGCGGCGGATGACCCGAACCGCATCTTCGATCGAGCTGTTTCGGTCCTTGCTCTTCATCGCCAGGAGCTCGATCCAGTCCGCCCAAGCCTCTACCGGGTCCGTCACCGCAGGAACGGCGCTCCTCTTGCCGGTCATCTCGCGTTCCGCGTCTTGGGCTTCCCGACGGACCTCCGTTCCGACATCTCGCCGTAGACATCCTCGGCAAGTTCCTTGATCTCCTTGGCTGCCTTCATCAGATCGGTTGCGCCGCTGTAGCCGGTCAGGACCGTGCCTCTTGCCTTCTGAAGCGCCTGCTTGGCGCCGATGATCGCCTCGCGGAACACGCGCTCGTCGCCGCGTCCGATGTCGAGCGACACGTCGAGGGGCAGGCCTTGGCGCAAGGCGACGGTTGCTCGCTTGACCTGAAGCACCTCGTCGAGCTTCTTCAAGTCGGGGTTCTGGCTCTGAACGACGGGCTCCCTGTCCTCGGACTTGCTTCCGAACAGCCACACGCAGAGGTCACCCAACTCGGCCAGGTGGCTCTGTGGCACGGGCTTGCGTTCGCCCAGGGCCCGGTCGGAGACCCCCAGGAACTTCTGGATACCGCGGTACGTGAGTCCCGTGTAGAGGTGCGAGAAAGAGAAGTGTTTCTTGGCCCGATCCTCGCGGTCGAACACCCTCGCAGCCTCGGCTTGCTCGAGGACCATAAGGCCGGCGTACAGCCGGCGAACCGTCGCGTGCTTGTCGCCGATGTCCCGGGCAATCTCGTCGAGGGGAACGCGAAACTTGTTGTGGACGAAGGCGATGTAGTGGGCCTTGCTGTACGAGTCCCAGTTCTGCGGGCCGTTCACGTGTTTGAACCCGATGAACTGCCAGATTCGTTTGCGCGTGCACTTGATGCACGGCAGCTTGGCCAGCTTGTCTCGGTCGGCGCGGCTGATCTCAGGCAGGTCGGTCGCACCGACCTTGCGCCTCAGACTCGGATCGCGAAGAAGCCGAACCGCCGCGACTCGACGGTTGCCCTCGATGACGACGATTTTCCCCGACTCCTCGGCCACGTAGAGGGGTTCGTGCCGGAAGAACCCGTTGGCTGCGATGGACAGGGCGATCTCGTCCACCGCCATCTCGCGCCAGAGGCACAGCAGGATGTCGTCCTGCGAAGCCGTCTCGCTGAAGTCCGCCTCCACGAGGCGCGGGTTCTTCGCGTCCAGCACCAGGGTATCGACGTCGATGTCCTGGGGCGTCAGATCATCGAGCGTGCGCTTCATCTTGGTCCAAGAGATAGCATCGACCCGTTCAGAGGGCCCCAGGTAGCGACCCGCCGCGGCGCGGGTGGATCGCCCGGGCCCGCGCCGCTCGCCGCGCATCGACTTCGATCGCGGCCTACGCGCCCTTCTCGCCCGGCGGCTGCGTCACGGCCGCGCGCGAACGCCTCCCCGGCGAGCGGAAGAAATCGTCCGCCTCGGACTTGCTCCCCAGCATCTCCACGAGCGTCCCGTAGACCCCCGTGTACGCGCGGATCCAGTCCAGCCGGCGCACCCGCTCCGCCGCGAACGCCTGGTCGTGCGCCGCCTCGGCGTCCGCGTGTGCCTTCGCCTGGCGGACGAACCCGTCCTTGGCGGAAACCACGCCCGGCACCAAGGCCGTCAGCTCTTTGCGCCCCGCCTCTTCCACCGCCTTCAAGAGCGACCCGACCCGCACGGGCTCGTCCTCCGTGGACGCCCGGATGATGGGGTTCAAGCCCGTCGGGAAGAGCGCCTTCATCAAGGGCGCCTCGTTCTTGTTGCCGCTGAGCCGCCGCGCCTCCAGCCAGAGGTCGCGCACGGCGGCGTCGAGCCGCGCGTCCGCGGCATCCCGAACCGCCAGCGCGCGCGTCGCCGACCTCGCCGCGGCGCGCTCCTCATCGTCCGCCTTGCGGAGCCCCTCCTGCGCCTTCTGGAGCCCCTCGCCGACTTTCCGCGCGCGATCGTCCGCCAGCAGGCGGGCGATGGCATACTCGCCGTAGAAGTCCGCCAGCGTCTCGCTCGCGGTCCCCTCGTCGGGAACGTACATCAGCGTCCTCCTTTCACGATATCGAAAGCGTGGAATCCGTTTCCATCCGGACGGGGCGCCGTCCGGGCGCGTCCGAACCGCGCTTGCTTTGCGGCCATGCCGCCTCCGCACGGACGGAATGCGCCTTTCCTCCGTGGGCCGGCCGATTCCGCGCGCGCGGAACGCCGCGCTCCGTCCTGCGGGGCGGATCCGGACGCCGCGGAATGGGCTGAACTCCGCGGGAATGGAGAGCCCGGACATCCCGGACGTCGCCGGCCGCCGCGGAGAAACACCTTCGGCACGCGCGGAACCTCGATTCCCCGGAAGAGAAGCGGATTCTATCCCTCGCGCGCGGCAGGGCAAGGAAAATCGGGCCGGCGGCCGTCACGCGAGGATCGGCGCGTCGAGCGACAGGCGCACGAGGCTCGGGAGGAACGGCTCAAGTTCGCCGGGCTCGAAGCGGCACAGGCCGATGTTGAACCAGAAGGCGCCGGCGGACTCGCCGTTCAGTTTGTATTCCCCGGTGGGCTTCAGGACCGCCCAGCCGTCCGGCAGAGGGACGAGTGTCGCCAGCCGCTCGGCCGTGCGCGCATCGTGGATCTGGATGCCGTTCGCGTCTGCCGCCGCCAGGAGCGAGCCATCGCGGACGAAGCCGATGCTGTTCACCGTGCCGGCGAATCCATCGATCCGCCGCAGTTCCTTCCCCGTCGAGAGATCCCACAACCGAACGGTGCTGTCCCCCGATCCGCTGGCCACCTGAAAGCCGTCCGGACTGAACGCGACGCTCGTCACCCAGTTCGTGTGTCCCTCGAGCCGCCGCAGTTCCCTCCCCGTCGAGAGATCCCACAGGCGAACCGTACAGTCGTACGAACCGCTGGCCAACCGCGTGCCGTCGGGACTGAACGTGGCGCTCGTAACCCGGTGGGTGTGTCCCTCCAGCCACCGCAGTTCCTTCCCTGTGGAGAGATCCCACAACCGAACGGTTCTGCCTTCCGATCCGGTGGCAAACCGCAAGCCGTCCGGACTGAACGCGACGCCCAGGACCCCGCCGGTGTGTCCCTCGAGCCGCCGCAGTTCCTCGCCCGTCGAGAGATCCCACAACCAGACGGTCTCGTCCCACGATCCGCCGGCCAACCGCAAGCCGTCCGGACTGAACGCGACGCCCAGGACCCCGCCGGTGTGTCCTTCGAGCCGCCGCGCTTCCTTCCCCGTGGAGAGATCCCATAACCGAACCGTGCTGTCCGCCGATCCGCTGGCCAGCCGCGAGCCGTCCGGACTGAACGCGACACTCATGACCCAGTTCGTGTGTCCTTCGAGCCGCCGCGCTTCCTTCCCCGTGGAGAGATCCCACAGCCGAATCGTCTTGTCCCACGATCCGCTGGCCAAACGCGCCCCGTTTGGGCTGGAAGCAACGTTCGTGATTCTCATCCGATGTCCTTCGAGCCGCCGCGCTTCCTTTCCCGTCGAGAGATCCCACAACCGGACGGTGTTGTCGTGCGATCCGCTGGCCAGCCGCGAGCCGTCCGGACTGAACGCGACGCTCGCAACAAAGCCGGTGTGTCCCTCGAGCCGCCGCGGTTCCTTCCCCGTCGAGAGATCCCACACCCGAACGACGCCGTCCACCGATCCGCCGGCCAGCCGCGCCCCGTCCGAACTGAACGCGACGCTCATGACCCAGATAGTATGTCCCTCGAGCCGCCGCAGTTCCTTTCCCGTCGAGAGATCCCACAGCCGAATCGTCTTGTCCCACGATCCGCTCGCCACCCTGGAGCCGTCCGGACTGAACGCCACGCTCGTGACCAACCCGCCATGCCCCTCGGCCCGCCACACTTCTATCCCCGTCGACAGATCCCACAACCGAACCGTGCGGTCGTCCGACCCGCTGGCCAGCCGCAAGCCGTCCGGACTGAACGCGACGCTCGTGACCGAGTTCGTGTGTCCCTCGAGCCGCCATACTTCCTTCCCCGTGGAGAGATCCCACAACCGAACGGTCTTGTCATCCGATCCGCTGGCCACCCGCAAGCCGTCCGGACTGAACGCCACGCTCGTAACCCCCTCGCCGTGTCCCTCGAGCCGTCGCGCTTCCTTCCCCGTCGAGAGATCCCACAGCCGAACGGTCTTGTCCGACGATCCGCTGGCCACCCGCAAGCCGTCCGGACTGAACGCCACGCTGATCACCTTGTCACGATGCCCCCGAAGGACGACGATGCAGGCGCCTGAGGATTGCTCCCACACGCGAACACTGCCGTCGTCGTGGCCGCCGGCGACGAACTCGCCGGAAGGACCTCCCATCGCAACGGCATTGCACGCCGATGCGAATCCTATGCACGTCCGTGTCGCATCGGGCTTGGGGAGAGCGGCGCCGAACGTGTCGCAGGTCGCGGGAAGCGTCCCCTCATACTGGGCGCCCACCAGCTTGGCGCGGTGGAAGATCGCCCGCGACACTTCCGCGCCTCGAAGATCGGCCCCCAGGAGCCGCGCGCACGAGAAGTCGGCCCCCGCGAGGTTCGCCCCGCTCAGAGTCGCCCTGGTGAGGTCGGCCTCTTGCAGCCGCGCGCCCGAAAGGTCGGCCCCCTCCAGCTTGGTTCCGACCAAGCGCGCGGCCGTCAGGTTCGCGCCGCTGAGGTCGGCGCCGGAAAGATCCTGGCCCGAAAAGTCGGCCCCGGAAAAGTCCTTCCCTTCGATCCGAACCCGCTTCGCCTTGGCGTTCGCCCGTGAGAGCAGGAGGAGCGCGTTCTTCTTCTCGACGGGACCGGCCTTCTCCGAGGCCAGAGTCGTCTGACCCCAAGCCGTTGCCTTGTCGCGTCCAGCGAGATCGATCAGAAAGTCCGCCATCAACGGCGACATCTCGCGGACACCGAAGATCCTGCGCGGGCCACTCGCCTCGCCCAGCTCGCGGGCGGCTCGATCGGCGACCAGCCATTCCATCACCGACTGGTGGATGAAGGAGAAACCTCCCTCTTCGTCCCTCACGAGCAGCGTGCCGCTCCCAACCTGGTGCGCCACCTCCGCCGGGCTGAGTCGAAGGCGACTCAATATCTCGGTCGCCCAAGCCACGTCTTCGGCGAGCTCGCGCGCGTTGACAGTCCGCTCCGGCCCTTCCCACAAGCGTAAGGCGATCTCGGTGACCGCCCGCCGTCGGTCCTCCAAGACGAGGGCGGACGGCGCACCCGGCGGTTGGACGCGCCCCACTTCCTGTCCTAGCCACTGATCGAGGAGGATCTTGTAAAGGCCCCCGGACGTCACGTGTCCCGCGCGCTTCTTGGCGGCCCGCAGTCTCCGCTCGTCCAGCGCCGCGATGAAGGCGAGCATCCGAGGATTCTGGGAGAGCCCGGCAAGGTCCGGCACATCCTTCAAGAGTCTCAGCCGCTCCGTCGCCTTTTTCTCGTCCCCCATCTGGTTCGACAGGAACCTCAGGATTCTCGCGTCGTCGAAGGGCTGCAGCTTCGCCACGCGCCGGCGGGCAAGCCCCTCCACGCGCCGGCTGAGGGCGCTGAGCACCTGGCGGTCCGACTCGAAGTGCTGGGTGCGGCTCGTGACCACGACGCGCGCCTTTCCCGCCGCCGCCGCAAGGATGGTGTCGAAGTGCTCGGCGGCCCGATCGTAGGTGAGGCGCAAGGCGAGCTCATCGAACCCATCGAAGAGAAGCGCGATCCGTCCCTCTTCGAGCATGTAGCGGAACGCAGTGGGATTGAACTCCACGCCGGCTCGGGCGAAGTGCTGGGCCGCGAGCTCGTCGAGGCACCGTCCCTTCTCGAGCGCGCGCATTTCGATCAGTACGGGGAATATCCCGCCGCCCGAACTCCCAAGCGGGCGAGTCAGTTCCCTCAGCAGGAAGCTCTTGCCTGTCCCGAAATCGCCCAGGACGAGAACGAACCGGCCGAGCGGATCCTGAAGCCACTTGAAGATGGACTCCAGCGCATCTTCAGACGCACCCGTGTCCCCATCCTCCCCCGGCTGGAACGTCATCCTCTGGGGCACGTACAGCTTGTGCGGGTACAGGCGATCATTGGCGAGCCGCTCGGTCTGCCGCGAGACGTAGGGACGAAGATCGATCAGTCCCTGGAACTCGGTGAAGCTCACGAGCCAGACGCGCTCGTTCGCCGCTTTCCGCGCCAGATCCTCCGAAGCGGGGGCGCCGCCGTACACGAATGCCGACTGCACTCCGGGATCCGCCCTGCGGTAGCGTTCGTGAACAGCCAGGAAGCCGTCCAAGGTCTTGTCGGTGACGTCTCCTTCGGTCCCGCTCACCGGATGGACGCAGGCCGGACCGGACTTGCCGGCAGAAACCCTGAGATAGTCGTGCCCGGAGACGGGATCGGACATCCGCTCGATCGCGGCGCCCGCATACCGGATGCGGCAGATCGCGGCGACGCGAGAGAGGAAGTCGTCCGCGAGCGGGCGGTGGTGCAGGCGTTCGAGCGCCTCTTCCGACGGTCGCGCCGATTCGGAAGGCGAGACTGAGGGTAGCGCGAACGTGCCATGAACGGCCTCGAAGCCTACGTTTTCCTCGCGCCACCACGCGTCGCCATTCTTGGATGCGCGATTGTCCCCGATCCACTTCTTGTCGCCGGGAGAGTATCCGCGGCACCATCGTTTGAGGCGGTCGGGCCATACTTGAACGATCTGATACTGGTTGGGCACCTCGGGAGGACGATCTTTCACCTCCACCGCGGCGCTGCCCGTTGCGAGGATCGGCACCTTCGGCGACAGCCAATCCAACTTGCCTTCGTGCCTATGACCGTGGAGAAACAGGTTGATCGTCTCGCCGAGATAGCGATTCAGGTCGGCTTCATCGCGGAGGTTCGCTTCGTCGTCAACCGGGTTCCGGCGGATGTTGTGGTGGAGCGCCCCTACGCGCAACCATCCCTGCTCCTTGTACGTGGTGAGTTTCTCCTGAAACCACCGGAGTTGCCCTTCGCCCAGAAGGCCATGGTGAACTTCGTGGCTCTCCGCCATGGTCGAGTTGAGTCCCGCGACCGCGAGCTTCAGATCCTTCAATTCATGGAGAGTCCACGGGGAATCCTCCGTGAAGGAAGCGGCCGGAGGGTGGTCCTTGTAGAAGCTGTCGAGCAGTTTCTTGCAAGCCCTCCACTTGGGAAAATACGGTTCGCGAGGTCTGGCGCCGTCGCCTTCACAGTCTGAGAAATAGGCGACGCAGTGTTTCCAATTGACGTCGTGGTTGCCGGGGACGAGCACGACGTGATCCGGTTGCAGCTTGAGGAATGCCGTGAGTTCACCCAGGAATGTTTGTACGTCTTCGAATTCCGAGGGCATCGCCCACTCGGCCAGGTCGCCCGTGACGATAGCAAGATCCGGGGACAGCCCGTGCTGCCCTCGCAGCAACGTGAGATCATCCTTGAGTCGTTGAATCAGCGTGTCGAAACGCCCGTCCGGGCAGTCCTTCTGCGGCACGCGAAACCGATGTTCCTTGCCGAACTGGATGTCCGAGAGGTGCAGCAATGTGATTGCGCGGGGTTCCGTCACCTGCCGATCTCCTACCGTCGAAGCGCGCGCATCATACAAGAGCGGGGTCTGACGGCGCAACCATCCCAGCGGCCCGCGGTCCATTCCTTTGCGCCCGCCATCCCCGACGGTTATAGTGGCGCGCCGTGACCAAGGGAAAGGTTTTCCTCGTCGGCGCCGGGCCGGGCGACCCGGACCTCATGACCGTCCGCGCGCGCGACCTTCTCCGCCGCGCCGACGTCGTCGTTCCGGACCGCCTCGCTCCGCTGGACTTGGAGCGTCTCGCTCCGGACGCCCGGATCGCGCAACCCGAGCGGCTCATCCGCGAGGCGCGGGCGGGCCGCCGCGTCGTCCGCCTGCGTGCCGGCGATCCGATGACGTTCGGCCACGTGGACGAGGAGATCGACGCGCTCCGTCGCGCCGGCATCGACTTCGAGATCGTCCCCGGCGTCACGGCCGCGCTCGCCGCGGCCGCGTGCGCCGGCATCCCGATGACCCGGCGCGACTGCGCCTCCCGTCTCACCTTCGTCATCGGGCGCGGGCCGATGGGGGAGGGCGGGGTGGACCTGGACGAACGCGGCACCGTCGTCTCCTACACGGGGGCCGCGACGCTCCGCGAGCTCGCCGCGAAGCTGCGATCCGGCGGATGGCCCGCCGGCACGCCCGCGGCCGTCGTCGAGGCCGCCGCCACGCCGCGCCACCGGGTCGTCGAGGGCACGCTCGCCGACATCGCGCGCCGGGCCCGGGACGTCCGCGCCCCGGCGGTCACGTTCGTCGGAAAGGCGGTCGGGCTTCGCGCCCCGTGGTTCGAGCGCCGGCCGCTCTTCGGCCGGCGGATCGTCGTGACCCGGCCGCGCGACCAGGCGGGCGACCTCGCCCAACGACTCGCGGAGCTCGGCGCCGAGGTCCTGACCGTCCCGACCATCGAAATCCAACCCGTGCCGCACGCGAGGATCGACGACGCCGACCTCCTGCTCTTCACCAGCCAGAACGGCGTGGAGTGCTATTTCCGCCGGCTGCGCGACCTGGGGCGCGATTCGCGCCGCCTCGCGAAGACGTTCGTCGCCGCCGTCGGGCCCGCCACCGCCGCCGCGCTGGAGCGGCACGGCGTCCTCGCCGACTTCGTCGCCTCCGAGTTCACGAGCGAGCGCCTCGCGCGCGAGATCGCACCGCTCGGGCGTGGCAAGACCGTGCTTCATGCGGGCGCCGACAGGACGAATCCCGAGGTGCGGCGGATCCTCGAGAAGCACGGCGCGAAGTTCCGGAAGGTCACGCTCTACCGCATCGTCCCCGCGCAACGGCTCCGCTGTCCCGACGCGGACCTCGTCACCTTCGCCAGCGCGGAGACGGCGCGGCAGTTCGCGGCGCGGGCGGGGACGCGCATGCCCGCCGCCTGCATCGGTCCCGTTTCGGCGAAGGCCGCACGCGACGCCGGGTTCCGCGTCGCGGCCGTCGCGAAGGAATACACACTGGAGGGCCTCGTGGAGGCGATCGTGAAATGGGCGAGATGAACCTGCGCCGGCTCCGCCGGACCCCGCTCCTGCGGTCTCTCGTGCGCGAGACGACCCTGAGTCCCGACGATCTCGTGATGCCGTATTTCGTCCGCCACGGCAAGGGCGTGCGCGCCCCGATCCGGTCGATGCCGGGCCAGTTCCAGTTGTCGGTCGACGAACTCGTCAAGGACATCAGGACCCTCCGCGTGCCCGCCGTGATCCTCTTCGGCATCCCGAAGCGCAAGGACGCGCGGGGCTCCGAAGGCTATGCCAGGGACGGGATCGTCCAGCAGGCCGTGCGCGCGCTGAAGTCGGAGACGGACAAGCTCGTCATCACCGACGTCTGCATGTGCGAGTACACGGACCACGGCCACTGCGGGATCGTGCGCGGGGAGACGGTGGACAACGCGGCGACGCTGCCGTTCCTGGCGCGGATCGCCGAGTCCCACGTCGAGGCGGGGGCGGACATGGTCGGCCCGAGCGCGATGATGGACCGCCAGGTCGCCGCGATCCGCGCGGCGCTGCCCGACACGCCGATCCTCGCCTACGCCGCGAAGTTCGCGTCCGCCTTCTACGGCCCGTTCCGCGACGCCGCGGAGTCCCCGCCGAAGTTCGGCGACCGCTCGACGTACCAGATGGACCCGGGCAATGCCGACGAGGCGATGCGGGAGATCGACCTTGATTTGCGCGAAGGTGCGGATATAATCATGGTGAAGCCGGCGCTGGCGTACCTGGATGTCGTGCGCCGCGCGAAGGAGAGGTTCGGCTGCCCGACGGCCGCTTACAACGTGAGCGGCGAGTACGCGATGGTTCGGGCGGCGGGGGAGAGAGGGTGGATCGACGGGAAGAAGGCCGTTCTCGAGATTCTCACTTCCATCCGCCGTGCCGGTTCGGACTTCATCCTGACGTATTCCGCACGAGAGGTCGCTGAGTGGATCAGTTGAAGCCGATGGTCGAGGCGGTCCTGTTCGTCTCGGACGAGCCGCTGTCCGCCCAGAAGATCAAGGACTTCATCCCGGACGCGGACGTCGCGGCGGTCAAGTCGACCATCGACGCGCTGCGGGCGGACTACGAGTCGAGCGGCCGCGCCTTCACGATCGAGGAGATCGCGGGCGGGTACCGGATGTTGACCCGGCCGGTGTACGCCGATATAATCGCCCGGCTCCGGAAGGCCCGGGCGGAGAAGAAGTTGTCGCAGGCGGCCATCGAGACGCTCGCCATCGTCGCGTACCGCCAGCCGATCAAGCGCGTGGACATCGAGGCGATCCGCGGCGTGCAGTCGGGCGAGATTCTCCGGGCCCTGATGGAACGGAACCTCGTCAGGATCGCGGGACGGGACACCGTGCCGGGAAACCCCGTCCTGTACGGCACGACGAAGGAGTTCCTGGAGGTCTTCGGCCTGAACTCGGTCACGGACCTGCCGAAACCGGAGGAGATCAAGTAGTGCACTTTCAGAGATTCGTCAAGAGCTCCACCAAGGGCATCTTCATCTTCATCATCGCCGTCATGACGGTGAGCCTCGTCGTCTCCTTCTCCAGCTTCGGCGGAATCACCGGCGACAAGGAGAAGGGGGACGCCGGCGTCATCTTCGGGAACATCAAGATCGACAAGACGACCTTCCGCGACCACCAGCGGCGCGCCGTGGGTCACGACCGCTACGCGTCCGCCAAGCAGATGATGGACATGCCGTTCCTCGCGCAGTACCCCCAGTACCGGGACCAGATGTTCGCCAACATCGCGCAGAAGCGCATGGAGACCGCGCAGGAGATCAAGAAGACCTGGGAGACGATCGTCCTCCTCCAGGACGCCAAGGACAAGGGCATCGCCGTCAGCGACGAGGAGGCCGAGAAGGCGAAGACCGATTTCCTCAAGATCTTCGAGGGCAACAAGGAGTCCGAGGTGGATGCCGAGGCGGCCGCCATCGAGTTCCTGGCGATCCGGAAGGACGCGATCGAGACCTTCTTCCGCGAAGCGGTGATGATGCAGAAGCTGCTCGATCTCGTCGAGCAGTCCGAATTCTGCAGCTACGCCGACATCTACGACGAGATGCTGGCCCAGCAGAAGTACGCCCGCGTCCTGTACGTCGAGTTCGATCCCAAGGACTTCGTCCGCGACCTCAGCCCGATCGGGTCGGGGGCGATCCTGAAGTATTACGAGCAGCACAAGGAACTCCTGTTCAAGGTCCCCCTGCGCATCCAGGTGCTGTATCTTCTGGCGGACCTCGAGCTCTTCCACAAGTACTACTGCCCCAAGCACCTGAACCAGCGCTCCGCCGGCCCCGGCAAGTGCCCGGACCGCTCCGGAGGCGTGACCGAGTGCGGGACGGAATTCGTGCGCCCGGTTCTCCCGGCCCCGGACGACAAGGAGATCGAGAAGTACTGGAATGAGAACCGCACGACGTTCGTGAAGCCGAGAGTCGACGATCGCGGGCCCGACGATCCCATGCACCCCGAGCGGAAGAAGGAACCCAAGCCGCCCGAGTACAAGACGCTCCAGGAGGCGCGCGAGGACGTCATCAAGAGGATCCAGGAGCGGAAGGCCATCGACCGGGCCCTGGCCGTCATGATGAAGGCGGAGGACAGGATCCTCGCGTCCCCCAAACCCGTTCCCGAAACGGTCTTCGAGGAGATCAAGAGGGAAGCCGAAGGGCAGGGGACGCCCCTCATCCTCGACGTCACGTCCCCGTTCGACGAGAAGTCGATCGACGAGATCGAGAAGCTGGTGGGCAAGAACTCCAAGCTCCCCAAGTGGGGATTCCACGACAGCCACAAGGAGGGCGACGTCTCGCCCCGATACAAGACCGACAAGGGGTTCGTCTACTATCGGCTCCAGGTCCGCAAGGAGCCGTACGTCCCGGGCCTCAACGATTCGATCCGGGAGCGCATCGTGAAGACGAAGCAGCGGGAACAGGCGATCGCGCGGGCGAAGCAGGCGGCCGTGGATCTGTCCGCCGAGGTCAACCTCCGCGGGCTGGCCGCCGCGCGCGTGAAGTACCGCTGCTCGAAGCATCCGAGCCAGACCTCCGGCTCGCCGGGGAAGTGCGCCCTCTGCTCCGCGGACCTGGAGCGGCTGGCCGTCGAGTTCAAGGAGTCGAAGGAGTTCAAGCTCGACGGGCGCGACCCGTCCGGCGTCGCCGAGGACTCGAAGCTCGCCGCCGAGCTCAACAAGAACGCGAAGCCCGACGGGAAGCCCCTCCCCATCGGACAGGCCCGCGTCTTCGAGGGTTCCCAGATGACCGGCAGCCCGAAGCAGAAGTGGTCGTTCATCGTCGTGATGGACGACATCATCGAGAAGGTCCCCGAGAACGCCGATGCCGATTTCGCGCAGCGACGCTCCGGCGCCATCGAACGGGCGCGCGGGGAGCGCCGCAGGCTGTACGTGAACGAGACCGTGGCCCGGGCCGATCCGAAGAACTTCATGGAAGGCGCGGGGGGAGAGCCGCCGCCTTCGCCGGAGAACTAGCCGCACCAAAAGTGGACAGTCCACTTTTAGTGCGGGGCCGCGGGATCGGGAGAGGAGGGAGAGGGGAATGGCGCTCGACACGTCTTAGCCGCCGCACGCCGGCGTGGTGACCGATTTCGAATTCTTGAGAGGGGGAATATCATGCGAACACTGCTGGCGCTCGCCATCGCGGGCTCCGTGTGCGCCGCCCAGGAGTCGTCCAAGGGCGGACAGGAGAAGACCTCGTTCGAGAAGCTCACCTTCCCGTTCGAGGGCGAGGTCACGGCGACGAACCTCTACGTGCGCCTGGCGCCCAAGTCGGATCCCACGAGCCCGCCGGCGACCGTGCTCCGGCAGGGCGCGCGCGTCACGGTCGTCGGGGAGAAGGACGACTTCTTCCAGATCCTCCCGCCGCAGGGCTGCTTCGTCTGGATCTACTCCAAGAGCGTGAAGCGCGACGGAGACTCGGGGATCGTCACCTCCAACGAGACGCCGGTCCGGACCGACAGCCGTGTCGGCGCGGACAAGCTCGCGGTCCTCAACGAGGGCGCGAAGGTGAAGATCCTCGGCGAGCACATGGGCTGGTACAAGATCGAGGCCCCCGAGGCCGTGAAGTACTTCGTCGGCAGGAAGTACGTCAAGAAGGTCGGCGATGCGAAGACGAAGGACAGGGCCCCGAAGCCCGAGGAGGACGCCGCCGCGCTGGCGAAGATCCGTGAGGCGGAGACGCTCATCGCCGAGGTGAACAAGTTCCTCGAAGCGGGAGAGCTCGAGAAGGTGGATTTCGACGGGATCGTGGCGCTTTTCGATGAGGCGGCGGCCCTGGCGAAGTCCGAGAGCGTGAAGAAGGAGGCCGAGACCGGCGCGAGGAACTACCGCGGACTCCAGACCATCTGGAACATGTACAAGGCGCAGCGCGAGGACATCAAGAGGACGAAAGAACGGATCCGGGAGGAGCAGGAGCGGATGCGCAAGCCCGCCGAGAAGAAGTTCGCCTTCGCGGGCTACGTGGACTGCACGAGCTGGTCGATGCCCGACCGGCCGGGGACGCACCGCCTGATGGTGGGCGAGAAGACCGTGTGCTTCCTGAAGTTCAAGGACGGCGACACGGCGATGCTGAAGAAGCTCAACGACAACTACAAGCGGTACGTCGGCGTCAACGGCACGGTGATCAAGGACCCGAAGGGCTGGGAAGGCTACTCCGTTGTGGTCGTCGAGGAGATCTGTCCGATAACGAAGTAGGATGAGATAGGGGGAGACCTCTTCCGGGGGAACTCGCCTCCCAATCTCCGGTCGCGGTTTTCGCGAACGCATGCAGCGCCGGCGGTCGAAAGGCGGCCGGCGCTGTTTCATTTCCGCCAACGAACGCGTCCCGTTTCCGTCACGATGGACGGAGGACGTCGTGACCGCCGCCGTGCTGCTGCTCGCGCTGGTCCAGGATGCCGACATCGAGCGCCTGATCGACCGGCTCGACGCCGACGACATCGACGTGCGGGAGCGGGCGCAGGAGGAGTTGATCCGCATCGGTCGCGCGGCGCTGCCGGCGATCGAGGAAGCGGCGAAGCGGCGAGACGAGATCGGCAGGCGCGCGGCGGAGGCGATCCGCGAGATCCCTTGGAGGGAGCGAGCAGCCGGACTCAGGCCGCGGTTGAGCGCAGGCTTTCTCGCCGAGTGTCCCGACGCGGCGCGGATCGCGACGTCCGATTCCGAGGGGGGTTGGCTCCATCTGCTTCGGGGAATCTCGGGGCGCCGCGATCCCGTCTGGGACGGCCGATGGTGGAACTGGAACTCGGCGGAACGGCGATTCCGCCGGTGCACGCGCCGAGACCTCTTCGCTCTCGCAATCGAGTACGGCCGTTCACCATGGAGAAGCGAACCGGTCGAGGCGATGATCTTCCACGTCTTCGAGGAGGCCGGTCTTTCCCTGCCCCGCGAGGTCAGGCCGTTGCGAGAAAACCTCAAACCGACGAAGCGATCGCGGGTCGGCTGAGTGCCGTTCCGCATGGAGGGACGTCGTTCCCCGATCGAGCGCCTCGCTACCGCGGACGACGATTGGGGCTTGATCGCGCAGCAGGCCGTCGGCAACGCCCCGCGCGCGGTCGTCCCCGCCCTCCGCGAGCTGGCGGGCCATCCCGACGACAAGGTCCGCGCGGAGGCGGTCCGCCGTCTGGTATGGTGCCGGGAGGGACGCGACCTGGAGTCGTACCTGTCGGACGCGTGCCCCGATGTCCGCATCGCCGCCGCCTTCGGCATCGGGCGGTTGGAGTTGGAGGCCTTGGAGCCGCACCTGCGGCGCTCCGCGACCGATCCCGATCCGCACGTCCGCAGGGTAGCCTACAGCAGTCTGCTCGACCTCGGCCTGTCCGACTCGAATCCGGCCTTCCGCGCGGGACTTGGCGACGCGGATTGGAGCATCCGCTGGACGTCGGTCAAAGGGCTCGCGCGGAACGGTGCCCCGGGATCGATCGAGAGACTGGTGGCGCTCCTCCGGGACAGGGATACCGATACGCGGCGCCGCAGCCTCAACCTCCTGGCCGAAGCCCGTGCGCCGGGCGCGGCCCCGCACATTCGCCGACTCCTGGACGATCCAAGTTGCCGTACGGAGGCCGCCCTTGCCCTCGGGGAGACGGGGGACCGGTCCTCCGTGCCGCACCTGCTGGCCCTGGCGGACGAGATCGCTCCGTCGCTACACTGGTCTCCCGCGATCACGCTCCTGGCGCGCATGGGCGCCGAAGAGATCCTGGATTGGGCGCCGCTTTTCGTGAATACGCTGGGGGACATGCCGCGCGGCTTCCTCTGGGCGCTCAACCGATACGCCTGCCCGGAGGGCTGGGCCTCGGTCCAGCGCGCGCGTCTGGGCCGGCGCAAGTACGAGGGGACTATCGCCGGGATGCTCGACCAGTGGGAGCGAGAGACGGGGATCAAGTTCTCGCGCGCCGTGGACGCCCATCGGCTTCAGGATCGCACCCGGATACGGTTCCGCTCCACGTCCGTGCCGATCAACGAGGCGATCGAAGAACTGGAGGGCCGAGGCTTCCTCATCATCATCCGATCCGCCTCCGAGATCCTCGTCACGGGATGGCATGACGCGCACGCCCACTGGCGGGAGTGGTTGCGGCCTTTCGCGGAGCGTTCGACGCTCGACAGGTAGCTCGCGCCCGCCACGTCTTGATCTCGGGAGCACCATGAACCCTCTCGGCCGCGCGCACGTCCTCTTCCTCGCCTGTCTCGCCGCGTGCCGTTCGACGACACGGAGCGAGCCGTATCCCCTGGAGCTTCCGTCCTCAACGTGGTCCTTCCCCGCCGCACGCACCTGGATGAGGCTGCAGGAACCGGCGAGAGCCTCGTGGGACAACGTCTCGCCGGAGCGCGCTCTTCGCGAGCTGTGCGCGAGGATAGGCGTGGCGCTATTCATGAGCGAAGTCACTGCCGATGAGAACCTGCGCGAAACATGCTCCCCAAGTCTCCGCTGTTCGACCTGGTGGGACGCGCTTTGCTCCCTCTTGCCGGAAGACCTGGATTTCGAGATCGCGAGCGACGGCTCGGTGCGCGTCGCGCCCGCGGCCAGGCTCGGCGACAGAGGGCTGCGGGCCGTTTCGCGACGTGTCACGAACCTCCGGACCGTCGAGGCGGCGCTCGCGGAGGGATGGAACGGCATCGACTTCGACACGGAGCCGCTTGACGCCGCCATCCACCGAGCTCTTGCCCGCGACACGCCCTGCTTCGCCTTCCAAGACGTCGATTGGATTCTTGCCGTGGACGAATTGCGCGAAGCGACGGGGCTCAACTTCGTCGCGAACAGTTGCCTCTTTCATCTCGAAGCTCCGACCGTCAAGGTCGAAGGGTCCTTGCGGCAGGTGCTGGACGAACTGTGCGGTCTCATCCGGGCCGGATGGTACGTCGAGGGCGGCGTGATCGTGATCGAGCGTGGAGAGACGGCGCGGCGCCGGCTCCGTGCGCAAGCGGTGCGACGGTTTCGCCACGAGACGGCTCTCGAGAAACTCCGCTTGCCTCTCGACGCGTCCGGCGCTCTTTCCGTTCCGCAGTTCGCGCGTGCCATCCTGCGATCCGCGGGCCTGCGCGTGGCCGCGCGGCGCGACGTCTGGAAGCAGGCGCGCTTCGACGCGCCCAAGGGAACCACGATCCTGGAAGCGCTCCGGATGTTGAGCGCGCAGGCCAAATGCCGGTGGGCCGTTTTCGACGGCGAGATCTATCTTGTCCCCTGATGCCTTCCGGCTGACGGCCGCCTCACGCCTCCGCCGTCCGCGACCGCGGCTTCGGCGGCGCCAGGAGCGGCGTCGGCGTGCTCTCCGGCGCCTTCACGCCGTCGAGAAGCGGGTGCCCCCAGAACGCCTCGTACGCCGCCCGCTCGCCCTCCTGGATGATCTCCGCCGTCCTCTCGAACTGGAACATCCCGAAGTCGGAGACCTTGGGCACCACGAGCACCAGCGGCGCCTCCTGGAAATGACGCAGGTTATGTTTCACCAGCGTCCGCGAGAGGATGGACTGCGACTGCGTGATCACGTCGGCGATCCCCTCGGGCGGGCGCGCCTTCCGCCGGTCCTTGTCGAAGGAATCGAGGTAGACGCCGATCACGAGATCCGCGCCCAGGTAGACCGCCACCTTGATCGGCAGCGTGTCCACGACGCTCCCGTCCACGAAGTAGTACCGGTTGATCTTCTTCGGCGGGTAGATGCCGGGGATCGAGCACGACGCGACCACGCAGTCGTGGATCGGCACCTGCGTGAGTCCCGGCATGCCCCAGATGACCTCCTCGCCCCGCGTGAGGTTGACCGCCGTCATGTAGAGCGGCTTCGTCAGTTCCTCGAAGCGGTCCACGGGCAGCGTCCGGCGCACGAAGTCGTGCAGCGCGCGCCCGCGGTAGAGGCTCGACGCGTCGCCGCGCTTCCAGAGGAGGGAGACGAGGTTGCTGTCGAGGATGTCGGGCTTTCGGATCGTGACGGCGACGGACTCGATCTCCGCGGCGGAGAGCCCGCCCGCGGCCAGGGCGCAGATGAAGGCGCCGACGCTCGTGCCCACGTATTCGTCCGGTTCGATGTGCCACGCCTGCAGGGCCTTGAGGACCCCGATGTGGGCCAGGCCCTTCATCCCCCCGCCCCCCAGAACGAGCGTGACCTTCTTGCCGTTCAGCATCGGCGGGACCCACCTTATTCTACGGCGGCCGCGACCCGCCCTCAAGGGCAAACCACGCGCAGCCCATGAGGTATGACGCGGAAGCATGCGGGAATGTTCCCGAGGACTTCCCCGTCCGCCTCCACCGCCACCTCCGCCGGCGAGGTCACCCGGACCTCGCGCCCGCGGAAGTGATGGATCTTCTGATGGTTCTTCGGCAGACCGCTCCTCAGGACTTTGGCCTGGGAGAGGATCTTCCACCGCCCGAACTCGTTGAGGATCGCGATGTCGAGGAGGCCGTCGTCCGGGCGCGCGTCGGGCATCGGCCTCATCCCGCTCCCGAAGTACTGCCCGTTCGCCACGATGAGGTTCGTCATCAGGTACTCGCCGACGCGCCGGCCGTCGATGTCGAGAGTGATCGGGCTCAGCCGGTGGCCCGCGAGCGCCGTCACGATCCCGAGCCGGTACGACATCCGCCGCCCCGTGACCTTGCGCAGCTTCGCCGCGTGGGCGACGACGCGCGCGCCGAAGCCCACCTCCGCGATGTTGAGGTAGCGGCCGCGCCGGCCCGGCGCGCATTCGTACTCGACGACGTCCACCGGCCGCGCCGGCCCCGCGATGAGCCGGAGCGCCGACTCCGCGTCGCACGGGATCCCGAGCGTCTTCACGAAGTCGTTGCCGCTCCCGCACGGGACGATGGCGATCTCCGCCCCCGGCCGTGCGTTTGCGACCGCGTGGATCGTTCCGTCGCCGCCGACGACGACGATGCGCCCGGCCTCGGGCGGTTCGGTGAAGAGATCCCCGCGGACGATCGCCGCCGCGCGCTCGGCCCAGCCGTGCGCTTCGGGAATGGTGGGGTTGTAGAGGACGGCGATCCTAACAGCCATCAGCCATCAGCTATCGGCTATCAGCCACTGTCCTTTCCGGCTGACGGCTGATAGCTGATGGCTGAGAGCTACTTCGGGTAGTCCTCGATCTCCCGCTCGAACCCCTCCACCTGTTCGGAGACGTTCCAGCCCGTGAGCGGCGCGAGCCGCCGCGCGACCTTCTCCGCGATGCCGCGTCCCTGCTCGCGATCGAAGAGGACCACGCGCATCCGCCGCGCCAGCACGTCCGCGAGCGTCGCGGCCATCTCGTGCGTCACGGCGTACTCGGGCTCCCCTTCGACGTACGACAGCCCGTCGATGAGCGGCGTACGGTCCGCGATCTTCGCCGCTTCGGAGCCGTAGTTCCTCACGAGCGCATCGTCGCTCCGCTCCGCGGCGAAAAGCGGGATCCTGTGGGTCCCGCACTTCCGCTTCACGCCGAGCTTCCGGCACACGCGGTCGGTGACCTGCTTCGCCATGAGCCGGTAGGTCGTGAGCTTGCCCCCGGTGATCGTGAGGATCCCGTCGTCCACGATCACGTGGTCCCGCGAGACCTTCGACGGGTTCTCCGCGTCCTCGTTCATGAGCGGCCGCAGGCCCGCGAACGTGCTCACGACGTCCGCGCGCGTCATCTTCGCCGCGGGCAGGTGGCGGTTCACGAGTCCGAGGAGGTACTCGACGTCCTTCGTTTCCGCGCGCGGGTGGTCGATGTCGCCCGAATAGTCCGTGTCGGTCGTCCCGACGATGACACGCTCCCCCGCGGGAATGAGGAAGACGACGCGCCCGTCCTCGGGGGACTGGAGGATGGCGGCGGCCTCGAGGGGAAGGCGCTCGCGCGAGACGACGAGATGCACCCCCTTCGACGGCCGCACGAGACGGGGGGCGTCCTTGGTCCGCCGGCGCAGCACGTCGTCGCACCACACGCCCGTCGCGTTGACGATCACCTTCGCCCGCGCGGTCAGCTCGCGTCCGTCGGCGCGGATGCGCGCCGTGCGGTCGTCGTCGAAGCCGACGACCTCGGCGTAGTTCGCGACGCAGGCCCCGAACTCGGCCGCCTTCTTCACGACGTGGATCACGAGCCGGCAGTCGTCGGCGCAGGCGTCGTAGTAGACGTAGGCCGCGCTCAGCTTCTCCTCGGCGAGCCCGGGAACGAGCCGCGCCGCCTCGGCGACGTCGATCTTCCTGTGGATCATCCCGCCCGGCAGGCCCGCCGCGAGGTCGTAGAGCCAGAGTCCCGTCGTCACCGCCGCGCGGCCCGCGAGGCCGGCCTTCACCGGGAAGACGAACGGCAGGTCCCGGATGAGATGCGGCGCGAGCCGCCGCAGACGGTTCTTCTCGCGCGAAGACTCGAAGGTCACCTTGAACTGGAGCTGCTTGAGATAGCGCAGCCCGCCGTGGATCAGCTTCGAGGAGCGGCTCGACGTCCCGCTCGCGAAATCGCGCCGGTCGACGAGCGCCGTCCGCAGGCCGCGCGAGGCCGCGTCGAGGGCGATGCCCGCGCCGGTGATGCCGCCGCCGATGACGAGGAGATCGAAGGATTCCGTCGAGATCCGGCGGAGGTTCTCGAGACGATCCCGCGTCGCAAGACTCATGGGATCAGCTTCCCGGGGTTGAGGATCCCCTTCGGGTCGAGCGTGCGCTTCAGGGCTCGCAGCATCTCGATCTGGACGCGCCCGCGCTCGGCCTCCAGCCACGGCCGGTGATCCGTGCCGACGCCGTGGTGGTGGCTGATGGTCCCGCCGTTCTCGAGGATCGCGCGCGCCGCCGCCTCCTTCGCCGCCCTCCACAGATCGATCCCGCGGTCGCGGCCGTCGCACAGGAACGTGAAGTAGAGCGACGCGCCGTCGGGGTAGACGTGCGAGACGTGGGCGAGCACGATGGGGGAGGGGAGCGCCCTCTCGATCCCGGCGCGCACGGCCCCATGGAGTTTCTCCAGCCGGGACCAGCTCGCCGCCGTCTCGATCGTCTCCACCAGAAGGCCGTAGTCGAGGAAGGTGTCGCGCATGTAGGGGAGGTCGAAGCGCGTCTTCTCCCAGTGCGCGCCCGCCGAGCCGCCGATGTCGAGCCCGCCCTCGCGCTTCGCGAGACGCGACGCTTCGACGACCTCCGCGTGGTGGAGATAACCCAGCAGAAGGTGCGCCCCGCCGCGCAGATACGCGCCCTTGCCCAGGAGCCGGAGCAGCCGGAAGCCCCATTTCGACTCGGCCCCGCTCTGCTTGAGCAACAGTTCCGTCTCCGGTTCGTCGGAGAGCCGCGAGACGATAGGGCAGGGTCCGCGCTGCATGATGGAGCGCAGCGCCGCGAGCCCCGCGCGGAACGACGTGAAGAGGAGCGAGCGGTAGCGCAGACGTTCCGGTTTCCGGTGCACGCGCACGACGGCCTCCGTGATGACGCCGAGCGTCCCCTCGGAGCCGACGATCGCTTCGCGCAGCTCGGGCCCGCTCGCGGACGCGGGCAACTCGCGCGTCACGATCTCGCCGACGGGCGTCACGCACTTGAGCGCGACGACGAGGTTCTCGATCCTGCCGTAACCGGTCGAATTCTGCCCCGCGGAGCGGGCTGCGATCCAGCCGCCCAGCGTCGAATACTCGAAGGACTGCGGGTAGTGGCCGAGCTCGAGTCCGTCCGACGCGAGGACGCGCTCGATCGCGGGGCCGAACGCGCCCGCCTCGATCCGCGCGGTCAGCGACGTGCGGTCGATGTCGAGGACGTGCGCCATCCGCGTGAGATCGAGGGTGACGACGCCGCGCCGGCCGTCGGCGACGGGCTCGACGCCGCCGACGACGCTCGTCCCGCCGCCGAACGGGACGACCGCCCACCCGTCGCGCTCCGCCGCCTTGAGGACGCGGCGCACTCCTTCCGCATCCTCCGGATAGACTACGGCGTCGGGCGCGCGTTCGAGCCGGCCCTGCCGCAACCGCACGAGATCCACGTATCCGCGCCCCACGGCATGGGCGAGGCGGTCGGCGTCCGCGGAGGTCCCGCCGACGGAGGCGGCGACATCGGGGTTGGCGGGCGGCAGTTCGGGCGGGCGGACGGGCCGCTTCGCATCGCGCGACCCGATGCCGACGCGGGAGAAGAGGTAGTCGCGGAACGCGGGCTTGAGGTCGGACTCCCGTCCGGGGTCGCCCCATCCCCACCATTTCATGCGTTGAGTCATGGGGAGACCGGGGGGATGGGGAGATGGGGAGACGGGGAGACAAGGAGACCGGGAGACGGGGAGATCGGAGCATCGCCGGATCGCCCGAGCCTCCGCTTCCTCGCGCGCTGCGTCACGGGGCGGCATCATACCGGCGCGGAAAGGCGGACGCAATGGCGACAGGAGGGTCCGGGATCATGATGCGCGCTCCTTCCCGGTCGCGACGCGCCCTTTCCGGATCAGTGTTCGATCCGTGGGCGAGGCGTCTCCTGCGGCAGAACGGTCGCGAGCCGCCAGGACGCCCACACGAACAGCAGCGGGAAGAAGTGCATCAGGATGCGCGGTGCGTTGCATCCCATCGCCTCGTCGGCTTCCGCCGCCGGGATCACGGTCCACACGGCGACGTAGATCAGGAGGATGGCGCCCGCCGCGGACGTGAGGAGCGACTCCGGTTCGCGCGGCTTCGGGAACCGCAGAGCTAGCATGCCTCCCACGAAGAGCCATCCCAGCGACCACTTGTTCGCCTTCACCATGAGCCAGACGACGTTGTACAGAATGCGCGGAATCCGACTCCACTCGATTCCGGCGGATGCGGTCGCCGCCTCCCGATCGGGCACGAACGACCGCTTGGCCCAGGTCCAGGCGAGGAACGTCACGAAGCCGGCCAGGGGAATCAGGGTCGCGGCGAAGGCCGCGCGTTTTCCGCGAAGAAGACCGGTGAGGGGAAAGAGAATCATGCACGCCGACACGAACGCGCCGCCCTCGTCCTTGCACTGCGACGCGCAGGCCAGCGCCACCGCCGAGAGGAACCCGGATCGTGGAGAGAGCGTGGTCAGCCACCGGAAGCCTTCGACGACTCCGATCAGGATGAAGATCGCGAGCGGGAAGTCGCTGTACGCGTTCAAGAGGCCGCCTCTCGGACTCAGCAGCATCGGCAGCCACGCGAAGAACGCCGTGAGCCACGCGGCGAGGGAGGCGCCGAGGCGTTCGCGGAGGATGCCGGCGAGGATCGCCGACGCCGCGGCGAAGAAGAGCGCGAGCGTGTACCGGACGGGCCATCCTTCCGCGGTGCCCACCGTCCATCGCAGGCTCGCGTACGCGGACGGCATCAGCAGCGGATACCCGGAGTGGCGATGCGGCCGGACGCCGCCGGTGAAGTCCGGGTTCCGGAACGTCCCGAACCGCACGATGGACTTCGTCTTGAGCGTCCAGAATTCCTCGCCGTCCCCCGCGACCGTGTCGTTGAGCGAGGCGGCCCACGACATTACGCCGATGGCGCCCAGCGCAACGGCGTGTCCGAACCAGGCGAGGAGAGGGGGGCGCGCCGACGGAACGAAAACCGGCCGCACGCGCAGGGCGATCAGGCCGAGCGGTGCGACGGCGATGGCGACCCAGAGTCCGACGCGGACCCCGACCAGCATCAGCGCAACGTGCACGAACCCCGCGAATCCGAGCCCGAGCGCGAAGGAGAGCGCCAGAAACTCCGCGCGCCCCAAAGCGCGCCGGGTGCCGAGCGCGGTGATGCCGGCCCCGCAGGAAGTCCAGGCCAGCAGCGTGAGGAGGAACCTAAGGCAGGTCACAACCCCGGACCAGTCTGGCATCCTCGATCTTCTCCGGGATCAGCATCACCCAGGAGCCGGGGGTGATCTTCGCTTCGCGGACCGCGTTTTCCCATTCGAGCACGAGAACCGTGCGCGGATACAGACGGCAGGAAGCTTGATACAGGAATTGCTTCGGGACGAGGAAGACGACGGCGTCTTCGGGGATTCTGCGGACGCATTCGTCGACGAACGCGGAGACCGGCTCCCGGTTCTGCATGCGCACTCCCCGCCAGTCGTCGCTGATCGCCTGGTCGACGCTGATGCCGATGCCGAAGAGGAGGAGGGCGGTGAAAGCGATCCGGGCGGCTCTCATGGGCTTGGGATCACAGGGATTCGGTACCGGTTTCGCCATCCCGTTGGCGGCGAGCGGTCCGGACGGCACGGGTAGAGCAGGGTGACCGGGTTCCCGCCCGCGCGCCTTCGCGACGCCGCAGCCGCCGCTTCGGCCGCGCAGGCGCGTCGCCGCGGCCGCCCCGTCCCCACCATCTCACGCGCTGCGTCACGGGGCGGCATCATACCGGCGCGCGAGGGACGTTGCAACGGAGGTCTTGACACGGCTTCCGCATTGTGACAGCATCCGGAGCGTCCATGATTCGCGCCGCCGCGGCTCTCACGCTCCTCGCGGTCCTCGGCGCCGGCGCCTGGCGCGGCGCCTCCGGTCCCGTCGTGCGTCGCGCGATCGAATCGATTCCGGCGAACGTCGTCTACGACGGCGACTG
The DNA here is from genome assembly GCA_016190175.1 of Planctomycetota bacterium. GTDB lineage: Bacteria > Planctomycetota > MHYJ01 > MHYJ01 > JACPRB01 > JACPRC01. Next base: position 39,156 of record JACPRC010000068.1, read on the forward strand.
ATGCGAAAAGGGACGGACCTGTAAGGTCTGCGGCGGCGAGATCGATCCGGCCGATCCCGCGAAGCACCGCGCGTGCATCGCGCTCTTCCGCACGCAGCAGATGCAGCCGGGTCCCGTGGCCGCCGTGATGCCGCCGGTCCTCACCTTCGCGCTCGATCTTCCGGCGCCGATCGACCCGCCGCGTCCGAAGGCGGAGGTCGCAAGTCCGGATTGGTCGGCGCTCATGATCCCGACGGCGAAGCCGCCCTTCAAGATCCCCATCGCGTAGTCCATCTCCGCTTCCTGTCTTTCCTTTTCGCGTACTTGCGGACACGGTCTGCCCGTGTCCAAGGAGATGGATTCCATGCCGAGGTCGCTATTCATATTCCTGTTCATCTTCGCGTCCGCCATCCCCTCCGCCGCCCAGTGAACGAGCTGAGGCGGAAACGCCGCGCTCTCGGGCGGGAGCGAAGGGAGTCGGATCGCGCCGCTTCCGGGCGGCACATGGCTCATACGAACATCGTTGGCGGTTTCGTGGGACGACGGCGCGGGCAGGGAGACGGGCCGTCCCGAGATCGTCCAGCCGGACCAGGACAAGGAGTACCGCCGGCTGCTGTTCGCCGCGGAGGTCTACCACCAGTTCTCGCCGAAGCTGGGGGCGGGCATCGTCCTGCCCTACGCCGATGTCCACCTGGAGGACAATGCCGCGGGCACGGAGGGCGACTCCTCGGGGCTCGGCGACATCCGGGTGTACGGTTTGTGGTCCCCCTGGGAGGATGAGGAGCCCAACGAGTTCTTCGACCTCGCCAACCTCACGTTCATCTTCGGCCTGACGCTGCCGACGGCCACGGACGTCCTTCCGGATCTTCCGGTCGGGAGGGACGGGCAACTCGGCGGCGCGTCGCTCGACGTCAGGCTCGGGGCCACCTACTGGGGCAACCTGTCGGAATCGTGGGCGTTGTTCGCCAATCTGAACCTGCTCCTCGACACCGGGGCGGACTACACCGGCTATCGCAACGCGCCGGCGTTCTCCGGGCGCGTGGGGATCGGTTTCACACCGGCTAAGCAGGTCTCGATGTACGCCTCCTTCCGCGCCATGTGGTCGGGCCCCAACCACGATTCCACCGGCGACGTTTCCAACACGGGCGGCACGTTCCTCCATGTCGTGCCCGGCATCGTCGTGCGCCCGATCCCGCAACTGTGGTTCGACGCTCAGGGCTCCTTCCCCGTGTTCCACGACGTCCGGGGGGACCAGGTGCTTGCGGGCATGACCTTCACGTTCGGAGTCACGTTCACGTGGTGAGGCTTTTTTCTGGAGATCAGAGATGAATCGCTTGATGATCGCGGCGGCGCTCCTGGCGGGCGCGGGAGCCGCATACGCCCAGGAGTCGCAGGACCCGACGAGCCTCGCGCAGTACCAGAGCAACGGCACGACGGCCATCGGCGTCGGCGGCGTTGCGTGGTCGACCACCGTCGTGTTGACGGGCACGGTCAACGGATCCGTGGACGCGACGCCCCCGCGGCACAGGCTTCGGGTCGAGGTGCGCCCGGTCGCGGATCCGTTCCTCGGCACCTACACGCACGAGGCGACGACGCTCGTGACCGTCGGCCAGACGAGCACCGTGACGGTGTCCGGCCTCGTGGCGGGCGCGGCCTATCACTGGCGGGCGCAGACGTACAAGACCTGAGGCTGAATGTCCGGCTGGGTCCAGTTTGGATCCAATCCGTCCACGGATGCCGACTACACGGTCAGCACAAACCCGGACGCGCCGGCCGGTTCGGCGCAGGCGAGGATCGACGGCGCCACGATCGTCGTCGGCGGCTCGATCGGCGAGAACGCGATCCTTCTCAGCGCCGTCGTGGGCGATCCGGACCTGAACCAACTTCGATTTCAGGTCGAGGTACGCGCAGTCGGCACGTCGTTCGGCGACGTCGCGACGTGGTCGAGCGCATACGTGTCGAACGGCCAGACCGCGTCCGTCGTCGTGACGGGACTGGCCGACGGCGACTACCACTGGCAGTGCCGGGCCGCGGACATCAACGGCGCCGCGAGTCCGTGGGTCTCGTTCGGAGGCAATCCGGAGACGTCCGCGGACTTCACGGTCGCGAACGCCGCCGATGTGGCCCCGAATGTCCCCGCAGGCGCGAACCAATATCGCTCCGACGGCACGACGCCGATCCCCGTGGGAGCGACGATCAACGAATCCCGCGTCATCGTCCGGGCGACGGTCTCCGATCCCGACGGCGGGATGGTGCGCCTGCGCATCGAGCGCAAGAACGTCTCGACCGCCTTCACGGGGTCGGCGACGCACTCCAGCGCGTTCGTCCCCAGCGGCGCGACCGCGACGGTCGAGGTCACGAGCCTGACGGGCACGCCGACGGGCTATCACTGGCAGTTCTGCGCCGAGGACGCGCACGGGACGGCGTCCGCATGGACGCCCTTCGATCCGGCGGGGGGGCAGACCGATACGCCCCCTGCAAGCGACGATTTCACCGTCAACACATCGCTGAATACGGCGCCGTCGATCGCCTCGTCGCCGGGGCAGTTCACGACGGCGGATCTCCCCATCGTCCCGGGTGAAACGACCGTCGAGTCGACCGTGCGCTTCCAGGCGACGATCTTGGATTCGAACGGCGACGGAGTGCGGCTGCAGATCGAGGTGCGTCCGGTCGCCGCATCCTTCTTCGGGACGGTCACCTCGGAAAGCCCGCTCCTCGCGAGCGGCACGACGGCGACGATCGATCTCGGGGGGCTCGCCGTCGGCGCGTACCACTGGCAGTACCGAACGGTCGACGGAAGCGGGACGGCATCCGCGTGGACTCCCTTCGGGGTGGCCGGGGATTTCACCGTCGTGACGCCCGTCGTCGATTCCGGGGGCGTCCGCGGGGGATGCGGCCTGATCGGTCTTGAGCCGCTCCTGCTGCTCGGCGCGCTGCTGCTCCGCAGGCGGCGGAGGTAGCGGCGATTCCAGGGACGGCCGGCGGGGGAGCGATCCTCCGCCGGCCCCGTCATCTCCCTTGACACCCCCGGCCCGTCGCCGATAATGGCGCCCGCACATGCGCACCGCCTGCCTCCTCGCCCTCGCCCTCGCCTCCTGCGAGGCCTTCCGCGGCCCCGACCTCGGCCCGGTCGGGCGCATGCCGGAGGAGACGCCCGCCGACGACCGGCTGCTCGATTCGCTCGCCGAGGCCTGCGTCGCCTGGCGCTACTCGCAGGACCCCGGCGCCGCGACGCTCGACGGCATCCACGAGTACGACGACGTGGCTCCCTCCGCCTCGCGCGGCGACATCGACGCCCGCCTCGCCGCGCTGCAGTACCACCTTCGCACCCTGCGCGCGATCGACCGCACCCGCCTCTCGCCCGCGTCGCGCATCGACGCCGGCGTCCTCGATGCGCATCTTCGCGGCGAGATCCTGGAGCTGGACCGGATCCGCCCCTGGGAGAGCGACCCGACCTGGTACTGCGGCCGGATCGGAGCGGCGCTGCACTCGCTGGCCGCCTTCCGCTTCGAGCCCGCGGACCGGCGGATGGAACATGCCGCGCGCCGTCTGCGCGGCGTCGGAACGCTGCTCCACCAGGCACGGGAGAACCTCAAGAATCCCGCGCGCCTGCGCACCGAAACCGCCATCGCGCAATTCGAAGGGCTCCACCGCTACGTGCGGCGCGCCATGCCGGCCGCGTTCGCCGAGGTCCTCGTCCCCGCCCTCGACGCCTCCGCGCGCGACGGCGCGGCGGGACTCGTGCGCGAGCGGGAGCGGCTCCGCGCCTGGCAGGACTTCATGGCGGCGCGCGCCGACGCCCTCAAGGGCGTCGAGGAGTTCGTCGACTGGATGCGGAAGGAGCTGCTCGACCGGTCGAACGGGCCCGTCGCGCTGGGCGCGGAGATCTTCGCGGAGCTCCTCGAGTGCCGCGAGATGGTCCGCACGCCCGTTCCCGAGCTGCTCAAGCGGGGATACGATCTCCTGGCCGAGACGCGGCGGCGGATCGACTCGGAGGCGCTGCGGACGATGGGGGCGACCCGCGCCGACGGGGTGCTTGACGAGATGCGCGCGCTGCTCCCGGTACTCCGGTCGTTCGCCGCCGACGTGGTGACGCTCGCACCGGATCCCGAGATTTCCATCCTGGATGCGCCGGCGTTCCGCGGGCCGGGCGATCTCGCGTCGTCGGAGATCTCGGGCAACGAAGCGCATCTCTGCGTGACGACGGGAGACCTCCCGATCCGGGCGCGCCTGCCGCTCCTGGTGGCCGCAGAGCTCTGGCCGGGGCGCTGCACGCAGGCCTTGCGGCTTCGCGACGTGGCGAACCGCGTCCGCCGCTCGAACGGGTCGCGCGGATTCGCGGACGGCTGGGCCTTCTATTGCGAACAGCTCTACGTCGAATCGGCATCCGACCGGCCCGAGATCGCGATCGCCGGCCTCCATTCCGCGCTCGTGCGCATCGCCCGCGGCGTCGCGGCGATCGAGATCCACGGCAACGGGATGACGCTCGACGGCGCGGCCGCGCTCCTGGAAAAGGAGGCGTTTCTCGATCGCCCGCGCGCCGAGCGCGAGGCGCGGATCGCCGCGCTCGATCCCCTGATCGTCGCGCAGATCCTGGGCCGGGAGGAGTTCCTCCGGCTGCGCGCGGCGGAGCGTGCCCGCCTCGGTCCGAAGTTCTCGCTGAAGGCGTTCCACGACCGCCTCCTCTCCTGCGGGCAGCCGCCGCTGCCGGCCCTCGAGGAGATCCTGGGGGCCGGACGGTGAACCCCGTTGGACTCTTGGGGACGGACGCGAGACGCGCGTCGAGGCTTGATTCGCCCGCAACAAGGGTTTCCTTGCGGGCGAATCACCCTGAGCGAGCCGCAGGCGAGTCGAAGGGTTCGCAACCCATCGCGTCCCAAGGCGCAGGAACCCCTCGACTTCGCTCCGCTCCGCTCGGGGTGAGTCCGCCGCAATGAAGGGACTTTCTTGCGGCGGACTCAGGCTTGCGTGGGGAAGAGAGGCCGTGGGCGACACTCTTGGTAGGAGTCTATCGGGGTGAGACGGAAGCTGACCCACGTGGGCCCGGAAGGCGCGCGCATGGTCGACGTCGGCGCCAAGACCGCGACGCGCCGGGTCGCCGTCGCCGCGGCGACGGTCCTCGCGAAGCCCTCCACGATCCGCGCCATCCGCGCGGGCCGGGTGGAGAAGGGGGCCGTGCTGGAGACGGCGCGGCTCGCGGGCATCCAGGCCGCCAAACGCACGTCCGACCTCATTCCGCTTTGCCACCCGCTCTCGCTCACGAAGGTCTCCGTCGACTTCGAGGTCGGCCGGACGATCGAGATCGCGGCGCGGGCGGAGGCGGTCGACCGCACGGGCGTGGAGATGGAGGCGCTGACCGCGGCCTCCATCGCGGCGCTCACGATCTACGACATGTGCAAGGCCCTTGACCGGGGGATGGAGATCACTAGAATACGGCTCCTCGAAAAGTCGGGCGGCAAGAGCGGCCGGTTCGTCCGGGAGGAGAAGCCGTGATCCCCGTTACACTCACGCGGGGTTTCTGCGGCGTCTTCCCGGCGGGCCGCCTGGGAAAGGGAGACAGGCGAGGCCTCTTCCAAAGGAGTGTACCGGGGTGAAATCGTACCGTTGCGCGATCGTCGGCGCCACCGGCGCCGTCGGCCTCAAGTTCATCGAGTGCCTCGAGAAGCGCGACTTTCCCGTCTCGGAGATGATCCTGTACGCGAGCCCGAAGTCCGAGGGGAAGGCGCTCCACTTCCGCGGGAAACCGCATCGCGTCGTCGGCCTCTCGATGGACCGCGTCCAGAAGTTCGACTTCGCCTTCTTCAGCGCGGGCTCGTCCGTCTCGAAGGAATACTCCCCCCTCTTCGCGAAGCAGGGCGCGGTCGTCATCGACAACTCCAGCGCGTGGCGGATGGACCCCGACGTGCCGCTCGTGGTGCCCGAGGTGAATCCGCACGACATCGCGCTCCACACGAAGAAGGGGATCATCGCGAACCCGAACTGTTCGACGATCCAGATGGTGGTGGCGCTCAAGCCGATCCACGACGCCGCGAGGATCCTGCGCGTCGTCGTCTCGACCTACCAGGCCGTCTCCGGAGCGGGCGGCCGCGCGCTCGAGGAGTTCGAGGGAGAGGTCCGTTCGTCGGTGACGGGCGACGGGCTCTCGAAGCGGACGATCTTCCCGAGGCCGATCGCGTTCAACGCGATCCCGCAGATCCCGCAGAAGGACGCCTACAACCCCGACGGCTACACCGTCGAGGAACGCAAGATGATCGACGAGACGAAGAAGATCCTGGGGGATCCCTCGATCCGCGTCTCTCCTACGTGCGTGCGCGTCCCGGTGAAGAACGGCCACAGCGAGAGCGTCAACGTCGAGACGGAGAAGAAGCTGACCGCGGCGCAGGCGATCGAAGTCCTGAAGAAGGCGCCGGGGGTCGTCGTCTCGGAGAAGCCGCAGGACTTCCCGACTCCGGCGGAGATCAGCGGCCGCGGCGAGACGTTCGTCGGCCGCATCCGCGAGGACTGGACCGTCCCCAACGGGCTGCACCTCTGGGTCGTGGCGGACAACATCCTCAAGGGCGCGGCGCTCAATGCGGTCCAGATCGCCGAGGGGATGATCCGCTGAAGACGAGCCCTCAGCTCTCGGCCTTCCGCTTTCAGCCCCGGGCCGTCCGTCTCCGGCCGATGGCTGACCGCTGATGGCGGATAGCTCCGTGAGGAAGCGCAACGTCCGCATCGTCGTCGAGTACGACGGAACGGCTTACTACGGCTGGCAGATCCAGAAGGGCTTCAAGACCGTCCAGGGCGAACTCCAGCGCGCGGTGAAAGAGATCGTCGGGAAGGAGACGCTCGTCGTGGGGGCCGGCCGCACGGACGCCGGGGTCCACGCCCGCGGGCAGGTCGCGAACTTCCACACCGTTTCGCGCCTCTCCTGCGCGAAGTTCGTCCAGGCCCTCAATGCCCACCTTCCCGAGGACATCGCCGTCCTCTCGGCGGTGGAGGTGCCGCTGGAGTTCCACTCGCAGTTCGGCGCGCACGAGAAGACGTACGAGTACGCGATCCTCAACCGGCCCGCGCGAACGGCGCTCCGGCGCACGGTCGTCCACCGCGTGACGCCGCCCCTCGACGCGGCGAAGATGGCGGAGGCGGCGGCGCACCTCGCCGGCACGCACGACTTCCGCGCCTTCGGCTCCGAGATGTCGAAGAAGGAGAATTCGACGCGGACGATCCGGGAGTTCGCGGTGACGCGCGAGGGCGACCTCGTACGTTTCCGCGTCACGGGCGACGGCTTCCTCTACAATCAGGTGCGCTCCATGGTCGGCACGCTCCTGGAGGTCGGGCTCGGGAAGCGTCCGCCCGAGTGGGTCCGCGACGTTCGGGACTCCCTTGACCGCACCAAAGCGGGGGCGAACGTGCCGGCGAAGGGGCTGACGCTGGTGGAAGTGCGGTACGAGGGAACAAGGCCCGGGGCGCAGGGCACGGCGGCGGAATAGCGTTTTCGCACGCGTTCACGCGTTTCTTCCACACGAAAGGCCCGCCTGCGCGAAGGGACCTGCGTACCCGAGTCGCAAGGAGCGGGCCGACACGAATCACTTGGATCGCGATCGAGATCACTCCCGGCCGAAGGCACAACGTCACTTGGCGTGGCGGATTGCCGATGATAGGATGGAAGCGGATGATTCTTGCCGCCCTCAAGTTCACGAACTTCAAGGCGCTCCGAAACGCAACTCTCCCGCTGGGATCCTTCACGCTGATTGTGGGGCCCAATGGAAGCGGCAAGACCACCGCATTGCAGGGACTTCTAATCCTCTCGGGCCAAGCGCGCCACGACTACCCTTCCATGGCCAGTGTCGGGATCAAGGACCAGGAAGTCGTCAAGATAGCGGCAGACTGGAAATATGAAGCGAGGTCGGTCGCGCAGACTGTTCTGCAGTTCAACCGCGGTGGTGGGAGGATTTCCGACACGGATGCGAATGGAATCGAGTCCGGAGCGGGCGGACCAGCCCAGAACTACTTGTCTCGCGTACGCTACTACTCGCTCGATCCCCGCGCTCTTTGTCGAAACGTCCAGCTACAGCCGAGGATGGGGCTCTCTGAGGATGGCTCGGGACTCGCAGGGGTGCTCGACAATCTCAGGGACACGTCTCCCGAACGTTTCGAAGGTCTGAACGCGGAGTTTTCCCGGTGGCTGCCTGAATTCGACCGCATCCTCTTCAGTACCCCCACGGATGGGGCACGAGCCGTCAGCCTCAGACTGCGAGGGACAACGTATGGAGTCCCGGCAACCGAGGTATCGCAGGGATCTCTCCTGGCGCTGGCGATCTTGACGCTTGCCTACTTGCCGATTCCTCCGAGTCTGGTCTGTTTTGAGGAACCCGACAGGGGCCTTCACCCGCGACTTCTGCGAGACGTCCGTGATGCGCTATATCGCCTGGCCTATCCGAAGAAACTGGGCGAAGAGAGGACGCCTGTTCAGGTGGTCGCGACGACTCACTCTCCCTACCTGCTGGATCTGTTCAAGGACCATCCGGAGGAGGTGGTCATCGCTCAGAAGCTCGGCCACGACGCCATCTTCGATCCGCTCGCCAACCGACCGGACGTCGGGGACATCCTCCGCGATAGCCATCTCGGTGATGCGTGGTATAGCGGGGTCCTTGGCGGCGTCCCGCAGGACCGATGAAGGTCGCGTTCTTCAGCGAATCGGATGCCGACGAGGCTGCGATCGCAATTCTCGCCTCGGCAGTGCTCTCTCAAGCCGTGGAGCGGGTTCCCGGTCCGGCTCTGCGAAGCAGGGGTTGGCCATCGGTTCGACAGATCCTCGCGACCGTCATTCAACACGTCCATTACCAGACTGACGCGTCCGGCTTGGTCGTCGTGGCGGATTCCAACCATTCTCCGGCGCACCAAGAGGCTCATGCGCAGCTTGGCCGATCGGACAAGGCGTGTCGAATGTGTCAACTTCGCGAAATCGCCGACACAGCCGTTGGCTGGCTACGACCCGTAGCCGGCCGATCTCCTCTGCGGATCGCAATCGGTATGGCCGTTCCTGCAATCGAGGCATGGTATCTTGCGGGAAAGGACCCACATGTTTCGGAGGCTGTTTGGATCGCCGGAATGCAATCCGGCAAGTTCCCGTACACGAAGAATGACTTGAAGGAAAAAGTCTATGGGACTGATCGCCCCTCTTTGCCCCTCGAGATCAAACGCGCGAAGGAAGAGGCAACCAGACTCGCGGCGAGCATTGCGACGATCGAGACCCTCTTCCCCGGAGGATTCGGTTCTTTGGCCGACGTACTCCGGACTTGGTAGAGAAGGGCCTCACACGCTTGGTCTCCTGCACGCGCGGAAATGCATTGATGCGCGATGCCGCGCATGGGTCCGCGCGTGGGACGTTACGAAACGTAACATCGCACGTTACGATTCGTAACGTCGCCGCCTCATGAAGATCCTCCACGTCATCACCCGACTCGTCCTCGGCGGCGCCCAGGAGAACACCGTCCTCACCTGCGAGGGACTGCACGAGCGCGGCCACGAAGTGACGCTCGTCACCGGCCCCGCGCTCGGACCCGAAGGCGAGCTGCTCGAACGCGCCCGCCGCGGCGGCTACCGCGTGGTCGTGATCGACGAGATGCGCCGCGAGATCCACCCCTGGCGCGACTGGCGGACCTATCGCGCGCTGCGCCGGATCTTCCGCGAGGACCGCCCCGACGTCGTGCACACCCATTCGAGCAAGGCGGGGTTCCTCGGGCGCCGCGCCGCGCGCGACGAGCGCGTCCCGCTCGTCGCCCACACGATCCACGGACTGCCGTTTCACGACTACCAGTCCCGGGTCGCGCACGCCGTCTTCCTGGAGTGCGAGCGCGCCGCGGGGGAGTGGTGCGACCTCGTGTTCTGCGTGGGCGAGGTGATGAAGGAGAAGGCGGTCGCCGCGGGACTCGGGTCTCCCGAGAAGTTCGAGGTCGTCTACAGCGGCATGGAGGTGGAGCGGTTCCTCGAGCCGCGCGACCGCGCGGCCGCCCGCGCCGCGCTGGCCATCCCGCCGGACGCCGTGGTGGCGGGGGTCGTGTCGCGGCTCGCGCCGCTCAAGGGGCACGAGCATCTCATCGAGGCCGCGGAGGGGCTGCATCTCCTGTTCGTCGGGGACGGCGAGCGGAGGGCGGAACTCGAAACGCTGGCGCGGCGGCGCGGAGTGCCGGTCACGTTCGCGGGGCTGGTGTCGCCGGAGCGGATCCCGGAGATGCTGGCCGCCATGGACCTCCTCGTGCACACCTCGTTCCGCGAAGGGCTCCCGCGGGCGATCCCGCAGGCCGTGATCGCCGGCGTCCCCGTGGCCGCATTCGACTGCGACGGCGCCCGCGAGGTCGTGCGGCCGGGGATCACGGGCGAGCTCGTACCCCCGGGCGATACGGACGGACTGCACGCCGCGATCGCGCTGGTCCGCGGGCTGCGCGTCCCCGACGCCGTGCGCCGCGACTTCGCCGGGCGCTTCGACCGGCGGAACATGGTGGTCGCGATTGAAATGGCGTACCGAAAAGGGAGCATTTGATTGACCCCGCGGCCCGCGCCGGTGGTATAATCCCCCAAAGAGGCCGCCCCAAGATGCCCATCGCGCTCATCTCCGACATCCATTCGAACATCGAGGCCCTCGGCGTCGTGTTGAAGGACATCGAGGCGCAGGGCATCAAGGAGATCTACTGCCTCGGCGACCTGGTCGGCTACGGCCCCAATCCCGCCGAGATCGTCGAGCATTCCATGGAGTGGAAGATCACGCTCATGGGCAACCACGACGAGGCCGTGATCAAGGAGGCCTACGGCTTCAACCCCGTCGCCAAGCAGGCCGTCGCGTGGACGCGAGACCAGCTCCGCCCGGGCTTCCTTTCGGGCCGCTCGAAGAAGGAGCGGTGGAAAGTCCTGTGCAACCTGGCGCTCACGCACACGATCGACGGGGCCCTCTTCGTCCACGGCTCCCCGCGCGATCCGACGATGGAGTACATCCTGCGGTCCGACTGCATCGACCTGACCGGCGGGGTGCCGGACAAGATCCGCGATATCTTCTCCCGGTTCGAGCGCCTCTGTTTCGTGGGGCACACGCACGACCCCGGCATCATCACGGAGGAATCGCAGTTCATCGCCCCGAAGGAGTGCCACGAGCGCTGGGACTTCCCGGCCGGCAAGAAGTTCATCGTGAACATCGGCTCCGTCGGGCAGCCGCGCGACGGGGACGTCCGGAGCTGCTACGCCGTGTACTACGGGGACCGCGTGGAGTGGCGCCGGGTGGAGTACGAGTACAAGACGACGATGCAGAAGATCTTCAACACCCCGCAGCTCGATCCGCGGGCCGGCGAGCGGCTGGCCCACGGACGATGAGCGCGGCATTCCGAAAGGAGGTCGGGGCGTCCCTCGTGCCGAGTTCGATACCGATGGTTCCACTGGGAGGAGACTCCATGAAGGTCACGGTGACGGCCAGGCACATGGACATCACGGACGTGCTCAAGGAGTACGCGCTGGACAAGGCGGAACGCCTCGGGAAGTTCTACGATCACCTGCGCAAGATCGAGATCATCCTCGACTCGGACGGCGAGAAACGGTACACGGCCGAGATCATCGCATCGGCGGTGCGCGGACAGGTCCTGGTCTGCCACTCGGTGGACACCTCGGCCACGGCGGCCCTCGACACGGTGATGGACAAGATGGAGCGCCAGCTCACGAAGTTCAAGGAGAAGCTGCGGGGGAAGCACGCCAACGGGAGCGACCGCAAGAAGTTCCCCCGGCGGCGCGAGACCGAGCTGGCGGCGGGGGACAGCTTCGGGGACCTCTGGTGGTAGAGGCTGGGGGGAGGGCTCGCGGACGCAGGAGACCCTCCCCATCTCCATTGCAAGGAGGCGGGCGACTTTGTAGGATGCGCACGTTGCATTCGCGGAGCGAGAAGTGAGACTCACCGACTTCATTCCCCGCAAGGCGATCCTGCCCTCGCTCAAGGCCGCCAACAAGAAGGCCGTGATCACGGAACTCGTCACCGCCCTGAGGAAGGCCGCCGACGGCGAGAAGTTCGCCGTCGTGGAGGTGGCCGAGGCCGTCCTCGATCGCGAGAAAATCGGCTCCACGGGACTGGGAGCCGGCGTCGCGGTCCCCCACGCGAAGATCGAGTCGCTCAAAGGCGTGCTGGGGGCCTTCGGGCGCTGCGCCGGCGGCGTCGACTTCAACTCCGTGGACGGCGAGCCCGTAAGCCTGGTCTTCCTCATCGTCGCCCCGCCCCAGAAGAACGAGGAGTACCTCCAGGCGCTGCAGAAAACGATGCGCGCGATCAAGCAGCCGAACGTGTGCAAGTTCCTCCGCGCGGCGAAGACCGCGAAGGAGATCGAGGATCTGTTCCGCGAGACCGAGGAGGTGGCCAAGGTGTAGGGGCCGGGGGCACCGGCAGGCGGAATGAAATCGGAGCGCCAGGTCACGATCGCCAACGAGAAGGGACTCCACGTCCGGCCGGCGACGAAATTCGCCCAGGTGGCGGTCCGATTCCGCTCGCGCATCGAGGTCGTCAAGGACGGCGCGACCGTCAACGCGAAGAGCAGCATCGATTTGCTCACGCTGGCCGCCGAGCCCGGTTCCGTCCTTCTCATCCGCGCCGACGGCGACGACGCGCAGGCCGCCGTCGACGCCCTGGCCGGCCTGGTGGCGGATCGATTCGGGTTTCGCGACGACTAGCTTGCAGCCATCAGCGATCGGCTTTCCGCTCTCAGCCGTCCGCTGGAAGCTGAAGGCTGATAGCTGACGGCTGACGCCATGGAGATCATCCGCAAGGGGATTCCTGTGTCGAGCGGCTTCGCCATCGGCGAGGCCATCGTCCTCGACACCGAGGAGTTCCGGATCCCCCAGCGGACCGTCGCCCCGGAGGAAGTCGAGCCCGAGGTCGTCCGTCTCCAACGGGCCGTCGAGGCTTCTCGAAGGGAGTTCGAGGGCCATTTGACCAGGCTTTCCAAGAAGACCTCGGGAATCGCGCAGATCCTCCAGGCCCACCTGGGACTCCTCACCGACCCGCAGCTCGCCGACGACCTGATCTCGACGATCCGCAAGAACCGTTTCACCGCCGAGTACTCGGTGTCGCGGACCCTGAAGAAGAAGATCAAGGTCCTCCAGGACTCCGGCTCGTCGGTGTTCCAGGCCGTGATCCGGGACTTTTCCGAGATCGAGAAGGCCCTGATCCGGCAGCTCCTCGGCGCAAAGCGGGAGGACATCTCGCGTCTGACGAAGAAGGTGGTCGTCGTCGCGCACGACCTCACCCCCGCGCAGACGCTCGCCTTCGACCGCGAGAAGGTCCTCGGAATGGTCACCGAGGTCGGCGGCCGCACCTCCCACACCGCCATCGTCGCGGCGTCGTTCGGCATCCCGGCCGTCGTGGGGGTCGAGGGCGTCACGACGGCCGTGAGCGGCGGCGACACGATCATCCTCGACGGCACCGGCGGCACCGTGATCGTCAACCCCAGCGAGGCGACGCTCAAGCGCTACCAGGCGATGGAGCGCAACTACGTCCTCCTGGGCAGGCGGCTCGAGCGCGAGCTGCGCGACCTGCCTGCCGAGACTCGCGACGGACACCGCGCGGAGATCCTCGCGAACATCGAGCTCCCCGGAGAGGTGGCCGCCGCGATCGAGCACGGGGCGGAGGGGGTGGGGCTCTACCGCACCGAGTACCTGTACCTCCAGAACGGCTTCAACCCCACCGAGCCGGTCCAGATCGATGCGTACCGCCAGGCGGTGCAGCTCGTCGGCGGCCGCAAGCTCGTGATCCGCACTCTGGACCTCGGCGCGGACAAGATGCCCCTCGACAGCTTCCCCCGCGAGGACAACCCCTTCCTCGGGACGCGCGCCGTCCGCCTCTGCCTCGAGCGGCGCGACATCTTCCGCACCCAGCTCCGCGCGATCCTCAAGACCGCGTCGATGGGCCAGGTCCACGTGATGATTCCCATGATCTCCAGCCTTCACGAGGTGATCGAGGTGCGCGAGTTCGTGGACGAGGTCCGCCGCGAGCTCCAGCGCGAGGGGGAATCGATCCCCTCCAAGGTGCCGATCGGCATCATGGTCGAGGTCCCCTCCACCGCGATCGTGGCCGACCTCATGGCGGATCACGTGGATTTCTTCAGCATCGGGACGAACGACCTCATCGCCTACTCGATCGCCGTGGACCGGCTCAACGAGCGCGTCGCGTCCCTCTACCAGCCTTCCCACCCGGCGATCCTCCGCCTGCTGCGCCACGTCATCCAGGTGGGGGAGGCGCGGGGCAAGCCCGTCTCCGTCTGCGGCGAGATGTCCAGCGACCCGGTCTACACGATCCTGCTCCTCGGGCTCGGACTGAAGTGCTTCAGCGTCGTGCCGCCGGCGATCCCGGAGATCAAGAAGATCGTTCGCTCCGTGACGATGGAGGAGGCGCGCGCCGTCGCGGGCAAGGCGTTCGAGTTCAGCGACGCCCGGAAGACGGAGGAGTTCCTCCGGAGCGAGACGCGGAAGATCATTCCGGACGCGCTGTGATCGGGCGTTCGGCCGTCGAGCGAGGCATGGCGGCCTTCGGAGGCCCAGCGAACACGTTTTCGAGCTCTGCCCCGGTGACAAACAGCAATCAGTGTCCTAGAATGATGTCGTGAGAACGCATGACCCCCATCGACTCGCGGAAGAGCGCAGCTTGGCGCTGCACCGGCGGGTCGCGAGGGAGATCGAACGCGACGAGACGATCGTGCCGCGGGCCGCGAAGCGCATCGAGGCCTGGCGCGCACGCGGCGCGCTCCATGGCGAATACGCGGAGCGGTGGTTGAGGTTGCTGGGGGGCCCTCGATCGGAGCTGCTGCGCGCGTTGGTCGACGAAACCGAGGCGGGCCGCGCGTTGCGGCAGAGTTCGCCTTTCAGCTTCGTCGTGCCGCCGCGCGACCGATGGCGCCTGTGGCGGCAAACGCGCACGCGATTGGAGTCCGGCACCCGATGACCAGGGCGCAACTCGAACACATCATCCGGGCGGCCGCGGACATTGCGGACGACGACGAGATCATGATCGTCGGCTCGCAGGCCGTTCTCGGCCAATTCCCCGCCGCCCCCGCCGAACTGCTCGTGTCGAGCGAGGCGGACGTATACCCGAAGAACCGGCCCGAGCGTGCCGACTTGATCGATGGATCGATCGGCGAGGGATCACCGTTCCACGACACCTTCGGCTATTACGCCCAGGGCGTCGGGCCGGAAACGGCCGTGCTACCGGCCGGTTGGACTGCGCGACTCGTGCGCATCCAGAACCGCAACACACGCGACGCGATCGGTTGGTGCCCGGAAATCCACGACCTGGTTTTGTCGAAGTGCGTCGCCGGGCGCGAGAAGGACTGGCGCTTCCTCGACGGTGCCGTGCGCGCCGGGCTCGTGCGACGGACCATCCTCGCCGCGCGGCTGGCCACCCTGGAAGTGGCGGATCCGGTGCGCGAGAGCGTCCGTCGGCACATCGCGGCGGTGTTTCGGCGACATGCGGGCGCAGACGGACCATAGCGGCGGTTTCCGAGTCGGAGCGGCGACCGCCCTCCGCCCCGCGCTTCGGTGCCGGTCTCTGTTGCCTTGCAGCGGGTCATTCCTACGGAGCAACCGCCGAAACGACACCATACTCGGCCGAAGTTTCCGCGTCTGCCGCCAGCTGCCCGCGTCTACGCCCGGAGACGAGCGTCCGATAGCTTCCGACGCAGCTTCCTGATCGCTTGGCGGCGTTGATTTGCCTCGACTTCGCCTTGCTGGACGTATAGATTGACAGGTCGGAGCGGGCGGATCGGTTTCGAGGGCGTGCTCATGCGTTCCACGGCTGCGTTCCTCCTCTCTCTCGCCA
Organism: Planctomycetota bacterium; assembly: GCA_016190175.1. Classification (GTDB taxonomy): domain Bacteria; phylum Planctomycetota; class MHYJ01; order MHYJ01; family JACPRB01; genus JACPRC01. The sequence continues at coordinate 54,955 of JACPRC010000068.1, forward strand.
TCGCCGGCCCCGCACTCGCACAGGACGTCGTGCGGCTCCGCAACGGACGCCACATCGGCGGCACCGTCGTGATCGACGAGACCGACCAGAACGGCTTCAAGGTCATCCGGTGGGACACCGGCGGCACCGTCTACGTCCTTCGAAGCCAGGTCACCGAGTACGAGTGGACGCGGCTCCGAAGCGCGCCCGCCGACGCCCAGGGCGACGCCCTGGAAGGCGTCCGGGTGGTCACGACCGCCAACCGCGAGGTCATCGGAGTTCTCGTCGACGCCGCGGGCACGGCCGTGACGCCCCTGCCGAAGTCGAAGGAGGCCCTCGACACCATCGTCCGCGTAAAAACGCGCGACGCCGCGACGCCGGTCTCCGTCCCGCGCGCCTCGATCGCGCTCTACGAGCCGCTCAAGATCCGAGAGGCGGACGCGTACTCCGCGACGGAGATGGTCGACCGGCGCCTCAAGGCGGTCGACCCGAAGGAGGCGGCGAAGCTGATCGAGGTCGCGCAGTTCGCCCGGGGACTGAAACTGTACGACCGGGCGAAGGAGATCCTGCAGCAGGCGGCGGCCGCGGACCCGGCGCGCAAGGAGGAGATCGACGCGCAGATCGCCCAGCTCGACCTCCTCATCAAGGAGCAGCAGGCGGAGGCGAAGCTCGCGGAAATCCTCAAGCTCGCCGAGGCGGGGAAGTTCGACGACGCCCTCGCCGCCGCGGACAAGTTCGTCCAGGAGTTCGCCGACACGAAGGCGGCGAAGAACAACCCCGACCTCGTCGCCCGCCTGAAGAAAGACCAGGAGAACTACGCGAAGAACCGCGCGGAGTTCCTGGCACAGCGGGTGCCGGAGGCATGGAGGTCCGTCCGGTCGAGCCTCTTCACCGAATACGCCCGGAGCAAGTACAAGGTCGACGAGGCGCGCCAGCTCGTCGCCCGCATGGACGACGAGATCCTGGACAAGCTCTCGAAGAAGTTCAACGGCCCGCCCGAGGACGCGGCCAAGGCGTGGGAGCGCCGCGACCAGAAGAGGAAGACCGTGGACATGGGCACGGGAAGCTGGATCTACAAGGGCGGACAGGACGGCGGATACGACTACGAGTCCGCCGGCTCGAACGACACGGGCGACGACCTGCTGGACGACTTCACCAGGCGGCTCGGCAGGAAGAAGAAGGACGACAAGCAGCAGCAGGAGACCGGCCTCAAGATCGACACGAAGGACAAGTGGTGGGCCGAGGCGGGGGACAGCAAGCGCCGGGCATGGTTGGAGACCGAGTACGGCCTCACCTCGAAGTACGTGAAGAAGGAAAAAGAAGAGGAGAAGAAGTGCTCCCGCTGCCAGGGGGCCGGGACGCTCAAGGCGACCCGGGGCGGGAAGTCGGTGGACGTGATCTGTCCGGTCTGCCACAAGACGGGGGTCGTCGTATCCGTCACCTATTGGTAGACCCGCTAGCCGATGGCTGACAGCCGCTCGACTCTTCTCTTCTCGGCCGCGCTTCCTCTCCTTCTCTCGGGGTGTTACATCATCCGCCAGGGCTGCGGCCAGCTCGACATCCTCCTCCATCGCAGAAACGTCGATGAGGTCCTTGCCGGCCCCGCCCCGGAGCCTGAGAAGGAGAAGCTGAAGCTCGTCCTCGAGGCGAAGGCCTTCGGCGAGCGCGTCCTGGCGCTCGAACCCACGGACAACTACACGACCTTCTTCGACACCCGGGGCAAGCCGGTCTCCTACGCCGTGACCGCGTGCCGCAAGGACCGCTTCGAACCCTACACCTGGTGGTTTCCGATCGTCGGCACGATCCCGTACAAGGGGTTCTTCCGGCGCGAGGACGCGGTCGAGGAGGCCCGCGATCTTGAGGCGGAGGGATACGACGTCAACGTCGGCGTGGTCGGCGCCTACAGCACCCTCGGATGGTTCTCCGATCCCATCTTCTCTTCGATGCTTCGTCAGTCCGAGGAGGAGCTCGTCGACCTGATCCTTCACGAGCTGACCCACTCGACCGTGTACGCGAAAGGCCACGGCGACTTCAACGAATCGCTCGCCGGCTTCGTCGGCCGCGAAGGGGCGCTCGACTTCGCGCGCCGCCGGTGGGGGGAACGGTCGGAGATCTCCCGCCGCGCGGTCGACCGTTTCGCCGACGAGGACCGGATCGACCGGTTCATGCAGGATCTCTTCCGCGAACTGGACGCCTACTACCGCTCGCGCCCGGCGAACGTCCTGGCGGGACGCGCCGAGATCTGGGCGAAAGCGCGCGAGCGTCTCCACGAGGTCCAGAAGGAGCTGAAGGTCGAACGGTACGATTGGCTCCTCAAGGTCGAGGTCAACAACGCGGTCGTGCTCGGGCGGCGCCGCTACGGCCGGACCGACCTCTTCCGGAAGCACTTCGAGGCCGTCGGCGGCGACTGGCCGAAGTTCTTCGAGCGGATGCGCGCGATCGCGGCGATGCCGGACCCCATACGGGCCCTCGAGGAGTCCCGATGAACGTCCTCGTCGTCGGCGGGACGCGCAACGTCGGGTACTCCCTCACGTGGCGGCTCCTCGCCGCGGGCCATCGCGTGACGCTCTTCAACCGCGGCACGATCCCCGACCCGTTCGGCGACCGCGTCGCGCGGCTCCGCGGCGATCGCACGCGCGACCCGCTGCCGGAAGCGCGATTCGACGGCGTCGTCGACTTCGCCGCATACGATGCGCGGGCCGCGCGGCAAGCCCTCGGCCTGAATGCGGGACACACCGTCTTCATCAGCAGCGGCGCCGTCTACCTCGTCCGCGAGGGCTGCCCGTCGCCGGCGCGCGAGAACGACTACGACGGCCCGCTCCTGGCGCGCCCCGATGCGCCCGAGGACGTCGAGGAGTGGGAGTACGGGATGGGCAAGCGCGCGTGCGAGGACGTCCTCGCCGGATCCGCCGCGACGCGCATCCGCATCCCGATGGTGAACTCGGAGCGCGATCCGTACCGCCGCATCGAGGGCTACCTGTGGCGCATCCTCGACGCCGGGCCCGTGCTGCTCCCGAACGCGGGCGGCCACGTCGCGCGGCACGTGTACGGCCCGACCGTGGCGGAGGCGATCGCGGGGATGCTCGGCGATCGGCGCACGTTCGGGCAGGCGTACAACCTCGCGCAGGACGAGACGCCGACGCTCTTCGAGCTGGTGCGGATGCTGTGCGAGATCCTCGGCGCGCCGGCGCGGATCGTCCCTGCGCCCGCGGCGCTGCTCGACCAGGAGGGGATCCGTCCCGACGCCATCTCGCCGTTCAGCACGGGGTGGATGTCGAACATCGATCCCGCGAGGGCGAAGTCGGAGCTGGGATTCCGCCATCCGCCGCTGCGGGAGTATCTGTCGCGGATCGTCGCGTCGTTCCTCGCGCATCCGCCCGCCGGGCCGCCCAAGGACTACGCGATGCGGACGCGGGAGAGGGAGTTGGCGAGGAGGCTGTCGTGAAGGCGGCGGTTCGCCCACGGACGCCCTTCCGCAGGAAAGGCAGGCTCGGGTCCCCCGCGCACTTCTTGCATCGCGGTGAAATTTTTCACTTGCTTTTTCCCCCGTCGTGGGGTATCAAGAGGGCAGTGGCGCTCTTTGAAAGGCCGGTCGCGGACGGGTGGCGGACCCGCGCGGGGTGCGTGGGTTCAGTTCCCGCGCCGCCGGGTACCGCAGCTCCAGGGTTGCGTACGTCGCGATCCTCCGCTGCTGGGTGACAGACGCGCGAAGCGTGCCCGTGCCCGGGGCGTTGCCGGCGCGCCGGGAGTTGGTGGCGACGTCGGTCCGTCGGTTGAAGTCGAGTACCGCAGCACGCCATCCGTGGGTGCCGTACCGCGAAAGAAGGACTGGAGAAGGGCGCCACGCAAGCTTGGTCGGGCCGCGGTCCCACGAGTCGGGACCGCGGCCCTCGTTTTTTCCCGCCGGCTACGGATTGTCCTTCTTCTCCTCCCCCTTCTTCTTCTCCGCGTTCTTCTTCATCTCGTCCTTGAGCGTCGGCCATCCCGCCTTTGCCTTCTCGAGCTCCTTCTTGAAGTCCGCGACCTCCGCATCCGTCATCTCGCTGGCCCCGCAGGTCGCCTTCCGGCTGCCGAGCTTCTTGAAGTCCTTCTGGTTCTTGACGTCCTTCTCCCCGACCGAGATGCTCGCGGTCCGCCCATCCTTCGCCGTGTAGCCTTCCACCGCCTTCACCTTCCCGGGGAGCTTGACCGAGGCGCGGTAGTCGAATCCCGCCATCATCTTCTGGAACATCTCCTCCATCTGCTTCTTCGTCTCCTCGTCCGGGGGCTCCTTCTCCGAGCCGCCGGCCTCTCCCATCTGGTTGTCCACCACCTCGAACGCGTAGCCGTCGCCGTCCTTCTTGAACGAGAACTTCATCTTCTCCTTCTTCCCGTCGTCCTCGCTCAGTCGGACCTTGTTGATGTCCTCGAAGTAGAACGTGATCCGGACGCCCTTCCACCCGCCGAGCTCCGCGCGCTCCGGACGTCCCATCGCGACGATCCCGGCGGAGTTCTTCTCGAACTCCGCGGGGTCGGAGTTCATCAGCTCGTCGAAGGGATCCTTGGCCTCTCCTCCCATGCCGCCGAACTCCGGGTTCATGGCGAAGGTGTAGACCAGCTTGCCGGAACCGTCCGGCATGACGAGGATCTCCTCGGTGATCTTAACGCAGCCCGCGACCGTGCAGACGAGCACGGCGCCCAAGGCCAGACAGGCGAGGCGTTTCATGACGCATTCTCCAAAAGGGGGGTCGCGCGGGATGATACGCCGCAGCCGGCTCCGCGGCACGAGATATCGCCCCGCCTTTGGTTTGTCCGCCTCCCCGTGCCGGGGTATAATCCCGCCCCATGAACACCGTCGAAACCACCCCCGAGATGGTCGCCCGCGTCTACGAACGCACCCGAAGGAACCTCGATATCGTCCGCCGCCGGCTCGGCCGTCCGCTCACGCTCAAGGAGAAGATCGCCGCCGGCCACTTCGACGATCCGGAGCGCCAGGAACTCGCCCCCGGCAGGGCGATGCTGGCGTTCCGCGTCGACCGCGTCGCGATGCAGGACGCCACCGCGCAGATGGCGATCCTCCAGTTCGCGCAGGCCGGCATCCCCCGCGTCGCCGTCCCCACGACCGTCCACTGCGACCACCTGATCCTGGCCTACGCCGGCGCGGAGAAGGACCGCTCCGCCGCGCTGCAGACGAACCGGGAGGTCTACGACTTCCTCGCCTCGGCGGCGCGGAAGTTCGGCATCGGCTTCTGGAAGCCCGGCTCCGGCATCATCCACCAGGTCGTCCTCGAGAACTACGCCTTCCCCGGCGGGATGATGATCGGCACCGACTCGCACACCGTCAACGCGGGCGGTCTCTGCATGCTCGCGGTGGGCGTCGGCGGCGCCGACGCGGTCGACGCCATGGCCGGGATGCCGTGGGAGGTGAAGCACCCGAAGGTCATCGGCGTGCGGCTCACGGGCGAGCTCGGCGGCTGGGCCTCCCCGAAGGACTTGATCCTGTGGGTCTGCCGGCAGCTCACGGTCAAGGGCGGCACCGACCACGTCGTCGAGTACTTCGGCCCCGGCGCGCGCTCGATCAGTTGCACCGGCAAGGCCACGATCTGCAACATGGGCGCCGAGCACGGCGCCACGACCTCCGTCTTCCCGTACGACGAGCGGATGGCGACGTACCTCCGCGCCACCGGGCGCGCCGCGATCGCCGATCTTGCGGATCGAAACGCCGATCTCCTGCGACCGGACGAAAGCGCGAGCTACGACCGGGTCCTGGAGCTCGACCTCTCGAACCTCGAGCCGCACGTCACGGGTCCGCACACGCCCGACCGCGCGCGTCCGATCTCGCAGCTCGCGGCCGAGGCGGCGAGGGAGGGCTTCCCGGACCGGATCCGCGCGGCGCTCATCGGGAGCTGCACGAATTCCTCGTACGAGGACCTCGCGCGGGCCGTCGACGTCGCGGCCCAGGCGGCAAGAGCGGGGCTCAAGGCGCAGGCGCCGCTCCTCGTCTCGCCCGGCTCGGACCAGATCTTCGAGACGGTGAAGCGCGACGGCTTCGTCCAGACGCTCGAGTCGATCGGCGCGACGGTGCTCGCCAACGCGTGCGGCCCCTGCATCGGCCAGTGGAAGCGCGACGACGTGAAGCCCGGCGAGAAGAACACGATCGTGAACTCCTTCAACCGGAACTTCCCGGCGCGCAACGACGGCAATCCCGAGACGCTCTCCTTCATCGCGAGCCCGGAGATCGTGATGGCCTTCGCCCTGGCCGGGCGGCTGGGTTTCAATCCGCTGGCGGATGCGCTCCCCGGCGGCGTGAAGCTGCGCCCGCCTCAACCGGCCGACGAGGTCCCGCGCGCCGGATTCGTGATGCCGCGCGAGGGCTACGTCGCGCCGGCCGAGGACGGCTCGCAGGTCGAGATCGTTGTCCCGCCGGACAGCTCGCGCCTCCAGCTCCTGCGGCCGTTCGAGCCCTGGGACGGAAAGGACTTCGCCCGCTGCCCGCTCCTCCTCAAGGCGAAGGGGAAGTGCACGACGGACCACATCTCGCCCGCGGGGAAGTGGCTCGCCTTCCGCGGCCACCTCGACAAGATCAGCGACAACATGCTCACAGGCGCGATCGACGCCTTCACGGGGGCGCCCGCCGCGGATGCGCCGAAGCGTGCCCGCGAGTTCAAGGCGAAGGGGGATCGCTGGGTCGTCGTCGGCGACGAGAACTACGGCGAAGGGTCGAGCCGCGAACACGCGGCGATGTCGCCGCGCCATCTCGGCGCCGCCGCGGTCGTCACGAGGAGCTTCGCGCGCATCCACGAGACGAACCTCAAGAAGCAGGGGATCCTGCCTTTCACGTTCGAGACGCCGGCGGACTACGAGAAGGTGCGGGCCGGCGACCGGATCAGCATCACGGGACTCGCGGAACTGGCGCCCGGCAAGCCCGTGCGCTGCGTCCTGCACCACGCCGACGGCAAGGACGAGGAGATCCGGCTCAGGCACTCGCTTTCGACGGAGCAGATCGAGTGGTTCAAGGCGGGGAGCGCGCTGAACCGGCTCAAAACCCGCCCGCCCGTATGATAGACTTCGGGCGATGCACCACACCCGCCGCTTCCGCCCTCGCGCCCGAGGCGGCCCCGCCATCGGGCCCTGGCTGATCGTCGGTGCCCTGGGCCTCGCCGCCGTGCTCGCGGCGTCGCACTTCTCGAAGCGCGGCGCCCCTCCGGAGAAGAAGCCGCCTCCGAGAACGGAGGACGGGGCGTCCCGCCGCTACGGCCTCCCGCCCCGCCTCGACGAGGCGCACTTCGACGTGGACCAGGCGATCATGCGGACGAACGCGTGCATCCTCGTGCGCGAGATCGCGCGGCTGCACGCCGACCCGGCCGGCCGCGTCGCGGCCGAGGACCGCGCGCGGGAGTACGAGTCGCGTCTCGCGGGCTTCAGCGGGAAACCGATCAACTACCTCCGCGTCTCCGACCGCGTGCTCCAGGTCGACCAGATCGTCCTCGACGCGGGGGACGCGGCCGACCGGCTCGTCGAGTTCTACCGCTCGATCTACGCGGGGCAGCTCCTCGTCGTCGCCGTCGAGCGGGGAGGGCGGCGCGAGGACGTGACGGTCTACTTCCGGGAGGCGCCGCGCGCGTACTACGGGGTGGAGACGCCGCCGGCGCGGACGACGCCCGCGGAGCAGGCGCCCGCGCTCCCCGTGGCGGAGCGCCGGCGGTTCGAGGCCCTCCCCGAGTACTACCGGGAAGGCGTCCTCAGCCACGACGAGCGCGACCGGATCGCCCGCATCATCGAAAAGGGCGGCTCGCGCGAGGAGCTCGACTGGCTCTGCGCGCGGCTCGACGATCTGGAGTCGCTGGCGGGGCGCGAGCGCGCGGAGTTCGGCGAGATCGAGAGCGAGGCCCGCCGGGCGATCGGCTCGGCCCCCGAATTCGACGCCAGGCTCCGCGACGCGGAGGGGCGTCCCGACATGCTCTACGAGCTCGCGGTCTGGTGCCGCGACCGGAAGCTCGGGCCGCACGAGAGGCTCGCGGCCGTCCGCGTGCTGCGGATCGACCCCGGCTTCGCGCCCGCCCGGATCGTGGCGGGATACGTCCGCGACGGGCGGACCGGCTGGCGGCGGACCGCGGAGACGGCGCGCGTCGAGACGCCGAAGAAGGAGCCCGAGCCCGCCGAGAAACCCGTCGAGTTCGAGGGGAAGAAGTACACGCGCGCCCAGCTCCGGTCGCACCTGATCGAGAGGGGCTACGTCGAGATCGGCGGAAAATGGCACCGGAAGGAGCCGTGGGAATACGTGCTGGACACCGTCCACAGCCTGGGCCGTTTCCCATGGTCCGGCGGGGGAGTGACGCTCCAGGAGGCGCGCGAGGAGGGGAGGGGAGCGACCGGACGCACGGAGTTCGAGGCCCCGACGACCCAGACGCGGAAAGCGACGTGGCGCTTCTTCGCCCCGGCCGGGACCGAAGGCTCGATGCGGATCGCGGTCGAGACGCCGGGGCGCGTGATCGAATGCCGCCTCTCGGCGCGAGCGTACGTGCCGCTGGGGAAGGGGAGCATCGAGGTGCTCGCCGGGGAGGAGAAACCCGCGCGGGTCTTCCTCATCGAGAACGGGAGCGACAGCGAGTTCCGGGACATCTCGCCGCACGTGCGCGGGGCGAAGCGCGTGGTCCTGCTCGTGAAGATGAAGATGGCGCCGGACCGCGAGATGCAGCACGCGCGCTTCCTGCCGAGCAGCCCCGGCGACAAGCGGGTCTTCGTGCTGACGGGGACGGTGGGGGTGGCGGAGCCGAAGCTGGATCGGCTCTTCGAGAGATAGAGAGACTCGGGGACGGGGAGATCATCTCCTCATCTCCCTATCTCCCTATCTCCCTATCTCCCTATCTCCCTATCTCCCTATCTCCCTATCTCCCTATCTCCCTATCTCCCTATCTCCCTATCTCCCTATCTCCCCATCCTCCTACGGCTGCCTCCTCCACCACGCCTCCCATTCGCGCGCGAGGACGAACGCTTCGCCCGTGATCTTCCTCAATGCCGCGAGCAGCGGCTGGTGGAGGATCTCCTTGCGCCGCGCCTGCTCCTTTTGCTGGTCCTCGTCCGCGCCCCCGGGCACGCCCTCCAGCGGGACCTTGTCGGGGCTCATGCTCTCGGGGTTCCGCTCCGCCTTCTTGAGCGCGCGGATGAGGATCGGGACCGACTCGCGCCTCTTGATCCTCGCGCAGCCCGCGACCGCCTCGCGCGCCAGCTCGAACTCCCGGTCGTCGACCAGCGCGTGGAGTGCCTCGAGCGACGCGGGGTCCGCCAGTTCGGCCACGGAGCGGAGAATCGCGATCCGCACGGTCCGGCGTCTCTTGTTGGACTCGTGCCGGAGCGCCGCGATCAGCGCCGCCGCCGTATCGGGGACCGTGCGGAAGGCGCCCAGCGCCTGCGCCGCCGTGATGCGGATCGCGTCGGATTCCGTCGTCGTCAGGGAGACCAGCACGTCGCGCGTCCGGGCGTGGCGCACCTTCCCGAGATCCGTGACCGCGCCGATCCGCGCGGCCTCGTCCGCCTTCTCGGCCGTGTAGGCGGCGCGGAACTTCCGGACGGCCTCCTCCGCCTTGCGGAGGGCGTCCTTTTCGTCCGCCTGCAGGAGCGCGACGAGCGCGAGACACGCAGCCATCAGCAATCAGCCATCAGCAATCAGCCATCAGCAATCAGCCATCAGCAATCAGCCATCAGCAATCAGCCTTCAGCAATCAGCCTTCAGCAATCAGCCTTCAGCTTTCAACACTCTCCGGCTGAGCGCCGAGGGGGTGAGAGCTGAAGGCTCGCTTGCGCCGCAACTTCTCCCGATACTACTACGTTACATAGGGTGGAGCGGAGGCGCAAATCAGTGAGTGATTGGTGGTTCGTGGTTGGTGGTTGGTGAAGAGAGTAGACGCCGACTCTTCACTAACCACCAACCACTGACGACGAACCACTCCTCTTTGGGAGGCGGCCATGAAGCGGCTCGCGATCGCGTTCCTTCTCCTGCTGCCCGCGCCGGCACGGACGCAGGAATCCTCCGACGAAGCGAAGCTGAAGGAGGAGATCCGCACGCTGGAGCAGCGGGTCCTCGCGTGGGGCGCGATGCGGCGCGTCGGCGTCACGGACGCCCAGGCGCGGCCGCTCCTCGACCTGGTGAAGAAGGCCGCCATCGCCAAGGCCGACTACGATGCCGCCATGGCGAAGCTGCGCGACGAACAGCTCCGCGCCTTCCGCGCCTTCCGGCAGGAGGACTTCGCGAACATCGGCTTCACCCCCAAGGTCGAGCAGGCCGCCGGCCGCGCCGACCACGAGGAGAAGGTCCTCTTCAAGAAACTCGCCGACCGGATCGAGGCCATGGCCAAGGAGTCGCCGCTGACGGAGGACCAGGCGGAGTTGCTCGCCCTCTTCCGGCCGGAGAACCCGGGGTCGATCTTCGCGAAGCGCGATCCGGGACCGCTGCCCGACGCCCTCGCGAACTTCGTGCGCAAGCTCCGCCGCCTCACCGATGCCGAGTTCGAGCGGCAGAAGGACGCGCTGCGAGAGGAGTTCCTGCGCGCGATCGACGCGCGCGCCGCCGACGCGAAGGACATGGTGAAGGTCCTCCAGGAAGCCGACGAGGCGATGAAGCAGATCAGGGCGCTGCCGGAAGACCGCGTCCTCGCCGACGTGCCGAAGATCGTGCGGAAGGCGCGTCCGAAGGCGAAGGCCGAGAACCTGCGCGACGAGCTGGGCGACATCCACAAGCAGAAGTACGGCCAGATCGGACCCGTCGGGCGGTTCCTCCTCCTCCCGGCGCTCGGGGAGGCGCTCGCGAAGCGGCTGGGCGTCAAGGCCGACCTGCCTCCGACCGCCAGCGGCGCGCCGACCTGAAACGACTCCGAGGAGGTCCGCGCGTTGCGCGACGACATCAACCTGCTCAACCTCACGAACGGGATGAACTACTCCGTCCACCAGCTCGCCCATCTGGCCCTCTACGCGAAGAAGGCGGAGGAGACGCGCAAGCAGGGCGACGAAGAGCGCGTCTACGACGTCGAGACGGCGCTGAAGTACCGCAGCGCCCTGGCGGAGGTCCTCGCGGTCCTCGAGAGGGGAGGGGACCCCAAGGTGGAGGCGGTGCGGGCCGCGCTGCGGCTGCGCGCCCAGCTCGCGCAGGGCAAACGCAAGCCCGGCGCGAAGGGGAGGAAGGACCCGGGCGCCGAACTCGCCGCGCTCGCCGCATCGACGAAGGAGATCCTCTTCCCGAACCAGCGGCAGGTGCTCGTCGACTACTCCCCGTGCCTCATCCCCCCGAAGGACCTCAAGGACCCGGTCCGCGTGGGACAGGCCCACGACAGCGGCCCGGCCATCCGCATCCTGACGACGCTGCGCTCGATCCCGGACAAGCGCTGGCAGGAGAAGAAGGACGATATCGCCGACCGCACGCTCGCGCGCATGGAGGAGGCCGAGGGCAAGTTCCCCGAGGGCGAGCGCGAGGCGAAGAAGCGCGCGCTGCTCGACATCGTCGAACGGGCCCGCGCAATGAGCGACGTGGACTTCGAGCTCCAGAAGGAGGATCTGGCGAAGGAGTTCGAGCAGTTCGCCCGCAAGGAGATCCTCAAGAAGGAACTGGAGGAGACGATCGGCTCGGACGCGGTCCTCGAGGGGAAGGTCCGCGCCATCGTCCTGCACTCGCGGGCCGCCGGAATCTACGAAGCCCGGTTGAAGCAGCTCAAGGAGTCGACGGCGGGGAAGCCCGTCGACCTCGACAAGATCAGCCCGGCCGACCACTGCAAGAACGGAGGCTGCGCGATCAAGGAGAGGTAACGCCGCCCGGCCCTTGACGGCCGCTTGCGGGAGGGCTAGGATACCCCTCTCGGTTCGATCCGCCGGAGCGGCGTTTCCAGTCCGTCCCCCAAGGAGCCCGATGGCCGACCAGCCCACGCCGGGACAACCGTCCGCGCCCAAGCCGGAACGGGAAACCCGGATGATCGACGTCCGGGGGATGATCAAACAGGCGTCCACCCGGGTCCACGTCGACCAGCTCGTCAAGAAGGGGACGAAGTACCTCTCGCTCCTCTCGAAGGAGAAGATCGACGAGCTGATCAACCAGGCGGTCAAGAACATCGTCGACAAGTACCGCGCCGTCGCCGCCGGGGTCGCCGACATCCCCTCCGAGACCCTCCAGGGCGAGGCGAAGCAGGAATTCAACGAGCTGCTCTCCCAGTACCAGGCCACGAACAAGGCCAAGAACGAGCTGGAGCTGACCCGCACGAACCTGGACCAGGAGCTCGGCGAGCTGCGCAAGGAGCTGGCCCAGCAGAAGGAGGTCGCCTCCGGGAAGGCGATGGAGCAGGCGGAGCACGCCCTCGTCGTCGGCTTCAAGGAGTTCGAGCGCGAGCTGGACAAGATCGTCCTGCGCGTCTTCGAGAAGCGCAAGCTCATCCTGGAGCAGGGGGAGGATCCCCAGGCGATCGCCGAGCTGGATCAGATCAAGGAGAAGCTCCGCGCGATGATCCAGGAGCTCGTCAAACTCGAGCGCTACAGGTTCACTCTTACGGGGAGCGACTCGCGGGACATGCAGATCGCGATGCTCGAGAAGCGGATCGAGAAGCTCTACGAGCAGATCCAGGCGATGGAGACGGCGCTCAAGACGATCTCGAACTCGAAGCTCTACTCGAACCAGCAGCTCCAGAACCTCCTGCGGCAGCTCGGCCTGTGGACCGAGGACAGGTACTACGAGAAGAAACGCGAGCTGGTGAAGATCGTGCTCCAGCAGAACCTCGATCTCCGGAAGAAATTCAAGGAGCTGGAGGGCCCGCCGGCCGCGGCCCAGAACCCGCCCCCCGCCGAATCTCCCCCCGCCGCTCAGCAACCAGTGGACAAGCCCGCGACCGTTTGATAGCTTTGCACGACATCTAACGAACGGAGGATCTCCCTATGGCGCCCGAACTCGCGGAGAAGGGCGGGGCATCCAGCCCCGGCGCGAAGGCCGGCAAGGAAGGCGTCCTGCTCATCGGCATGGACCTCGGCTGCTACAAGACGTCCGTCGCCGCGACGAACGGGTCGCGCGAGCACGTCCACAGCATCGTCGGGTGGCCGAAGGACCCGATCTCCCGCAAGATGATCGGCAAGGACATCGTCTTCGGCAACGAGGCCTTCCACCACCGGCTCGCGCTCGAAACCGTCCGTCCGTTCGAGAAGGGCGCCCTGAAGTACACCGACTCCGCGGACGTGGGCATTCCCAAGGAGAAACTCGGCCGCTACAAGGAAGCGGCGAGGGAACTGGTGAGGCACGCGGTGGCGATGTGCCGGCCGCCGAAGGGGACCCTGGTCCACGGCGTCATCGGCGCGCCCGCGAAGGCCTCGATCGTCAACAAGCAGCAGCTCATCGAGGCGTGCAAGGGGATCTTCGACTCCGTCATGATCGTCTCCGAACCGTTCGCCGTCGCGTACGGCATGAACACGCTCGAGGACGCGCTCGTCGTGGACATCGGCGCGGGCACGACCGACCTGTGCCGGATGCACGGCACGATGCCCGACGAGGAGGACCAGATCACGAACACGTTCGCGGGCGACTACGTGGACGAGTACGCGAGCAATCTCATCCGCAAGGCACACCCGACCGCGCAGTTTACGGTGAACATGGTGCGCGAGGCGAAGGAGCGGTTCAGCTTCGTCCACGAGGTCAATGACAAGGCCCTCCTCACTTGGCCCGACAAGGACGGCCACCCGACCGAGTTCGACCTCACGAACCAGCTCAAGGAGGCGTGCCGCCAGATCGTGCCGCCGATCGTGCAGGGACTGCGCAAGCTCGTCAGCACGTTCGACGCCGAGTTCCAGAAGAGGATGCTCGGCAACATCATCCTCGCCGGCGGCGGCAGCCAGCTCCGCGGACTCGACCGCCTCATCGAGGAGGACCTCAAGCAGTACGGCGGCGGTCGCTGCACGCGGGTGCCGGAACCCGTCTACGCGGGCGCCAACGGCGCGCTCAAGCTCGCCACCGACATGCCCGAGGAGTACTGGACGGAAGTGAAGTAGCCTGGCCTTCGAAGAGCCCCCGGAGCCGCATCCGGGGGCTTTTTTTCCGGAGGCCGCGAATCGGAGGTCGGATCGCGTAGGACGGAAGCACCCATCTCCTTTGCATCGTGGGTTCCCCCGTTTGGAGACTGCCGGCATGTTGAAAATCCTCATCGGGTGGATCGCCCTCGCGTCCGCCCCTCAAGAGTCGGCGCAGGACGCCCTTCGGCGCGACCTCGACTTCGCGCGCTCGAAGGTCTATCCCGCCCTCGTCAACATCCTCGTCGTCGACCGGAGCTACTCCGACGGCCGGGCGCAGCGCCGGCCCGGCGGCGGGAGCGGGACGATCGTGAGCCCCGCGGGCCACGTGATCACGAACTTCCACGTCGCCGGCCACGCCTCCCGGATCATCTGCACCCTGCCGAGCGGGGAGACGATCGAGGCCTCCCCGGTGGCGCACGATCCGCTCACCGATATCAGCGTGCTCAAGCTCAGGCTCGACCGCCGCGACGACCCGGGCAAACCGATCCCCTTCGCGACGCTCGGGGATTCCGACAGGCTCCGGGTGGGGGACTACGTCCTCGCCATGGGAAACCCCTTCCTTCTCTCCTCGTCGATGACCCTCGGGATCGTCTCCAACCCGAACCGCGTCTTCACGGACTTCACGGGAAGTTCGCTGGAGGACCTCGAGTTCGGCGACATGGGCCGCACGGGCCTCTTCACCCGATGGATCCAGCACGACGCCCTGATCCTTCCGGGCAACTCGGGCGGGCCGCTCGTCAATTTGAGGGGCGAGATCGTCGGGGTGAACGCGCTCGGAGGCGCCGGCCTCGGATTCGCCATTCCGGCCAACATCGTCGCGCACGTCCTCAGCCACGCGCTGACGCATGGCGAGGTGAGGCGCGGGTGGATCGGGGTCGAGGTGCAGCCCGTCGGCAAGCTGGGCCGCAAGTCCGGCGCGCTGGTGTCGTGGGTCGTGCCCGGCTCGCCCGCGGACCACGCCGGCCTGCGGGCGGGAGACGTGGTCCTCAGGATCGCGGTTCACCCGGTCCATGTCCGCCATTTCGAGGAGGTGCCCGGCCTGTACCAGCGCATCGCGGAGCTGCAGGACGGGACGGAAGTCGAGGTCGCCTTCGATCGCGACGGCGAAACCCGGAGCGCGAAGCTGAAGGTCGCCCGCATGGAGGCGTATCTCGGCGAAGAACGCGAGTTCCGCGCGTGGGGCCTCACGGCGCGGCGGATCACGAGTCTCTACGCGCAGCGCCGGCGCATGGCCGAGGTCCGCGGCGCCCTCCTGACCGGCGTGCGGCCGGGCTATCCGTTCGAAACCGCTCAACCCCGCCTCAAGGAGGACGACGTCCTCCTCCGGATCGCCGGACAGGAAGTGAGCGATCCCGCGGCGATGGAGGGGCTCCTCGCGGAGGCCGGCAAGGCAAAGGAGTTCGTGGTCGAGTTCCGGCGAGGCCGCGAAGTCCTGCTCGCCGTGGTGGAAAGCCGCGGGAAGGAGCCGGAGCGGGGAGGGCGCGAGCTCTCGAGGGGATGGATCGGAATCCAGACCCAGGTCCTGACGCCGGCGATCGCCAGGTCGCTCGGAGCGCCCGATCAGAAGGGCTTTCGCATCACGCGCGTGTACCCCGGCACCGAAGCGGCGAAGGCCGGACTCGAGGTCGGAGACGTCGTCGCCGCCCTCAACGGGCGCGCTCTCAAGGCCGCCCGGCCGCAGGATTCCGAGGATCTGCGGCGCGCGATCGAGGACCTCGCCGTCGGGGAGCGGGCGGACTTGGCCGTCCTTCGACGGGGGAGCGTCCTGAAGATCCGCGTCCTTCTCGAGGAATCGCCCGCCTCCGGGGCCGACGTGAAGACGTGCCGTCAGAAGGAACTGGAGTTTGCCGTCCGCGAATTGACGCTCATGGATCTCGTCGACCGGGATCTCGATAGAGACGAAAAGGGGGTCGTCGTGGCCGAGGTGGGCTCGGGCGGCTGGGCCGCGATGGCGGGGCTGCACTTCAACGATCTGGTCATGTCGATCAACGGCCGCGGCGTCGCCGACGTGGCGGCGTTCGAATCGGTCGTCGCCGCGCTGGTCAAGGAACGGCCCAAGACGATCCGACTTTTCGTGCGCCGGGGCCACCGGACGCACTTCGTGTTCATCGAGCCCGACTGGGCCGAACTGGATTCTTCCAAGTAGGAGAAGCCATGCTGCATTCGCTCGTGCTCGTCGCGGCTCTCGCCCAGGATGAGGGGGAGCAGCTCAAGGCCCTTGTGGAGAAGAAGGGTCCCTCCGTCGTCACCGTCAACGTCGTCCTGACGACGAAGGCGGCGATGGGGGGAGAGTCCGGGGACCAGGAATCCCGTCACTCGGCCCGCGGGATCGTCGTGGATTCCTCGGGGATCGTGATGATCTCGAGTGCCTCGTACTCCAATCGCCTCTGGAGCCGCTTCTACAAGGGCATGGGGGCCGAGTTCAAGGTGACGCCGAAGGACTTCAAGGTCGTCGTCGGCAACGAGGAGAAGGAGCGGGACGCCTGGTTGATCGCCACGGACGAGAAGCTCGAACTCGCGTTCGTCCAGATCGACGCCGCGGGCGACGGGCTGCCGTCCCCCGTCGACCTGTCCAAGTCGGTGCCGCTCGCCGTGGGGCAGCGGGCCGCCGTCGTCGGAAGGCTCGCCAAGGGCTACGACTACGCTCCGTACTTCCGCACGCTGCGGATCGCCGGCGAGATCTCCAAGCCGCGCAACGGCTGGATCGTGGACGGAAGCGTCTCGGAAATCGGCATGCCGGTCTACACGATCTCGGGGGATCTGGCCGGGGTCGTCGCGGCCATGCCCGTTCCCGCCGACGGCTCGGAAGGCGAGGCGGGGATCCTCGAGATGGTCTTCAAGTCCATGGGGCTGGGCGGCGCCGAGCCGACGTTCGTGCTCCCCGCCGATGCGGTGAAGTCGCGACTGGATCTCGCGCGCAAGCAGGCGAAGGAGATGCGGGAGAAGAAGAAGGACGGCAAGTAGCGGCGCTCTTGCCGGGGCGCGCGCTTCGAGCTAGGATCTGGCCCCATGATTCGGATCATTCTCGCGATCCTGGCACAGACCCCCATCCAGCCCGAAAAACTCCCGCTCCCCGACGGCGTCCGCCACGGCGCGACCTTCTCGCCGGACGGGGCGTGGATCTACTGGTTCGAGGACGTCCCGCGCACCGACAAGTTCGGCCGCTTCGCGCGCAACGTCGCGCTCTTCCGCGCGACCCCCGACGCGAAGAAGACGGAGAAGATCCTCGATGTCGGCGACACGGTGGGGGAGGTGCACTGGACGCCCGACGGCAAGCGCATGGTCCTCGTGCGGCACGCCGACGACACCAACGGCGACGGCAAGATCGACCACAAGGACGGGGATGCGCTCTGGATGGGGGACCCCGACGGCAAGAACGAGTCGCTCCTCGTCCCCGCGTCGCTCAAGAAGCTCAGCTTCTACGGCTTCCTCGCCGACGGCAAGATCGTGATCGGCGTGCGCGACGACGCGGAAGGGGACGCGCGCGTGGTCGTGCGCGACGCCGCGGGCAAGGAGGAAGATCTGTGCCGCGCGGCGGGGTACCTGTTCTCGCACGAGGCCGAGGACTGGATCAAGGTCATGGAGAAGCCGGCCGGCGACGACTTCATGCGTCCCGAGCCGGAGCCGAAGTACTTCCGGTTCTCGTTCCCGAAGAAACAGCTCCTCGAGGCGCTGGAGGTGCAGCACGTCGTGGGTTGGCCGCGCTCGGCCGCGGGCAAGCTCTGGTACGCGCGCCGCGTCGACTCGAACAAGGACTCCAAGTTCGACGGCAAGGACAACACGGTGCTGGTCGTGGCGAGCGAAAAGGGGGAGAAGCCGCGCGATCTGACGAAGGGCGAGGAGCAGATCTTCCCGGCGCGGTGGCTCGGCGGGGGGATGCTCTGCCTCGTGACGCGCGCGGACGCGACGGACTTCGTGCAGATCGCGCCGGGCGGCAAGCGGACGCCGCTCTGGACGGTGAAGGGCGCGGCCTCGCGTCCCCGCTTCTCGGACGACGGGCGCAAGGTGGCGTTCACGGTGGCGCGCGATTCGACCGCGGACGGCAAGATCCGCTCGTGGGAGGACGCGTCGGACATCTTCGTCGCGGAGTTGCCCGCGGCGTTCGCGCCCCCCACCGAGGCGGAGTTGAAAAAGGGGCAGGAGTATCTCGACAAGGTGGCGAAGGCGTGGGCCGCGAAGCCGCCGGGGGAGATGCTGCTGGGGATGTACCTGGGGAACGCGTGGTTCGGATCTTGGGATATCGCTATCAAGCCCACGGCAGACGGGTTCGAGGTCTCTGTTCATGTGGAGGTCAGGGTCGGCGACAGACCACCGGACACCGTGCAGGTGACCTTGGTCCTCGACCGCTCGCTGCGGCTTGTACGTTTGCACGAGGAAGAAAGCGGACCGGAAGACAGGAAAGTTGCGACCACTACCGTCACCGCCGGTCGGTGGCACCGACGCGTAGATCGGCAGGGGAAGATCACCGAATCGTCCGGTCCGTGCGTGCTGGGGGGCAGAGTCTTCCAGCCGCTCCTTTTTCTCCCGCTGGCTCCTCTACCGGAAGGCGTCGTCATCCTCGAATCCGATGTCTCCGACATGGGCGGCGAAATCGGCCGGCGCGCCCCCGGAATGACAAAGCGCACGATTGGGGGACGCGACGTCGAATGCAACGTCGTTGAGATCAGGTCGCGGTGGAAAGGGGATCGTTCCCGCTGGTACTTCGACTCGCAAGGACGACCGCTTTCGTGCATCCTGGGAGACCAAGGTTCCGGTCTCCGCTTCCATCTCAGGCCGATCCAGAAGGCCGATATTGGCAAGCCCCTCGCCGAGCCGCTCCAGCTCAAGGAGTGGGAGAAGGTCTGCATCGAGTGCCTCGTCGCAGAGATCCGGCACGACTCGAAGGCGTACCTCGCCTGCGTGGATCTGGAGAAGTACGCCCGCACGACAGTCCCCGACTTCGACAAGCTGACCGAGGCCCAGAGGACGCACAAGCTGGAGGAAATCCGCGCGATCTTCGAGCAATTAGTCGAACGCCGCGATCCGAAGGAGCTGCCCAAGATGGACGGCGTCACCGTGGAGTCCGTGTATGGCCCATCCCTGGAGAGCACCGTGAAAGACGGAGTCGCCACGGTGAGGTTGCCCGGGGCGTGGGTGTACAAGCTCTCCCTCGCCACAGAAGGCGACCGCAAGGGCAAGTGGCTGATCTTCGACATGCAGGAGGACGACGAGTTCTGACTCCATCCCCAATGGGCGTAACATCCCGCCGCGGCGGGAGTCCCAATTCGCAACAACCCGGGGGGATCGAGAAAAGATGCTCGTCGCCTGCGGCGCCTGCGGGGAAAACGTCTCCACGACGGCGGCCAACTGCCCGCACTGCGGGAGCTCCTTCGGCCGTCCCGCCGTCCCGCGCCGCCACCACCGGCGCCTCGTCCGGCGTCCCGTTTCGCGCGAAGAGCCGGGCGCGGCGCTCGTCTGCGGCATCCTCGGCCTCCTCATGTGCCCGATCTTCTCGTGCGTGGCGATCGCGATCGGCAGGCCCGGCAAGCCCGGCCGCATCCTGGGGATCGTGGGGGTCGCGCTCTGGCTGGCGGGCCTGGCGTTCTGGTTCCTGCTCATGGGCGCGGTCCTGGCCCGCTGACGCGAGGTGCAACATAACGGACATTATCGGACGTTGATATCCCCGTGGAACTCCTCCTCCTCAGACACGCCAAGGCCGTCCCCCAGGGCACCGAAGGCGTCTCCGACGCGGACCGGCCCCTGACCGCCGAGGGCGCCCGCGACGCCGAGACCCTCGGCCGCTTCCTGCGCCGCGTGGATTGCATCCCCGGCAAGATCTTCTCCAGCCCCCTCCTGCGCGCGCGCCAGACCACCGGCGCGCTCCTCTACGCCGCCGGCATCTCCGCGCCCGCGCTCGAATTCACGGAGGTTCTCAAGCCCGGCTGCGCCCCCGTCGACCTCCAGGCGTTCCTCACGCTCCGCGCCGGCCGGTCCGACCGCGTCCTGATCGTCGGCCACCAGCCCGACCTCGGCCGCTTCATCGGCGCGATCATGGGCCTCGAAGAGGCCGCCGTGCAGCTCGCGACCTGCGCCGTCGCCCGCGTGGACGTCGAGCGCCCCGACGTGGACTGGTCGGGTTACCTCGTCTGGCTCTGGACGCCGGAGACGTACTCGCGGCTCGTCTGAGCGTGGTGGTTAGCCCCAATACTGGTCGGATAAGATTGGCCCTTAGCTGTTAGCCGTTGGCCAGACGCGAATGGCCTCTGGCTAAGGGCTAACGGCCAAGAGCTAATGGCATGACCCCAACAC
>JACPRC010000077.1 GCA_016190175.1 Planctomycetota bacterium
AGCGCTACCGGAATCTCGCCGGCGCCGTGAAGATGAACGGACGTGAATCGACCCGTTTGGGGATGGCGCAGGTAGTGCGCGCTTCCCTTTACCCGAAGGACTACGAAACCGGCCTTCTGGAGTTTCCGAAGAACTTCGCGCCCCTTGCACGATCGCAGTCTCTCGGCCATGCGCTAGCCTGCCTTATTCATGCGGGCTTCGCCGCCCGCATGAACAAGGCACCCTGCGGGCAGCTACACCGGCCCTGCGGGCCGGTTCCGCTGGACCGCCCCTCCGCCTTCGCCCGACATGGTGTCGGGCTCCGGCCTCGGCCCGCGGCGCGCTGTTGCCGCAGCGGAACGCGCCGCGGGTGGCCCCTTCACGGTTTCGGCCCTCCCGGGCCGAAACTCCGCGAATGGGCCAGGCTAGCGGGACAGAGCTGTCTTACGAGGCAACGCAAGGGTGATGAAGATGCCGGAGCCGAGCGCATCGCTGGCCGGCACGGGTTCCCTTTCTTCCAGGAGGGTCTCGATATAGCCGGCGGCGAGTTTTCGCAGCCTGCGAAGGGCCTCTTCAACCGTGGGTCCGAAGTCCCCCGTGAAGTTCAAGGTTGGAATCGAAACGACGATCATGCCGGACTCCCGGTCCGTCTCGAATTCGACGCGATAGGTTCTCGGTTGCGCCTTGCTCACGCGCTCCACTATAGCCCGGGTCTGCAAGAACCGCAAGATGACGTTCGGTAGGAAGATCGTCCTGTTCCTCCTCGCGGTGACGGCCGCTTTCGTCTACATCTGCAACGCGATTCCGCAAATCAAGAGCGAAGCCGCGACGGAGATCAGGATCGGGGAATCGCCGGAAGATCTGGTCGCGTCGGGGAAGAGGATCTTCATGAGCGACCGCGCGCAGTGCCTGACCTGCCATTCCGTAGGCGAAGATCCCAAGGCACGATGCCCGAACCTGGAGGGCGTGGGGGACCGGGCGCCGATCCGCAAGGCCGGGACCCCTGCCGCCGACTACCTCGTGGAGTCCCTGTACAACCCGAATGCGTTCGTCGTGCCGGGTTATCCCAGGAATCAGATGATGCCCGTCCATAAGCCGCCGATCGCCCTCTCGCACGACGAGATGCTCGCGGTCATGTGCTACCTCAACACCCTTGGGGGGAAGACCGACGGGGAGTTCGTCGAACGGGTCCGGAAGGCCCAGGAACCCTGGAGGCGCGGACTTCTCAAACCCGAGGAAGCCGCGGAAGAGTCCAGGATCCCGATGCTCCCGGGCGACCCCACACGGGGCCGGGAGCTCTTCCTCGCGCAGAAGTGCAACCAGTGTCACCGCGCCGAGGGACGGGAGCCGCTCGAGAAGGACGCGGCGCCGGACCTCACCGCCATCGGCGCGTCCCAACGGCCCGAGTATATCCTCGAGTCGATCCTCGACCCGAACGCCGTCGTCGTCAAGGGATTCGCGAAAACCACCGTGATCTGGAAGGACGAAGACGAGGACAAGCTCGAGGGAATCGCGCGGGAGTGGATCCCTGACCAGGAACGCCCGACCCGGCTTCGGCTCCAAGTGGTGGAGAAGAACCGCCGGACGGAGGAGATCCGGGACGTGGACCTCGCGCGGGTCCTGTACGTCGGCGACACCGTCGCCGTGGCGGAGATCGGCGACGAAATGACGGAGATCGCCGCACAGTACGTTTCGGGATCGGCTGGGGCGGGGCTCGTCGTGAAGGTCTGGAAGGGTGGACGGTGGGAGGAACTCCGGCTCGCCGCCCCCGCGATCCGGCGCGCCGTCCTGCCGTCGCCGATGGCGCCGAACTTCGGGGATCAGATGACGCCACGGGAGATCTTCGACTTGATCTCCTATCTCATGGCGCAGAAGGGGCGGAAATGAAAAAGGTGCCGACCCTGGTCCGGGCTGCGATGGCCTTCGTGATCCTCTATGGCTTCTTCGCGTTCGGGATCGCGCCGGTGACGAAGGCGCTGGTCGGGACCGCCGCTCCGCTCCCTTCGAGCCTCGTCCTGATGTACTCCGGGATGTCGGCGGCCGCGATCCTCCTCTACGTGTCGCTACGAGAGGAGCGGTGGCGGGACTTCTTCCGTCCCGTCGTGCGGTTCCTCCGCGACGACGAGCCGCCGACGCGCGCCAAGCGGTTCGCGCGCGCGGCCGTGCTCGTCCTCCTCCCGCCCGCCGCCGGCGCGTGGGCGTACGCCCGCGCCTCGGCCCCTCCCGAGCCCCCGGCCGACCCGCCCGGCATCCACTTCAACCTGCCCGACAAATACGCCGCCGTCGAGAATCCGCTCCCGTGGACGGAGGACAACGTTCGCGAAGGCGGAATCCTCTACACGCGCAATTGCGCCATGTGCCACGGCGACGCGCAGGACGGGAACGGGCTCTTCGCCCGCGCGTGGCAGCCGCGGCCGGCGAACTTCCGCGACACGGGCACGATCGCCCAGCTCGACGAGAACTACCTCTTCTGGCGGATCAAGGAGGGCGGGCCCGGGCTTCCGAAGGGCTCCATCGAGCATCGCTCGGCCATGCCCGTCTGGGACGGGGTCCTCACGGACGACGAGATCTGGAAGATCATCATGTTCGAATACACGAGCGCCGGCGTGAAGCCGGCGAAGAGAAAGTGATCCTCGCGCTCGCGATCGCGCTCGCGCAGTCCGAGAGCGCGGGAAGGGACACGTACCTCCGGCGGTGCGCCTGGTGCCACGGCGACACGGGCCGCGGAGACGGCGCGTCCGCTGCCGGCATGTTTCCGCGCCCGCGGGATTTCGTCCGTGCGGACTACCGGATCCGCTCGACGCCGCACGGTCGGCTCCCCACGGACGAGGATCTCGCCCGGGCGATCGAGAAAGGGCTGCCGGGAACGCCGATGCCGGCGTGGGAAAAGATCCTCTCGCGCGACGAGATCGCGCAACTCGTCCGGTATCTGAAGTCCCTTTCTCCCCGGTTCGCAGACGAGCGGCCGACACCGATCGCGGTCCCCTCCGGGCCCGGCTCGGCCGAGCGAGGGCGGGAGCTCTACCGCAAGGCGCGGTGCACCCTGTGCCACGGAGACGCGGGCCGCGGCGACGGCGGGATCGCGACGACGCTCTATTACGAGTGGGGGCTCTCGCCGCCGGCGAGGAACCTGACGCGCGGCTGGACGTTCAAGGGAGGCCACGATCCGCGCGACCTCTATCTCCGAATCACCGGCGGTCTGAACGGCACCCCCATGGGACCTTACGCCGATCTGCTCACGGATCGGGAACGATGGGATCTCGCGCACTACGTGGCTTCGCTCGACGTCGAGCCGTCCGAAACGACCGAGGACTTCGTGGTGACGGCGACGTACATCGACGGCGAGGTTCCGAGCGGACACGACGCGCCGGAATGGGGCAAGACCCGGCCGATCACGATTCCGCTCGGCGCGCAGGTCATCCGGGATGCGCCCATCCGCTGGTGGTCGCCCACCGCCGGCTCGGTGACCCTCCGCGCGCTGTGGAACGGAAGGGAGATCGCGTTCCTGGTGGAGTGGGGCGACCCCACGGGCAGGGGCTACGCGGACTCGGCCTTCCTGCAATTCCCGGCCGAGGCCGGCACGAAGCCGTACCTTCTTCACGGCGACGAGGATGAGTCCGTCCTTCGCTGGCACTGGCAGTCGGACCTCGCGCCGGTGGAACCGATGGGGTTCTCCGTCCATCCGTTCTGGAAGGAAGGCCGCCGGCACGTCGTCTTTCGCCGGAGCGCGTCCGGGACTCCCGGGTTCCGACCGGACGAATTCATCCCCCTCCTCGTTTCCGTCCGCGACGGCTCGAACGGCGAGCGCGGCGACCGCCGCGCGCTCACCACCTGGATCTATGTGCGTCCGGAACCCCGGAAGACCTTCAACCCGTGGCTGGAAGCGCTCGCCTGTTTTCTCGGAGTCGTCCTGCTCCAGGTCTGGATCCTGAAGAAGGTGAGATCATGAGGGCGCTCCCGGCTCTGTTCCTGTCGCTCCTCCTGGCGGTCCAGCTCGGCGGGCAAGAGGCGCCGCTTCGCAACGGCTACGAGCGCCCCAAGAACGGTCCGCCCCTCACGAACATCGCCCACAAGGCCGAGCGCTCATGGTTGTGGGCCAAAATCCGCAGTCCGAAACACCACCCCTCCGCCCGGATGCCGGAATTCGATCTGACCGACGACGAAACGCGGGACATCCTGGCCTACCTCGACGGCGTCTCCGATCCCTCGTTTCCCCGGATCGAGTGGCCCGCGTGGGCGGGCAAGCGATTCGAAGACATGAACGACGACGAGGCGGCGGAGATGCTGGACCTCGTCGACCGAGGCAAGGCCGTCTGGGGGAACGCGCGCTGCACCGTCTGCCATGTCGTGAACGGCCCCGGAGGAAAACTCATCGGGGGATTCGTCGATCTCCGCGCGGGAGGGATGGACCTTCAGATCGCCGCCTCCAAGCTCAAACGCGACTGGCTGTTCCAATGGATCAAGGACCCGAAGACCTACTTCCCCGACACGCTGATGCCGCGGTATCGCCTGTCCGACGAGGAGATCCGGGCGCTCGTCGAGTTCATCCTGCGCGACGATGCCTTCCGGCCTCCGACCGAGCCGGCGCCCGACGATCCCAAGCGCCGGGATCGGCAGGGGGATCCGTCGCGGGGAAAGCGCCTGATCGAGCTGTCCAGATGCGCCGTCTGTCACGACATCAAGGGCATCCCCGAGGTGCTGACGATTCCGGATCGAAGGGTCCCGCCGCAGGGGAACACGATGGACTGGATCGCCCACGACGTGCGGTGCCTGAGCTGCCATTCCATCGAGGGGCGGGGGGGCACCTATGCGCCGGATCTTACGAACGTCGGCAGCCGCCTTCGGCCGGAATGGGTGGGGGAGTTCGTTCAGCGGCCCGACCTGATCCGCCCGCTCTCTCAACAGATGCCGAAGTTCAATCTGTCGGACGTCGAGTCGAAGGCCATCGTGGAGTACATCACGACTCGGAGGATTGACTCGCGCATTCCGGCGGAGATCCCGGGTGGACCGGTGAAGGAGTCGGAGGTGACGCGGGGCCGCGAGGCGTTCCGCTCGCGAGGATGCGCGGCCTGCCACAGCACGGGGGAGGGCCCGGGCGGCGTCGTCGGCCCGAGTCTCTCGACGGTTGCGACCCGGCTCCGGCCCGGGTACATCTGGTACCACCTGAAGAACCCGCACTCGGTGAACCCCTACTCCGCGGAGCCCGACTACGGCCTCTCGGACGAGGAGGCGCGCCTCCTGGCCGCTTATCTTTCGACGAAGAAGGGAAAATGATCGTCCTGATCGTCGGTTGGGCGCTGGCCCAGGATTCGGAGCGGGAGATCGTCAACCGTCGTGCCGAGGCGCGTGGAGCGTACCTTGCGAACCCGGAGAGCCTGTACCGGCACTATTGCTCCCACTGCCACGGCGACGATGCGACGGGCTCCGGCCGGCTGTGGGCGACGGAACTTCCGGTCAAGCCCGCCGACCTCACGCGGTCCCGCCTGGACGCACAGGCCTTGGAGCGGTTCATCCTGGAGGGGTCGGCGGCGTCCGGGAAGTCCAACCTCTGTCCGCCGTGGAAGCGCACCTTGGCCGCACCGGACGCGAAGCGCCTGGCGCGGCATCTCGTTGCGCTGC
Source organism: Planctomycetota bacterium (assembly GCA_016190175.1). Classification (GTDB taxonomy): domain Bacteria; phylum Planctomycetota; class MHYJ01; order MHYJ01; family JACPRB01; genus JACPRC01. Next base: position 5,599 of record JACPRC010000077.1, read on the forward strand.
GCGGAGAGGCGGCGGTTTCGCCGACCGCGCCCTCCGCACCGCCCGCGGAAAACCGCCGGCCGTTTCCGTGGGCGATTTCCGCGGTGATCCTCGCGGAGATCGCACTCCTGGCCTGGATGCTTCGACGAAGAGAGGAGCCTCCCGATGTCGTACCGCAAGATCCTCCTGTGTGTCGATAACTCCGTCCATTCCGGCTATGCGACGGCCCACGCCGCCGCAATCGCGCGGACCACGGGGGCAACCGTCGTCGTGTCGCACGTCTACGCGGCGCGGCTGCATGACCGGAGGTTCGCCGACCTCGAGCCGGGGCTTCCCGAGGAATATCAGGACCCGGCGCGGCTCGAACAGTCCCGCAGGACCCACGATTCGCTCATCGGGCGCGGCCTCCGGATGATCTCCGAGTCCTATCTGGCCGCCGCCCGGGGGAGGCTCGATGGACTCCCGGTAGAAGGCAGAAACCTCGAAGGCAAGAATTACGTCGAACTCGTCCGGGAGTCCGCCGACGCCTACGACTTGGCCGTCATCGGATCCCGCGGTCTCGGGCTCGCCTCTCTCAACGGACAGGGCCCGCCGGAGGCGATCGGGTCCGTGTGCGAGAGGTTCCTCCGGCGCGCGCAAACCGACGTGTTCGTGGCCAGGGACGCGCGTCCGATCGCGGGGACGATCCTCGCGGGCGTCGACGGCAGCCCGGAATCGTACGCGGCGCTGCGCCGCGCGCTCAAGCTCGCGAAGGCGCTGGACGCGCGCGTGGAGGCCGTCTCGTGCTTCGACCCGCACTTCCATCCGGTCGCGTTCCAGTCGATCGCGGCCGTCCTTTCCGAGAAGGACGCCCAAGTCTTCCGATTCAAGGAGCAGGAGAACCTTCACGATCGGGTCATCAACCACGGACTCGAGAACTTGTATGCGGGGTATCTGGAAAACGCCCGGGTTGTGGCGAAAGGCAGGGGACAGGAAGTCGAGACGCGGCTGCTGAGGGGAAGGCCCGCGTACGAGATCGTCCGCCGCGCCCGCGAGGTCGAGTCCACTCTCGTCGTCGTCGCGCGACACGGCCTTCACCGGACCGACGGCTTGGACATCGGCGGCACCGCGGAAAGTCTCGTGCGGCTGGCCCCGTGCAGCGTGCTGGTCGTGAATGAGCGACCCGAGGAGACCGCCCTCGCATGGACCGCGGAGGCGGAGGCGCGCCTCGATCGCGTCCCCGAGTTCATGCGACCGATGGTGAAGAAGGCGATCGAGTCGCACGCGCGGGCCCGAGGTCTCACGGAAATCACCCCGGACGTCGTGACGGACGCCAAGACGGGGCACGGCGTGCCGATGCCGGGACATCGACCGTGACGGAATTCCTCCCCTACGTCGTCTCGTGGAACCTGACGCGGAAATGCAATCTGCGGTGCAAGCACTGCTACATCGACGCTTCCGCGGCGGGGCCGCGGGAACTTTCCACCGATGAAGTGTGCCGCGGTCTCGTGGAGATCGCGGACGTCCATCGCGAGACGATTCTGATTCTCACGGGTGGCGAACCGCTGCTCCACGCGGATCTCGACCTGATCGTCTCGCGCGCGGCTGCGCTGGGGATGATGGTCGTCTTGGGCACGAACGGAACGACCTTGACCTCGGAGCGGGCCGCGAGGCTCGCGGATCGGGGTCTGTCGGGCGTGGGGATCAGCGTAGATTCGTCGGCCGCGCCCCGCCACGACGAGTTCCGCGGCGTCCCGGGAGCCTGGAGCGCCGCTTGGCGGGGCGTCGAGGCCGCGCGCCGGGCCGGGCTGGAGGTTCAGATCCAGATGACGCTCACTCCCGCCACCCTGGGAGAACTTTCGGAGGTCGCGCGAATGGCGCGGGAGGCCGGCGCCCGAGTCCTCACGGTCTTCTTCCTGGTCTGCACGGGAAGGGGGCAGAGTCTCGTGGACCTCACGCCCGAGCAGTACGAGAGCGCGTTGCGATCGCTGGCGCGCGCGCCGCTGGACGGGATTATGGTCCGCCCCCGCTGCGCGCCCACCTTCCGTCGCGTGCTCGCCCAGGACAGCCCCGACTCCGAGCTTCTTCACTCCGACGCGGGCCGCTGCATGGCCGGGAAGAACTACTGCCGGATCACGCCGGAGGGCGACGTGACGCCCTGCCCGTACATGCCGGTCACGGCGGAGAGCCTGCGCGAGCGGTCTTTCGGAGAGATCTGGCGCTCCTCGCCGATCCTCGCGGCGCTGCGACAGCCGGCATTGAAGGGCCGCTGTTCGATCTGCGAGTACCGGGAGATCTGCGGCGGGTGTCGCGCTCGCGCCTTCGCTTCCGGGGGCGACATGCTGGGGGAAGACCCGGGTTGCGCCTACGTCCCCGGGACGGACCGGAGGGCGGCGCCTTTCATCCCTGCGCCGCTGTCGTGGACTCCCGAGGCCGAGGAGCGGATCAAGAACGTGCCGTTCTTCGTGCGAAGCGCGGTGCGTTCCGCCATCGAGTCCCTCGCGCGCCGACGGCGCCTTGCTTGCGTGACCCCCGAGCTCCTGGACGAGGCGCGGCGCACGATGAAGAGGCCTTGAGCGGCCGGCGGAAATATCCCCCGTATCCGTTCACGGATATCGGACTCGCCTGGAAATGCCCTCGCGCGAGGAGCGTGGTTCTCGATTCTCGCTCGATGACGCCTCCTGCGCTCCCAAAGGCGCAAGCGCTCGACGTACCCCGTGAACGGCCACCATCCCCCGGAATATTCGGGGAATCAAACGACATAAGTAGGCAGGATGCTCCTTCCGATCCTGGCCTCCGTGGCGGCGCTGGCCTTCGCGAACGGCGCCAACGATAACTTCAAGGGGGTGGCCACCCTCTACGGAAGCGGCGTGACCCGTTATGGGCGGGCTCTCTCGTGGGCGACGCTCGCGACGTTCGCGGGCTGTCTCGCGGCGGCATGGCTGGCGCACAAGCTCGCCGTTTCTTTCTCCGGTCGCGCCATTCTCGACAAGGAGTTCCTCACCGTGCGGGTCGCGGGCGCCGTCTGCCTGGCCGCAGGCGGAACGGTGCTCCTGGCGACCCTCGCCGGGATGCCGGTCTCGACGACGCACGCTCTCGTCGGCGGCCTGCTCGGCGCCGCGGTCAGCTTGCAGGGGTGGGCGATCCACTGGGCGGCGATCGGATGGACGTTTCTCCTGCCGCTCGCAACAAGCCCGCTGATCTCCGCGGCCCTCGCCTTCTGCGTGACTCGAGGGATGTCGGCGGAGTCCTCGTGCGTCTGTCTCGAGGCGACTCCCGCGCCGGACGGATCTGCGTCGATTCGCGTCGTCGCGGACACGGAAACAGCCTGCGAAAGGGCCGGCGCCGTTCCCGTCGTTTCGGGCCGCATCCTGGGCCGTGGGCTTCATTACGTCTCCGCGGGCGCGGTCGGCTTCGCGCGCGGGCTGAACGACACGCCGAAGATCGCCGCCGCGCTGCTCCTTGTGCCCGAGGTCGGATGGAACGGCGGATCGATTGCCGTGCTGGGATTGGTGATGGCTCTCGGCGGTCTACTCGGCGCGCGCCGGGTCGCCCGCACGATGTCGCGCGACATCACACCGATGACGGATCGGCAGGGGCTGGCGACGAATCTCGTGACTTCCGCGCTCGTCATCTCCGCAAGCGTAGTCGGTCTTCCGGTCTCAACGACGCATGTCTCGTGCGGGGCGCTCGCCGGACTGGGTCTCGCCCGCGGGGGGCTCGCCGGGCGCCGCTTCCTCCAGATCCTCGCCGCTTGGGGGATCACGCTTCCGTTCGCGGCGCTGCTCGCGTCGATCTTCCTTGCGCTGCCCAGGTGAACTCATGGAACTGATCAATGAACGGGGCGAGCGAAGGGCCGGCATGGACCTCGCTCGCCTCAAGGACCTCTGGTTCATGTGGTCGTTCTGCAATCTCGAGTGCACCCACTGCTACGTCGGCTCCTCCCCGCGGAACCGCACGCTCGAACTGCTGACGCTGGAAGACGTGATTCCGTTCCTCATGGAGGCGCGCGATCTCGGAGTCGAGCACGTGTACTTCACCGGCGGCGAACCGTTCGCCGATCCGGAGATCGTCGACATGATCGAAGCGGCGCTTCGCATAGGGGCCGTCACGGTCCTGACGAACGGCGTCGGACCGATCGCGAGGCGCTTCGACGATCTTTCCCGGCTGCGCGAGCGGCTCACGATCCGCGTGAGCCTCGATCACTTCGATCCCGCCCGCCATGACGCCGTCCGGGGAGCGGGCGCCTTCCGGTCGAGCGTATCGACCGTCCGCGAGCTTCGCCGCCGCGGTGTCCGGGTCGTCGTCACGGCGACTCCGCTGGTCTTCGAGGGGACGTCCGTCACGCGCGACGAGGCGATCGCGGAGTTCGAATCGCTCTTCGCCGGACTCGACGTCGCGATCAAGCTCCTCCCGGCCACGCTCCAGCTCGGCGCGGAGGTGCGGCGGACCGGGGCGCCTGAGCCCGTGCCGTTTCTCACGGAGCGGCAAATGCGGAACGCACGTCCGGCCGACTTCCAGTGCCGCACCTCGCGGTGCGTGCAGAAGATCGCCGGCCGACTTCGCGTCTATCCGTGCCCGATCATTTACGACGACCCCGAATTCGAGCTGGGCTCCACGCTTCGCGAATCGTTCCGGCGCGTCTACCTCGGCCACCACGGCTGCGTGAACTTCTGCTACCGGCATCGCGGCAAGTGCGGCGACGAACAGCTTGTCGCGCGGGCGGAGCAGGGACCATGAAGAACGCGCTCGTTCTCATGACGAAGTCACCCGAGCCGGGCCGGGTGAAGACGCGGCTCGGCCTCTCGCCCGAGGCCGCGGCCGGATTGCAGGAGGCCTTCCTGCGCGACCTCATCGCGCGTCACCGGAGTCAGGACGCGTACGATCTCGTCGTCGCCGTCGATCCCGCGGGCGCCCGGGAGGAGTTTCGCGCGCGGTTCGGAGTGGAGACGATTCCACAGACGGGCGCGGATCTCGGCGAGCGCCTCGCCGCCGTCTGCGTACGGATGCTGGCGTCCCGCGCGCGCGGCGCGATCATCGGCTCCGATCTGCCACAGCTCGACGTGGCCACGGTGCGGAAGGCGCTCGATGCGCTCGACGGGTGCGACGTCTCGCTTGGGCCCACCCGCGACGGCGGCTACTACCTGATCGCCTTGGGGCGGACCTGGCCCTTATTCCACGGCATCCCGTGGAGCACCCCGCGCGTGCTCGCAACGACTCTCCTCCGAGCCCGATCGCTCGGCCTGCGCGTGCACCTTCTCGATCCACGGCGAGATGTGGATACGCCGGAGGACCTCGCGGCTCTCGCGGAGGTCATCGGTCCCGACGTCGCGCCGGCCACCTGCTCGAAACTGAGGGAACTCCGATGCGCATCTCCGTCATCGTCCCGACGCTGAACGAAGAGGCGTGCATCGCGGCGTCCCTGGCCGCGCTCCCGCGCGCGTGGGAGATCATCGTCGTCGACGGAGGCTCGACCGATCGCACGCGGGAGCGGGCGGCTGCGTTCGCCCGCGTCGTGGAATCGCCGCGCGGGCGGGCCGTGCAGCTCAATGCGGGCGCGGCGGCCGGTACGGGAGACGTTCTGCTCTTCCTGCATGCCGACGCGCGATTGCCGGAACGCGGCCCGGAGGAGATCGAAAGGGCGATTCGCGGCGGATACGTCGGAGGCGCCTTTCTGGGCCGGTTCGATTCCGGGCACTGTGGTTTCCGGTTCGCTTATCCCTATCGAGACTGGTGCACCCGGTTCCGATTCGAGATCTACGGCGATCAGGGGATCTTCGCCCGGCGGGACGCCTTTCTCGCGCTGGGAGGGTACCGCCCCATCCCCATCATGGAAGACCTCGACTTCATCCGGCGTCTGCGGCGGCGCGGACGTCCCAAGGTCGTCCCCTATCCGATCCTGATGTCCGCGCGCCGCTACTTGCGTTACGGCGTAATCCGACAGACCTTCAAGAATCTCGTGATCCGCCAGCGATTCCTCTGGGGTCACGATCCGCGCGAGCTGGAGCCGATCTACGACCGCTATTGGGAGGAAGTGCCATGACGGGAAACAACGGAACGGCGCAGGCCCATCTCCGCGAGTACTACGGAAAGACCCTCCGGCGTACGGAGGATCTCCGCTTCGGCGCGTGCTGCACGACGGAGACGTCGTCCCGTTTCCACGAGATCCTGCGTCTGATCCCGGAAGAAGTGAAGACGCGGCAATACGGGTGCGGCTCGCCCATCCCCGCCGACGATCTCACGGGGCTGACCGTCGTGGATCTCGGATGCGGCGCGGGCACGGACTGCTTCATTCTCTCGCGGCTCGTCGGGCCGGGCGGCCGCGTCATCGGGCTGGACATGACGGAAGAACAGCTCGTCGTCGCGCGGCGCAACGCCGAGTCCGTCATGGCGAGATTCGGCTTCGCGGCGTCCAACGTGGAGTTCCGCGCCGGCTTCATCGAGAGCGCCGACTCGGTGCCGGCGGAGAGCGTCGATCTCGTCGTCTCCAACTGCGTCATCAACCTCTCGCCGTTCAAGGAGCAGGTGTTCCGCACGATCCGGCGGATGCTCAAGCCCGGGGGCGAGTTCACCATTTCCGACATCGTTTCGGATCGGCGGCTCCCCGCGGAGATCCGCGACGATCGGTTGCTGCACGGCGAGTGCCTTGCCGGAGCGGAATACTACAACGACCTTCGCGACATCATGGAGACGGCCGGTTTTCGCGACGTCCGCGAGGTCTCCCGCCGGACGCTCGAGGATCGGGTGGGACTCGAGGGCGCGCGGTTCTGTTCGGTGACGCTGCGCGGCTTCAAGCTCCCGGAGCTGGACCGGCGATGCGAGGATTACGGACAGTTCGCGGAGTATGACGGGACGTCGCGCGAACAGCCGGCGGAGTTCCGGCTGGACGGCGGTCACCTGTTCGAGCGCGGGCGGCCCGTCGCGGTCTGCCGCAACACCGCGCTCCTGCTGACGCAGACGCGGCTGGCGAAGTACTTCCGGGTGACACCGCCGCGGAAGCACTTCGGCATTTTCCCGTGCGCGCCCGCGCAGCGGGAGGCGAAGGCGCCGGAAAGCTGCTGTGGGTAGAGGCTTCCTCCGATCGCGTGTCGTGCGTCGAATCCTGTAATAGAAGCGACTCCCTGAAACATAGGTTCATGCGTGAGCAACGCGGAAACTCGGGAAACGGAGATGCGCGGTCGCTTTGAGGCCCTGGCGATTCCCCTGATGGATCCGCTGTATCGGACGGCTTGCTCCATGACCGATCGGGTGACCGCGGAAGATCTCGTGCAGGAGACGCTCCTGCACGCATTCAAGGCCTTCGACCGGTTCGAGCCCGGAAGCAACTTCAAGGCGTGGGTGTTCCGGATCCTCTTCAACAGCGCGATGAACCTCCACCGCTATCGCCGCGTCCGGGTTCTCCTCACGGACGCCGGACGGATCGCGGAGGAGTTGCCCGAGAGCAAGCCGTATCTCTCGCCGCAGGTCGTGGACGACCTGGGTTCCAATCTCGGAGACGACGTGCTGGCGGCCTTGAAAGCCCTTCCCGCCGCGTATCGAGTGATCTTCGTTCTGTCGACCTTCGAGGAATTCACCTACAGGGAGCTTGCCGCCATCTTGGACATTCCCATCGGAACGGTGATGAGCCGACTGTCGCGGGCGCGCGGTCTCCTGCGCGAGGCGCTGGCCGCCCGCGTGCCCGGGGAGGCGCCGCCATGAGATGCGAAGAAGCTCGACTGTACGTGTACGCCTTCCATGACGGCGCACTGACGGCGGACAAGAGCGTCGTCATCGTCGAGCACGTGAAGGGCTGCGACGATTGCCGCGCGATCTACGATGCGGAGATCCGTCTTCGGACGAGCGCCAAGACGGCTTACGAACGTGTGACCTTGCCGCCAGGCGTGCGCGAACGGCTCTTGTCCCGCCCGAAGGCGGGGCGCAAGCGGATGGGGGTCGCCGCGGCTGCCGCCGGACTCCTTCTGGCACTGGCCTCGGTGATTGCGATCGTCACGCGCAAGAAGACTCCGCCGCCCACGGCGTTCGACGTCGCGCTCGCTCTGGATCGAACGCCGTCGAGCGATGCTCTCCGGCTCCAGACGAACGACGATGCCGCGGCTCGCGCGGAACTCGACGTCTACGTCCGCGACCGCGGCGCCCGGCCGTGTCTTCACGACCTCACCAAGATCGGCTACGTGCACAGGGTGGGCGGCGTCGTGCGCGACCTCGTGCCCGGTCAGATGCACTGCTGGACCCGGCAGGAGGCTCCGGACGGACGGGTGCTCACGCACGTGAGCGTGTCGGCCGGTCTTATCCCTCCCGGCGATTTGCCGCCGATGGGGCAGACGCGGATCATCGAGCGCGGCGGCCGGACCCTCCTCGTGATGTCGGGGTCCGGATTCGTCTGAGTCTTCGTGCTTTCGTCCGCTCGTGAAGCGGATCGCGTGATCGCGGCCATGATGCCCTGAGACTTCTTTTTCAGGAGGACCCGATGAGGATCGCATTGGCGGCCCTACTGTGCCTGGCGGTTCCTGTCGTCTTCGTCGCCTGTTCGTCGAGCGGGGGACAACCGACGATGGAGTGCAAGGGATGCGCCGCGGCGAAGTCGGCGAACGGTTGGTGCGACCACTGCAACGTCGGATACAAGGACGGAATGCAGGTCAAGTGCAAGTCATGTCACGTCGCGGCCACGGGCAAAGGCGGGTGGTGCGATTCCTGCGGCAAGGGATACGCGAACGGGAAGTCGACGAGCTGCAAGGGATGCGCGACGGCGGCGGCGACGGGCGGCACCTGCCCCACCTGAGGGAAGTAGCGTGTTCCGCACGGTGTGCGGAATCGACATTCAACAAGAAGGAACCACGCGTGCGCCGGCCCTCTGCGCCGTGCTGACGTGTGGGCTGCCGAGGACCCTGGAGGTCGGGCCGGCGGGGCTCGTGTATCCGTTCGATCATGCCGACGGCGGCGTCACGATCGCGGACTACGCGGTGCGGGCGAGCCCTTGTCACGAGCCTGGGCATACTGAGCCACCTGGGATCGGGCAAGCTGAGCCAGGTGGAGTCGGGTTCACTGAGCCAC
>JACPRC010000073.1 GCA_016190175.1 Planctomycetota bacterium
ACGCTGGCCCCCTACGTCTTACCGCGGCTGCTGGCACGTAGTTAGCCGGGGCGTCTTATACCCGTACCGTCAAATCCCGATTGCTCGGGAGGTTTCGTCCGGGTCGAAAGGGGTATACACCCCGAAAGGCTTCATCCCCCACGCGGCGTCGCTGCGTCAGGCTTTCGCCCATTGCGCAATATTCCCTACTGCTGCCACCCGTAGGTGTCGGGACCGTGTCTCAGTTCCCGTGTGGCCGGTCAACCTCTCAGTCCGGCTACCCGTCAAAGCCTTGGTGGGCCGTTACCCCGCCAACTAGCTGATAGGCCATAGATCGCTCCTCCGGCGCCTTGCGGCTTTGGACGAAACGGGATGCCCCATCTCGTCGTCGCCCGGTATTAGCCCCGCTTTCGCGGAGTTATCCCGAACCGGAGGGTACGTTGTCTATGTATTACGCACCCTTTCGCCGGTTTACTCCCCGAGTTGCCCCGGGTTTCTCCCGCGACTTGCATGTATTAAGCACGCCGCCAACGTTCGTTCTGAGCCAGGATCAAACTCTTCAATCAAACTTTCGTCTGACGAAGGCTTGACCCGATTGAAGAAGCTCCAATGTTCGGAGCCAGGCTAAAACCCAGATCACCGCATGACCGAAGCCATGCGGATCGGGATCCCCATTCTCCTAACCCTTTGCCGTTCGTGGTAGCGGATTCGGCTCGGCCGCTTGCGCGGCCACGCTCACCGCAGGCAGTCGGACTGCGCTCCCTGCGAGCAAAGTGGCGAATGGGTCAGACATTGGCTCTGACCCTGCATTTCAAAGATCCACTTCGACCCGCCTCCGCGCCCCTTGCGTCCGCGCTTCGGCGGGCGGGCAAGCCCCGGATGGGATGCGTGTCCGATTGGGATTATAGTGAGGCGCCGATGCGAGTCAAGGGAAAACAGCGCGTCGCTCCGTTTTTTCGGGGCTACGGCTTCGTGAAGTTCTGCGTCCAGTACCAGCCGTACCGCGAGCCCGCCTCGTACCAGTACCCCACGCCCGTGTAGACCCATCCGTCGCGCTCGATGTTCTCCTTGTGGCCCGGCGAGTTCATCCAGGCGTCGTAGGCCGCCTGCGGCGTGGAGTAGCCCGCCGCGAGGTTCTCGCCCGCCATCGTCCAGGAGACGCCGCCGCGGGTCAGGCGCACGCCCGGCGAGTCGCCCTCCGGGTTCGTGTGCGCGAAGAAGTCGTGCAGGATCATGTGGTCCGAGTGCGCGCGCGCCACGTTGCGGATCGAGGCGGTGCTGACGAGCGCGTTCTTCCCGATCGCCACCCGCCGGTCGTTCACCAGCCGCTCCGTCTCCGTCTCCAGCGCGAGCACCGCGTCGTCCGTGGTGCTCAGGACGACGGGGTGGCCGTTCGAGTAGGACTCGGTGACGCTGCCGTCGCGGGGCGCCGTTCCCTCGCTCCCGGAACTGACGGCTCCGTCCGATCCGCCGCCCCCGCCGCCCCCGCAGCCCGACACGACCGCGAGCACCGCCAGTACGGCCGTTCCGATCGTTCTCATCTTCGGTTTCCCCATCCGCATAAATTATACGGCTTGGGGCGCGGAACGTGTCGGAAAAATTCTCCGAAGGCATAAAAAATTTGGTCGGGCGGTTCACATTGGAATCGCGTTTGCGGGGGCGCCGGCCGGAACGGTCCCGCCCCGGATGCGGACCGTCCGTTCGGCGGCTTCCGCCCGGGCAGCGGAGAACAGAAAGGGGGGGCAACCGTCCGGCGGTCGAGCCCCCACACCAAAAGCTCCCTGTCAACTTCTGGTGTGAGGACGCTCCGAGAGGCGGACGCCCGCGAGAGGGGGAACTACTTCCGCCGCAGCCGCAGCGGCGCGGCCTCGGCGGCCTCGCCCCGCTCCACGACGACCGCCACCGGAGCCGCCGGCTCCCACCCCGGCGCCTCCGCGGTCAGCGTGTAGCTCCCGGGACCCACGTCCTCGATCCGGAATCTCGGCCGCGTCCGGCACTCCCGGTGGAGGAAGCCCCGCACCATGATCTCCTTGCGGTGGTACTCGTCGTACCTCCAGAGCTTGACCTCGCACGTCTCCGGCATCGGGTCGGCCTCGATGCGGCCCGCGACCGCCCCCGCCTTCGGCAGGCGGATCGCGAGATCCGTCCGGTTCGGCGCCACGTCCCTCAGGTACAGGGTCCCGTATCCGCGCTTCATGGCGGACAGGTTCACCGGACCGTCCCCCAACCTCTCGATCAGGAACCTCCCGTCCGCATCCGTCTCGGTCACGCCCCCGAGATCGTTGTAGGCTTGGACCACCGCCTTCTCGATCGGCATCCCCGATTCGTCCGTCACCCTCCCGCCCAGGACGTTCGCGTCCGCCAGGCGCACGTCCGCCTCCAGCACCTCGCCCTCCCGCGAGAAGGCCGCGTCCACCCGGCCGGGCCGGTGGCGCTTCGAGACGAAGTGGAGCACCACCGCCGCGAGCGGGATCCCCTCGATCGCGTACCGCCCGTCCGCCTCCGTCTTCGCGCGCAGGTCGAACCCGAGCGGCGTCATCTTCTCCGGATGAAGCACGCTGACCTCGACGTCCGCGACCGGCGTCCCGCGGACGTCCGTCACCCTTCCCATGGCCCGCGCCCCGGCCCGCAACTCGACCGTCACCGCCGCCTCCGCCCCCTCGCGCACTTCGGCGGGCTCGAGCGCGGACATGTACCTCTCGTGTCTCACCCCCACTTCCCATTCGCCCGCGCCGACCTCCGGCGAGACCCAGCCGCCGCCCGCCTCCGTCGTCCCCGAGACCTTCAGCCCTTCCCGGAAGAGGGTCACGCGTGCGCCTCCCACCGCCGCGCCTCCCGAGTGGACGTAGACGCGTACGGTCCCCCCCCGCGCCCCGGGACGCACTTCGGGCCCGTCGCGCGCGGGATCGCGCCCATGTCCGGTCGTCCCGTTCCTCGATGGATCGGGAGCGGGATCCGTCCGGCCGGGGGGGAAGGGGCGGCGCTCGCCGGACGCGGGGGAGAACTTGCGGATCAGGAACGCCGCGCCGGCCGTGGCGACGGCCGCGGCCAGCACGAGGATCGCGACCTTCTTCGCGGGCATGACACGGACATTGTACCGGAGGCGGGAGACCTCAGCAATCAGCCCTCAGCAACCAGCATCAGCACGAGAAGGCGCACCGGTGGACCGCTGATTGCCGACGGCTGACGGCTGATAGCTGATGGCTGATGGCTGATGGCTACTTTTTCTCCGGCGCCGCCGGGGCCGCGGGGGCCGCCGGCTGCGGCTTCGTCCGGACGAAGTAGAACCATATTGCGCAGACGATGACGCTCGCCAGGGCCAGCGTCTGCGAATAGGTGAAGCCCAGCAGGCCGAACACCTCGCGCCCCGGGTCCGAGCGGAGGTACTCGACGAAAAACCGCCATGCGCCGTACACGATCACCATGAGGAGGATCGTCTCCCCGTGGTTCTTCTGCTTCTTCTTCCAGAACCACGAGAGGAGGAAGTACATCGCAAAACACGCGACCGTCTCGTAGAGCTGCGCCGGGTGCATCGGGAGCGTGTGCGTCGCGTCGTCCTGGATCAGCCTCGCCTGCACCTGGTCGCTCCACGGCTGGCAGAACGGCTTCTTCGCGTCCGCGGGATACTCCCCGGAGAACAGCGAGTAGCGCGGATGCTGCGGGTAGCGGATCGCGAGGAAGAACTTCGTCACCGCGCCGTAGCAGCAGCCGTTGAGGAAACACCCGATCCGCCCGAATCCGAGGCCGAGCATGATGTTGGGCGCCGTGACGTCGGAGACCTGCGCGATCGGCTGCCCCCGCATCTTCGCGTACAGGGTCCCTGCGGGGACTCCGAGCGCCAGGCCTCCGTACCAGACGAAGCCGGCCTGCCAGTCCTCGAAGACCCGCCAGTCGTACGCCTCGTGCTGCTGCCACAGATACCACGCCCGGCAGCCGACGAACGCGAAGAGGAGCGTCAGGCCGAGGAGCACGCCGTTCTTCCACGAGTACAGCTCGATCTTCTCGTTCCCGCGCGCGCGCCACCACCAGAAGAGGTAGGGGATCGGGCCCAGGATCAGACCTCCGAGCGGGTGGTATCCGGCGCCGGAACCGAAGAAGTCGAAGACCCCCGCCTTCGGCGGATCCAGCGGCTTCATGGGGTACTGGAGCACGTAGTTGATCTTGGATCCGATGATCCCGAAGATCATCGCGATGATCGCGACGTCGAGCACGATGTCCGGATTCAGGCCGAGCGTCTTGCCGCGGCGGGAGGAGATCCACGTCCCCAGGAGGAACCCGATCATGATCATGAAGCCGTACGAGTTGATCGGGAGGTTGACGCCGGGGATCGTGAAGAGCTTCGGAAGCATACGAGCCGGAGACTATAGCAGCGGACCGGGACGAGGTAAACCAAAAACCCGGGGGCTCACCCCGTCAGACTCCGCACGTCGATCCCGTGTGCGGCGTCTCGACCCCGCAGGCTCCCTGAAAACGTCTCCGGTGAACCGGAGGAGTCCAACGGGGCTCACCGGCCCCCTTCCGGACGGGAAGCGTCCGGCTCGCTCCCGAGCCGCGTCTCGTCCACCTTGAGGGAATCGAGCAGCGTCTTGGGGACGAGGATCCCCCCGCACGACTTGCAGCGGTACGTCATCCCCGATTTCACCCCGACGACGTTGTACTGCCGCGAGCAACCCGTGCAGTAAAGGATGTCCTTGTTCTGGATCTTCAGCGTGTCCTGCACCGTCTGCTTGTCGATGTAGCCGTGTTCCACGAGCAGCTCGCCCAGCCTCGGGATGGGGGAGACCCCGCGGCCGACCATCTGCTCCTGGAGTTCGAGGCACTTGTTGATCTGGTTCTGCGTCGCCTTGTTGTTCTTCACGAGAAGCTGGCCGAAGAGCAGTTCGACCTTGAGCATCTTCTGATACTCCTCCAGAAGCCGCACCCGCCGCGTCTGTTCCTCGAACAGCGTCAGGAGGTCCGTTTCCTGGATGTACCCTTTCGCGAGGAGGACCTGGCTCAGCGGCCGCAGGCCGGAGCTGCGCCCGATCGTCTGGTTCGGGTCCGAGTGGGGCAGCGCCTGCTCCTTCACGCAGTCCACGAGCTGCTGCTCCGTGAGGAATCCCCGTTCGACCGCGATGCGCCCCAGGATGGCGTCCTTCGAAGGGACCAACGTACGCTCCCCAAAATCGTGATTTGTGGTTCGTGGTTCGTGGTCAGGGAAGAAAGAGGACGTTGTCTCTTCACCAACCACAAACCACTAGCCACCAACCCCGAGAGGGATTATAGCGCCCGGCCGCGGAGGGGAAAGGGGAATCGCTCTTTCCCGCCTTCCGCGCCACGAATGTCTCGGGTCGTGTCGCTGCGGCGCGGCACTCACAGCACCCGCCGCAACTCCTCGTGCGGCCGAAACGCCGTCATCTCCACGGGTCCTCCCAGGTCGCGCGAGGAGAAGCTCGGCGTCCATCGGGATCCGACGTTGAGGATGATCGCCACCGAGATCAGCGTCGTCAGGAGGGAGGAACCGCCGTAGGAGACCAGCGGCAGCGTGAGCCCGGTGATCGGCGCCACGCCGAGGGTCATCCCCACGTTCACGTACACCTGGAACGCGAGGAACGTCGAGAGCCCGACGACCACGAGCCGGCCGAACGGCTCGCGCGAGAAGTAGGCCATCCGCAGCGCCTGCGCGAGGAAGAGCGCGAAGACGAGCAGAACGAAGGTCGAGCCCACGAACCCGAACTGCTCCGCGACGAGCGAGTAGACGAAGTCGGTGTGCCGCTCCGGGATGTAGAAGGCCGTGTTTCCCCACGTCTCCTGGATCCCGCGCCCCGCGGCGCCGCCGGCCCCGCACGCCTTCACCGACTGCTCCTGCTGCCGGCGCAGCTCGCGCGGCACCTTCTCCGGGTGGAGGAAGGACAGGATCCGGTTCCGCTGGTATTCCTTCATCCCGAAGCGGAACGCGACCGGCACCGCGGCGGCGAGGACGATCACGATCGCGATCATGTGTCTTGTCCGCGCGCCCGCGGCCCAGAGCATCGCGAGAAACGCCGGCACGAAGAGCGCCGCGGTCCCGAAGTCCGGCTGCGCGAGGATGAGACCGGCGGGGAGCGCCAGTACGGCGATCGGCTTCGCCAGCCCTCGCCAGCGGTCGAGGTCCTTCACGTACATGAGGCACCTCGCCAGCGCCAGCACCGTCGCGATCTTCGCGAACTCGGCGGGCTGGACCTTGAGCGGGCCGAGATCGAACCACCCGCGCGTCCCGTTCGTCTCCCGCGCGAGGAGGAGGAGCGCCCCCAGCGTCGCCGCGCACGCGCCGTAGAGGAACCACGCGGCCCGCCTCGCGTAGAGGTAGTTGGGGATCAGCGTAACGCCGAGCACCGCCAGGCCGACCGCCAGGAACGCCGCCTGCCGGACGAAGACGTTGCGCGCCACCTTCGGGTCGTCCCAGTCGGGCGGGGAGAAGGTCCAGAGCATGAGCAGCCCCGTTGCGCAGAGGAGCCCGGCGCAGGCGAGCAGGACCCAGTTGAGCCGCGCGATCCTCACATCCGCTCCTTGACGCGGCGAAGGATGTCCGCCGCCCGCTCCACCGCTCTCCAGATCCCGGGAGGCGTGGCCGCTTTGCGCAGGAGCCGCTGGTAGATCCTCGCGGCTACCGGCGCCGCCGTTTCCCCGCCGTGCCCGCCGTGCTTCACGAAGACGACGACGACGTACTTCGGATCGTCGTACGGCGCGTAGCTCGCGAACCACGCGTGCGAGTCGCGGTCCGCGCCGGCCTGCGCCGATCCCGTCTTCCCCGCCACGCGCAGTTCCTTCAGTCCCGCCTTGCTCGCCGTCCCGTGCTCGCCGTACACCACCTCCTGGAGCGCCTTGCGGAGGATGTCGACGGTCTCGCGCGAGACCGCCGTTTCCCGCGGCGGGAGCCCTCCGCCGCGGCGGACGTGCGGCGTCACGCGATTCCCGCCGTTGGCGATCAGCGACATCGCGACGGCGACCTGGAGCGGCGAGACCTGGAGTTCCGACTGGCCGATGGCGAAGGAGAGCGCGTCCCTCGCGGGCAGGCGTCCCGGCACCTCGGCCGGCAGATCGAGCCCGGTCCGCTCGCCGAAGCCGAGCTGGAGGGCCCAGTACTTCAGCCCTTCGGCGCCCATCCCGTCGCCGATCGTGTAGAAGTAGATGTTGCACGACCGCTCCATCGCGCCGAGGAGATCCAGCGGCCCGTGCGACGCGCCCGGCGTCTTGTTCCAGATGTGGCAGTTGTAGTGCCGCAGCTCGGGCCGGAACTTCCCCTTGCACTCGATCGTGGTCCCCGCCGCGATCAGGCGGTTCTCGAGTCCCGCCGTCGCCGTCACGATCTTGAAGACCGAGCCGAGCGGATACTGCTCCTGGTACGCCACGGACCGGAGCGTGCCCTGGTTATCCAGATACTCCCTCACCTTCGCCCGGTTGAGCGGAGGGACGAAGTCGTTCGGGTCGAAGACGCGGTTGGACGCGAGGGCGAGCGCCTCGCCCGTCCGCGGATCGAGCACGACCGCCGCGGAGTCCAGGGGGGTCTTCGCCAGTTCGCCCTCGACGAACCGCTGGAGGTCGATGTCGATCGTCAGGTCCACGTCGGCCCCGGGGACCGACGGGACGAGCTCGACCATCGTGCGGCCCCGCCCGGGCTCGCGCTCGAAGATCATCAGGCCGCACTTGCCCCGGAGGCGCGCATCGAACGCCCGCTCCGCGCCGTCGCGGCAGGTCAGCTCGTCCTGGAAGACCCCCCGGGCCTCGAGCCGCTCGACCGCGTCCTCGCCGACGACCGCCGCGAAGCCCTCGGTGAAGAAGCCCTCGTCGAGGCGCCGGCGGTACTCCTCCGCCGTCATCCTCCCGACGTACCCCGCGACGTGGGCCCCCGCGGCGCCGCACGGATACCGGCGCCGGAGCCCTTCGCGCACGACGGCGCCGGGGAACCGGCCCGCGTTCGTCTCGATCAGGAACGCGGTCTCGAAGGGGATGTCGCGCCGGAGCAGGTAGGGCGCCTTGCGCTCCCGTTCCAGGATCCGGATTCGCTCCCGCTTCGGGCGGCGGTCCATCTGCTCCTCGATGCGACGGTAGATCCGCTCCACGTCCGCCTCGATCTCCTCGGGGGGGAGGCCGAGCGCCTCGGCGAGCGCGGCGGGGGACTTCTCGAACTCCTCCGGCACGACGTACAGGTCGAAGCACGGCCGGTCCTCGGCGATCGTCCTCCCCGTCCGGTCGACGATGCGGCCGCGCGGCGGAATCACGACTTCGAGGGTTCGCCGGCGGGTGCGGAGTTCCGCCGTGTACTTCCCGGGCGAGAGGATCTGGAGCTGGACGAGCCGCGCCTCCAGGCCCGCGAGGGGGAGGAGGAGGGCCGCGGCCAGGACGGCGACGCGCCGCCGGTCCACGTCAGGCGGGCCTCAGGTACGAGCGCCACTTGAGCAGGCCCCACATGACGACGGGCGCGGCCGCCGCGCTCAGGAGGGCCCCGGCGAGCGCCTTCCCCGCGAGCGTCCAGAAGGGGACGCCGCCGGTGAAGAGGCAGACGAAGGCGCCCGTGACGAGCGAGGAGGCGAGCGCGGCGAAGAACACGGTTCCGCATTGCACGAGCGGATGCTCGCGGAAGACGGCCTGCCTCAAGAGCTGGATCGCCCAGGCGATCGCCAGGAAGAGGAAGGCGTGAAGGCCCAGCGGGAGCGCGCTGCCGCAGTCCTTCGCGAGACCGAGGAGCCACGCCGTCGCGAAGCCCTGTCCCGGTCGCGCGGAGAAGAGCGCGGCGAAACAGCCGAGCGTCAGGAGGAACTCGGGACGGCCGCCCAGGAACGTGATGCGCTCCGCGAAGGTCGTCTCCACGGCGAAGGCGACCAGGGCGAGAAGGAGCAGGCGCGCGGAGCCGTATCTCATCGTCTTGCCTTCAGGATCAGCACGAACTCGAGCCCCTGCGGGTTCACGACGGGGGTCACGTCCACGCGCGGGAAGGCGCCGCGCCCGCGGTCCACGCCCGTCACGCGGCCGAGGATGAGACCCTTCGGGACGCCGTTGACGGGGTCCTCGGACGTGACGACGTAGGCGCCGTCCTCGACCGGCGTCTCCCCGGAGAGCCACTTGAGCGTCCCGCCCTTCCCGCCGGTCCCCTCGAAGACGCCGACGTCCCGCCGGGCGACCGCCGCGTCTCCCGTGCGCGGCACGCTCACCGCCCCCGCGCGGAAGCCGGGGTCCGTCACGAGCATCACGCGGGAGGTCCACGGGCCCGCCTCGAGTACCCGCCCGACCACGTGGCTGTGGTGGAGGACGGGCATCCCCGGCTTGACTCCGTCGCGCGAGCCGCGCGCGATCACGAGGGTCTGACGGAAGGAAGAGGTGTCGAGCCCGAGGACGATGTCGGCGGGCACGAGCTCGAAGTCGTCGTCGGAAACGACGGCGCGGGCCGCGGTGGCGGACTCGAGCTTGGCCGCCAGCTCGCCGTTGCGGGCGTGGAGGGTGACGACCTGGCTGCGGAGGAACTCGTTCTGGCGCCGGAGTTCCTCGCCGGGGCGGGAGGGGCGGACGCGGTCCCAGGTGCGCGCGGCGAGACCGCGGGAGGCGTCGGCGAGGCTGCGGAGGGGGGCGAAGCCGAGGAGGATCGTGAGGCGCGTCCGCTGGGTGAAGGCGGAGGGCGCGAGCATCATCGCGACCGAAGCGACGGCGAACGGCCAGACGGCGGCCCGGTTCTTCCCCATTTTCCCCCTCGTCCAAACATAAAGTATATTTCGTAAATTACAAATGGCAAGGAAAAGTGGGGGCGGGGGAACACGGTGACCCCGGAGATCGCACCCCCGGATCGCCGAGAGGGGGAGTCCCCTCTCCGAACAGCCATCCCCAGGGTCGGAGAGGACTGTGCCCACCAAGACCTCTTCGCTCGGTAAGAGATTCGTCCGAGAAACTCCGCTCATTCTTCACGTGAAACCAGCATGGGACGAGCTACGCAAGAACCTCAAGCAATGGCGGGTTTGAAACGTCTTGACGGATCCGGTCCTGAGGGGTAGGCTCGCGGCTTCAAAAGTGAATGTTGGGAGGAGTTGGCGGTCGAAGGAAACGAATGACGCAATGGAGGGCGGGGGGGAGGACGAATTCGTGACAAGGGAGACTCGTATGACGCGAACCTTCGCGCAACCTGCGGCCGTCGTTTTCGCTCTTTTCATGATGGGCACCGCTTGCGCCCAAGACCCTGTCGCGGACAAGATCAAGGCCAAGGCGAAGGACTTCTTCGAAAGCACCGTTGAGCTGGAAATCCAGGGCGGCGTGTAT
>JACPRC010000080.1 GCA_016190175.1 Planctomycetota bacterium
GTGTCCGTGATCTCGTCGAAGGGGTAGAAGCCGTCGAAGGGCGTGTTCCCGTCGAGATCCTCGCTCGCCCGGAAGAAGAGATGGCCGGTGAGCTTGTCGCGGTCCGGGTCGCCGATGTCGGTGGAGAGGTGCTGGTAGAGGTCGTTGTCCGTCTCGCCGCCGCCCCACCTCACGCGGTACTTCAGCGAGAGGGCGCCGTGGATGGGGACGCCGAAGAGGTCCTCGCCGAAGGACGATTCGGCCTTGCCGGGCAGCGTGTCTTCCTTATTCTCCTGCGCGACCGCCGTCCCTGCCAGTGACAGGATGGCCAGGAGGACGCTCACCTTCGCCTCTTCTGAAGCGCCGCCTGGATGGCGGCGGCGACGTACGACTCGTCTCCGCCGGCCGCGTAGAAGAACACGCCGCCTTCGACGGCGGCCGCGTCCTTCGGATCGGATTTCGGGGAGTACGCGACGATCCGCGTGTCGGGCGCCACCATGTGGATCATCGAGACGATCACTTCCGATTCCATGCCTTCGAGGCCCAAGTTCAGGAGGAGGACGTCGGGGATCCGATCGGCCATCGCCTCCAGCATCTGGCGGATCGAGGTCGCCGACCGGACTTCCACGTCCACTGACTTCAGGTTCCGAACCAGCGTCTCGCGCGCGCCGGGTTCCGGCTCGACGAGCAACACCATCTGAGCCTTTCCAACCTCGTCCACTCTGCGACAGGGGCAATCGCCGTGCCAGCGGTCGGTCCGCTTTCCACGCTCGTGAAAGCGATAGGAAGGGAGACGTGTCACTCCGGGGAGAATGCGTGGCGGTTCTTGCGGGCGAGAACGGCCCCTTGGCACGGGAAGAAGGGCGAATCTCAGGGGTGAGACGGGAATCCTACGGGTGAGACGATTACGCGCGGAACTGGGCGGGCTTCAGGCCGTACCGCTTCATCCAGCGGTAGAGGGTCGCGCGGGGGACCTCCGCCTCGCGTACCGCGGCTTGGATGTCTCCCTTGTGCCGGAGCAGCAGATCGAAGAGATAGTCCCGCTCGAACTCGCGGTTCCGCAAGGATCGCTGGAGGAAGAAGCCGGAGGTCGCCGGACCATCCGCCGGACCCTGCGCGACGACGGGCGGGAGGTCCTTGATCGTGACCGTCTCGCCGAGACGCACGACCGCCGCGCGGCGCGCGACGTTGAGCAGTTCCCGGACGTTCCCGGGCCAGGCGTGCTTTCGCAGCGCCTCGTGCGTCTGGACGTCCGCTCGAAGGGGCGACTTGCCCGCCTCCCGCGCGGTCCGCTCGAGAAAGTGATCGAAGAGCGGAGCGATGTCGTCCATGCGCTGCCGCAGCGGAGGCACCTCCACGCGGATGGCGTTGAGCCGGTGGAAGAGGTCTTCGCGGAACCGGCCCGCCTTCACCTCCGCGTCGATGTCCCGGTTGGTCGCCGCGATGACGCGGATATCCACCGCGATGAGATCGGTCCCTCCGATGCGGCGGATCTGCCGCTCCTGGAGGGTGCGCAGCAGCTTCGCCTGGAGCATGGGGGCCAACTCGCAGACCTCGTCGAGGAAGAGCGTCCCTCCGTGCGCGAACTCGACGAGCCCGATCGCGTCGGACGTCGCTCCCGTGAAGGCCCCCTTGTGATGGCCGAAGAGCTGGCTCTCGAGAAGAGGCTCCGGGATCGCCCCGCAATCCACGGGAACGAAGCGCCGTGAGGAACGGGCGCTGCAGTGGTGGATGGCGCGCGCGATCAGCTCCTTGCCCGTCCCGCTTTCGCCGAGGACGAGGACGTCGATCTCCGCGGGGGCGAGCTGGCGGATCAACGCGAACACTTCGTGCATGGCGCGGGACGCGGCGATCATCCCCTCGAACGTCTCCGCGTGGGGGGATTCGACGGGCCGGGAACGCAGCCGCCGCCGCATCAGCGCCCGCGTCACGGTGGCCAGGATCTGGTCCGCGGTGAACGGCTTTGTCACGTACCCGTCGACGCCGAGCCGGGCGGAGTCCTCCGCCGAATCGGCGGAGGGGAAGGCGGTCATGAAGATGAAGGAGGGGCCGGGACAGGAGGCGCACACGGACCGCGCGAGTTGCAAGCCGTCCATCCCCGGCATTCGGATGTCCGCCACGACGACGTCGAAGACCTCGGAGCACAGGCGGTGCAGCGCGCTCGAGGCGTCGGTTTCGACTTCGACCTCGGCCTTCGTCGCGACCAGGATGGCGCGGCACGCCTCGGCCATCTCGGGTTCGTCGTCCACGACCAGGATCCGGCCGGCGCTCATGCCTCCGCCCCCTTCCCGGCCTCGGGCAGGACGACCCGGAAGAGGCTGCCGCGGCCCGGCTCGCTCTCGACCTCGATGCGGCCCCCGTGACTCCGGACCAGCCCGTGGCAGACCGCAAGCCCGAGTCCCGTCCCTCCCGATTCGGCCTTCGTGGTGAAAAAGGGATCGAAGAGCCGGGGGCGCACCTCCGGCGCGATCCCGCAGCCGGTATCCTGGACCTCCAAGGCGGCGGCGCCGCCGCGCGCGCGGGTCCGGAGGCACACGCTTCCGCCCTGCGGCGTCGCGTCGAGGGCGTTGTTGAGCAGATTGAGCGTCACTTGGGCCATCTCGTTGGAGTTCGCCAGCACGGCCGGCAATGCGGGGTCCAGCTCCGTTACGAGTCGGACGCCGCGCTGCCGGACGCGCCCGTTCGCAAGTTCGGCCGTGTCGCGCGCGACGCGGTTCAGGTCGGTCGGCTCGCGTTTTCCGGGCGACGGGCGGGAGTAGGCGAGGAGGCCGTGCGTGATGTCGCCGACGCGCCGCACCTGCCCGAGGATGCGGTCCAGCTCGCCCGCGATCGGTTCGGGGACGCCGTTCCTCCGGATCGTCTCCAGCTTCGCGGAGACGATCGCGACGGGGTTGTTGATCTCGTGGGCGACGGCGCCGGCGAGCTCGCCGACGGCGGCCATCTTCGCCGCGTGCACGAACTGCGACTCGCGCCGCTTGACGTGACCGATGATCGCGGTCGTGTTGACGGCGACCACGAGGAGGGCCAGCGTCAGCGCCAGGAGGGTGACGACGGAATGCGGGAGTGTGACGGTGTGATGGGGCAGGATCCCGCGAGACTCCGCGATCAGGATCCCCGCGATGAGAGCCGGGCCGAGCAGCGCCACCGTCACCGCCTCCCGGCGAGGCAGGACGATCGCGGCCAGCATCGGGGGGATGACGCACATGAAGAGGAGCGGGCTGTCGATGGCGCCCGTCAGATACACCAGGACGGCGATCATGAGCTTGCTGAACAGGATCTGGGCGCGAAGAAGGGTCCGATTCGCGCCGAATCCCCGCAACAGCAGGATGAAGAGTCCGTTCCCGGCTGGAACGCACGCCACCGCCGCATAGAGCGTGACGGCGCGGGTCCCGGGGAGGAAGTCGAACACCCCTTTCATGAGCACGATGACCGCGGCCGCGATCACCGCGCCGGACCACCGGAGACGGATGAGCCACTGGTTCTCGGCTTCCAGCGCGTCCTCCTCCGCGAGCGGGAACGGCTGCGGCAGGGGGACGCGCATGCCCGCGCCCAGCGACGCCAGCAGGACGACCGCGACGAGGAGGGATGTACCCAGTCCCCAGAAGGCATGGAGGTGGCGATGGAGTCGGGGATCGACTTGCCGCTCGATCACCCCTTCGAGCGCCTCATGGGCCACGAACGAAGCCAGGATGATCAACCCCGCCGCGATCACGGCACCTCGCAAGCTGCGCCGACCGGAAGCGGGGGGCGAAGAAACAAGACCCATTCAACCGTATCACGCAACCGCCGTGCCAGCCTCGCGCTTCCGGAATGCCAGAACGGGGAGCGGAATCCTCCGCGCCCCGCGGGGGTTTCCGCAGTCCAATAGTTGACTCCAAAAGTTGACAGGCAGCTTTTGGAGTTCGGCGCGCATTCGCCTTGACGCCCGCGACAGCGGTTGATTCAATCCGGCCGGGGAAAGCGAGGACGGCGATGGATCTCGGACTGAAGGGCAAGGGCGCGATCGTTACCGGAGGGAGCTTGGGGATCGGGCGCGCCATCGCCGTCACCCTCGCGCGCGAGGGCGCGAACGTGGCCGTCAACTACCGCCGCCACGACAAGGAGGCCCGCGAAGTCGTGGCCGAGATCGAGAAGCTCGGCGTCAAGGGGCTCGCCGTGAAGGCGGACGTCGCCTCGCACGCCGACGCCGAAAACATGACGAAGCGCGTCGTCGAGGAGTTCGGCCGGCTCGACATCCTCGTCTGCAACGCGGGGATCACCTGGGACGGCGTGATCTGGAAGATGACGGAGAAGCAGTGGGACGACGTCATCGCCGTGAACCTCAAGGGGTACTTCAACTACAACAAGGCCGCGGCCGTCCGCTTCAAGGACCAGAAGCACGGCAAGATCGTCAACATCTCCTCGATCAACGGCATGCGCGGCAAGTTCGCGCAGACGAACTACGCGGCGTCGAAGGGCGGCGAGATCGCGCTCTCCAAGTCGCTGGCCAAGGAGCTGGGGAAGTTCAACGTCAACGTCAACGTCGTAGCCCCGGGGATGGTGCTCACGGACATGATGAAGGAGATCGCGCCCGAGTTCCAGAAGAAGGCGCTGGACGAGACCGTCGTCGGGCGTTTCGCCACGCCCGAGGACGTGGCCCACGTGGTGGCCTTCCTCTGTTCGGACCTCTCGCGGCACGTCACGGGCGAGGTCGTCAAGGTGGACGGGGGGCAGTACATCTAGCTGTTAGCTGCTAGCTATTAGCCATTGGCTATTGGCCAGAGGAGATCGGCCAAGGGCCGACCTCTAACAGCTGACGGCTAAGGGCCAGGCCGGGAGGGCGCATGTCGCGAGTCGGAGTCATCGGGATCGGTCACGGGAAGTTCGGCCGGCGCAGCGACGCGACGGTGCAGGAACTGGCCTTCGAGGCCTTCCGCCTCGCGGTCAAGGACGCGGGCATCGCGCGCGAGGAGATCGACGCGTCGGTCGTCGCCGCGGTGCCGGAGTACCACAAGCAGCGTTCGGTCGCCGGCGTCGTGCAGGAGTACCTCAACCTCAACCCCGCGCCGACGTGGCTGACCGAGGTGGCCTGCGCGTCGGGCAGCGCCGCGATCCGCACCGCCTGGATGGCGATCCAGTCGGGCCTGCACAAGGTCGTCGCGGTCATCGGCTGCCAGAAGATGACGGAGCTTTCGACGGGCGAGATCCTCGCGCTCATGGGGCGCGTGGGCGAGGTCCAGTGGGAGTCCGTCTTCGGCACGACCTTCCCGGGCTACTACGCGATGTTCGCCACCCGCCACATGCACGAGTTCGGGACGACCCGCGAGCAGCTCCTCCAGGTCGCCGTGAAGAACCACTTCTACGGCGCGAAGAACAAGAACGCGATGTTCCAGAAGGAGATCTCGCTCCCGACGGCGCTCGCGTCGGAAGCCGTCGCCTCGCCCTTCTGCGTGTACGACTGCTGCGCCAACGCGGACGGCGCGGCATGCCTCATCCTGGCCGACGAGGGACGCGCCCGCGCCTCGGGAAAAAAAGTGGTGTGGCTCGACGGCGTCGGCTGCGCGAGCGCGAGCATGTCGGTCCTTCGGCGGCCGAACCTCGTGGGGCTTCCCTCGGCGGTCGAGGCGGCCCGGCAGGCCTACAAGGCGGCGGGGGTGACGGCGCGCGACATCAAGGTCGCCGAGGTCCACGACTGCTTCACGATCGCCGAGATCATGGCCTACGAGGACCTCGGCTTTTGCAAGAAGGGCGAAGGGGGCCGCTTCATCGAGGAGAAGCGGTCCTACGTCGGCGGGTCGGTAGCCGTCAATGCGGACGGCGGGCTCAAGGCGAAGGGCCACCCGATCGGCGCGACGGGCGTCTCGATGGCGCATGAGATCGTGTCGCAACTTCGCGGCGACGCGGGCGAGCGGCAGGTGCCGGGGGCCGACGTGGGACTCACCCACAACGTAGGCGGGATCGGACAGTACACGTTCGTCCACGTCTTCAAGAGGGACTGATCCATGTTCGGTTGGTTCGGCAAGATCAGCTTCGTCCCGTTCTCCAAGGTGCAGGACTTCGCGGTGCACCTCAAGGACGGCCGGCTCATGGGCTCGGTCTGCAAGGGCTGCGGCTACGCGACGTTCCCGCCGCGCGCGGACTGCCCGCAGTGCCTCGCGGGGGAGTTCGACTTCCGCGAGATCGGCGGCCGCGGGAAGCTGTACACCTGGACCCGGATCTCCGCGGCGCCGACGGGGTTCGAGGACGTGGTGCCCTACACGCTCGGGGTCGTGGACCTCGAGGAGGGCGGGCGGCTGGTCGCATGGATCGGCGATACGATTCCCGAGGGCGAGATCCGCATCGGCATGGGCGTCCAGGTGGTCCCGCGGATGATGGAAGAGCGCGAAGAGATCAAGGTCTACTACACGATCGAGAAGCCCGGCACGACTTGGGGAAAGGCGCCGCCGTCGGGATAGGGGAACGGGGTGGAAGGGAGATGGGGGAAGACGCCAGGAGCAACACCAAAAGTTGACAGGCAGCTTTTGGTGTTTACAGCCAGCCGTGCGGGATGAGGGAGAAGTACAGCCGGTTCAGGATCGCCTTCTGATGGTGGGCGAGGTACGACGTCTTCGGCCGCTCCGGCGGCGTCGCGTAGGTGAACTCGATCTTCAGCGCCTGGTTCTTCCCCGTCTCGCAGAAGCACTGCACGCGGCCGTCGTACTTCGCCGCCGGCGCGCCGCCGTCGATCTCGGCGAGGACGTTTTCGACGACGACATCGGACTGGTAATGCGCCGCCGCGCCGCTCTTCGGGACGGGCAGGTCCGCCGCGTCGCCCAGCGCGTAGATCCCGTCGGCGACGCGCATCGTCTCCTTGTCCGCCTTGACCCAATTCCCGGGGCCCGCGAAACCGCTCTCCGCGAGGAACGGCGCGCCGCAGTGGGGCGGCACCATCACGAGCAGGTCGAACGGGAGCACGCGCCCGTCCGCCGCGCGGATCGTCCGCTTCTCCGGATCGGCGGACTCGGTCTCGAACGATGTCGCCGTCTTGATCCCGCGATCCTTGAAGATTCCGTCCACCGCATCCGCGACCGGCGCCAGCGACATCACACGCGGGAGCGGGTAGACGTAGTGGATCTCGGTCCGCGTTCGGACGCCCTGCTCGCGGAGCCGCTCGTCGAGGAGGAGCGTGAACTCGATGGGCGACGGCGGGCACTTGTACGGGAGCCGCGAGGCGCCGACGATCACCTTTCCGCCCTCGAAGAGGGCCAGCGCGTCCTTCAACGCCCGTGCCGACTTCTCGCAGTGAAAATGGTGGCCGGCCTCGGAGAGCCCCGGGATCGCGTCGTGGTCCGTGCGCGAACCCGTCGCGATCACAAGGGCGTCGTACTCGACCTTCACGCCGCTCTCGAAGTGCACCGTCCGCGCGGCGGCGTCGATCCGCGACGCGCGCTCGACGCGCAGGACCACGGACTCGCGCAGGAGCGCCCGGGCGTCGCGCCGCGTCTCGAAGTCGATCCCGAACGGAATGTAGAGGTTCGCCGGCTGGTAGAGGTGGTCGCCGTGCGAATCCGCGACGGTGACGGAAACATCGGGCCGGCGTTTCGCAACGGCGTTGGCGACGCGCGTCCCCGCCGTGCCGCCGCCGAGGATGAGGAGACGCTTCACCCCGTTAGACTCCTACGGAAACTGTCGTACACGGGTCTCTTCTCCAAGCTCCGCTGGGAACAGGCATCGCATTTCTCCCGGAGAGTCTAACGGGGTTCATGGCACCACGATATTGCGCAATCCCCGCCCGCCCCGCAAGGTGTCGACCGCCTCGTTGATCTGCTCCAGCGGGAAGCGCCCGGTCACGAGCTCGGCGACGCGGATCCGCCCCGCGACCGCCATGTCGAGGATCCTCGGATAGTCCACCGGCCGGCAGCCGAGCGAGCCGACGATCTCCTGCTCGAAGAACATCGTGCGCCCGGCATTCAACTCGACCGGCTTGTCGCAGAAGCCGACCACGACCGTCCGCCCGCCGCGCCGCACACATTCGATCGCCTGCTTGACCGTGACGGGATTGCCGATGCACTCGAACGCGATGTCGGGCCCGCCGCCCGTGAGCGAGCGCAGCTTCTTGACGACGTCCTTCTCCTCGCGGGCGTTGACGACCTGCGCCGCGCCGAAGCCCTTCGCGATCTCCAGCTTCGAGGGATCGATGTCCACCGCGATGACGCTCGCGCCCGTCGCCGCCGCGAACTGGACCGTGTTGACGCCGACGCCGCCGCAGCCGAAGACGGCGACCCGGTCGCCGGGCCGCACGCGCCCGCGGTGGGTCACCGCGTGGTACGGCGTCGAAGCGGCGTCCGCGACGACGCACGTCTCCGCGAGCGGGAGCGACGCCGGGATGGCGATCGCGTCCTTCGCGGGGGCGAGCGTGAACTCCGCGAAGCCGCCGTCCACGTGGTTCCCGTACATCTTCATGTTGAGGCAGACGTTCTCCCGGCCGAGGCGGCACATCTCGCACGAGCCGCAGGTGAGGACCGCCGGGAGCAGCACGCGGTCGCCCTTCTTCCAGTTCGCGACGCCGTCGCCGAGTTCCTCGACCGTGCCCGACGACTCGTGGCCGAGGATGAGCGGCGGCTTCTTGAAGGTCGGCACGCCGTGATCGAGGTAGTGGAGGTCCGTGTGGCACACGCCGCACGCGGCGACGCGGACGAGGATCTCGCCCGGGCCGGGTTTCGGTTTCGGGACGTCCTCGATCGCGAGGGGCTGCCCGCTTCCCTTGAAGATCGCGGCCTTCATGGCGTTTTCCTCCAACCGGAGACGAGGAGCAGGACGCCGATCGCGATGAAGACGACGGCGGCGACGCGCCGGACCCAGACGGCCGGGACCCATTTCGAGGCAAGCGCCCCGGCCGCGGCGCCGATCGCCGTGACGAGGACGAGCGCAAGCGCGGCCGCGGCGAAGACGACGACCGGCTTCTTCGATTCCGCGGAGAAGGCCATCGTCGCGAGCTGCGTCTTGTCGGCGAACTCGGCGAGGAAAACGGCGCCGAACGTCGTGGCGAAGAGCTTCCAGTCCATCATTTCTCCTTCCACGAAGGGGCGCGCTTCTCGATGAACGCCTTCAGACCCTCGACCGGCTCCGGGTGCGACATCAGTTCCTGGAGATAGATGCGCTCCGCTTCCGCAAGTCCCGCCCGCGCCGCCTTCTTGCACGCGACGAGCGCGGGACGCGGATGGCGGACGATGCGCTCGAGGAACTTGATCGCCTCCTCCTCGGGTCCCACGCGGTTCACGAGTCCCCACTCGAACGCCGTCTTCGCCGTGATCGGATCGCCCGTGAGGAGAAGCTCCAGGGCACGCCGGCGTCCGATTTCCGGCGGGAGCGCCGCCGCCGCCGCGGGGGGGAAGACGCCGAGCGTGATCTCGGGGACGCCGAGCTTCGCGTCCTCCGCGGCGACGACGAGGTCGCACGCCATCGCCAGCTCGAACCCGCCGCCGAGGGTCGCGCCGTGGACGTACGCGAGCGTCGGGATCTCGAGCGCGGACAATTCCTCGATCGTCTTCGTGAAGAGCGGGAGCATTTTCTCGACCTGGCCCGGCAGGTGCTCGCCCACGTCGGCGCCGGCGGAGAAGCACTTCCCCGCGCCGTGCAGGAGGAGCGCCCTCGCGGGGGAGGCGGCGACCTTCGCGAACGCGTCGCGCAGCGCCTCGAGCAGCTTCGTCGTCAGGATGTTGACGGGAGGGGCGTTCAGTTGGACGTACGCGACCTTCCCGCGCTCGGAGAGTTTAAGCAAGCTGACCTCCGTCCACCCGGATCACTTCGCCCGTGACGTACCGCGCGCCGTCACCGCACAGGAACGCGACGACCGCCGCCACGTCCTCCGGCGTCGCCAGCCGGCCCAGCGCCGTCTCGTCGATCAGCCGCTGCCGGACCTCCGCGGGGACCGACGCGGCGAGCGGCCCCTCGACGAGGCCGGGCGCCACGGCGTTGACGTTGACGCCGTACCTCCCGAGGTCGCGCGCGGCGGCGCGCGTGAGGCCGATCACCCCCGCCTTCGCGGCTGCGTGGCTTGCTAGCCGGCGCCGCGCCCGAATCGCGACCGTCGAGGCGATCGTCACGATCTTGCCGGACTTCTGCGACTCGAAGACCGGGGACGCGGCGCATACATAGTTGTAGGTTCCCGTGAGGTCCACCCCGAGGACATCCTCCCAGAGATCCTGCGAGGTTCCCGCGCAAGTGACCAGCGCGTCGAGACGCGGCAGGGACTTCACGATCTCGATGGCCCGCGCGCGATCTCGGACGTCGGCCACAAGGGTGTCGAACCCCTCGGCGGGACGGAGATCTACGACGACGACCTGATAGTCCGGGGACAGTTTTCTCGCCGTCGCGAGACCGATCCCGGAGGATCCTCCCGTGACGATGGCGACCTTCGTCACAGCTTGTTCCCGCACTTCCCGCAGAAGGCGAAGTCCTCGGGCAGCCCCTTCGCGCCGCAGCGGCACGCCTTCTCGGGCGGGCCGTGCAGGAACTCGCTGCGCCGCACGCGCGCGTAGTCCGCCTTGCGCTTTTCGACGAACGCCTGCATCCCTTCATACGGCTCGATGCCGCCGAAGTGGGTCGAGAGCCAGTCCTGCGCGTGCGCGACCGTCATGCCCCAGACGAAGTCTTTGAGGGTGTTCGTCTGGATCCGCGTGTACCGGGTGCACTCGACGAACTTCTCCTTGAGTTTCGCGACGAGGTCGGCGACCGCGGCGTCGAGCTTCGAGAGGTCGATCGCCCAGCCTTCCTTCTTCTTCTGCCCGAGATCGACCTGCTCCGGCGTCGGGTTCTCGACGAACGCGCCGTCCTTCGCGACGCTGGGGGCGACGGAGTTGACCAGTCCCCACTCCAGCGCCTTCCTCGCCGGGATCCGCGGATTGAGGAGCAGCATCTCCCGCGCCCGCTTGTCGCCGACGACGAGCGGGAGCCACTGCGTCGCCCCGCCGCACGCGACCGATCCCACCGACGTCCCGACCTGGCCGACATAGGCGTGCTCCGCCATCACCGTGAGGTCGCAGGCGAGCTGCGACTCGTTGCCGCCGCCGACGGCCATGCCGTTCAGGCGCGCGATCGAGGGCTTGCCCGCGTGCAGGATCGACTCGAGGTACGCGCGGAAGAGGCCCATGTACTTCCAGTAGTCGCGCGGCTTCTTCGTGTAGATCTCCGAGTACTCGCGGACGTCGCCGCCGGTGCAGAAGGCGCGCGTCCCCGCGCCCGTGTAGACGATCGCGACGACCGAGTCGTCCCACGACGCGTCCTGGAACGCGAGGATCAGCTCCTTGAGCGTCCGCGTGCGATAGCAGTTGTACGTGTCCGGCCGGTTCAGCGTTACCGTCGCGACGCCGTCCTTCTTTTCGTAGAGCACGTCCTCGAACTTCAGTTCCTGCGCGTAGGAGGCGAACTCGCTCATGGCGACCTCAGTAGATGAACCGACTCAAATCGTACGGCACCACGCGGACCCCCTCGCCCCTCGACACCGCCGCGAGCCCCGGTAGACCAGCCCCGTTGGACCAACGTTGGAACGGTCCAACGGGGCCAGCGTGGGATCGGTCTACCGGGGCGAGCCGTTCGCGGAACGCCGTCATCTGTTCCCGGACCGCGGCGGGCGACATTGTACGCGCCGGGTCGGCTCGAGTCCACGAAGCGTACTCCGAATCCGGCGCGACCCGGATCGGCGAGAGATAGACGAAGTCGCCCGGGCCCAGCCCGCACTTCCTCAGGAACCGCTCCGTCTCGTAGAGATGATCGTCCGCGAACTCCCCGCCGCCCAGCCCGACGAGAACCGTGATCCCGACGGCGATGCGCGCCTCTTTCGCGGCGCGGACGGCGGCGAGGAGGGAGGCGAGCGTGCCCGGCTTGCGGAGCGTGTCGTAGAGCGCGGGCAGGGCCGTTTCCAGGCCGAAGGTGACGCGGCCGAGCCCCAGCCCGCGAAGCTCGCGGAGCTGGTCCGGGCTCTTCGCGCGCCGGAGGGTCGCGTCGGCGAAGACGGACAGGGGGAGGCCCGGGAAGGCGCGGCGGATCCCTTCTAGCGCCGGCCGCAGGACCCGCATCGGAAGTCCCGCGGCGTTCGCATCGCCGAGGAAGACGGAGCGGCGGCGGGGGAGGTCGGCGCCGAGGAGCGCCGCCACGTCCGCGAGGTGCGCGCCGAACTCCTCCGGGGAGCGCACGCGGAACGCGCGGTCGCGGTAGAGGGTGCAGAACGTGCAGCGGTTCGTGGCGCAGCCGACGGCGAGCTGGAGGTAGATCGAGTCGTACTGGTCCGGCGGCAGGACGGGCACGGAGCCGTACAGCTCGCGGAACCGGCGCGCGTCGCGCTCCCGCGTGGGGGCGTCGCAACGCAGGATCTCGTCGAGGCGTGCGCGCGCCTCGGGCGGGGCTTCCGCGCATGACATAGCGACCAGTCGGTATGCTTCCTCCTCGTCCTCTGCGTCCTCCCCGGCGGGGCCCGCGATCCGGAGCATCCGCCCGTCCATGCCGCGCCGGAGGAGCGCGCCGTCCTTCGAAGCGTAGAGGAGCCGCCCGGCCCGGTCGAAGACGAAGACGCGGCGCGGGTCGAGCATCACCACCGTGGAATGCTCCTTCGCGTTGACGAGAACCCGGTCAGGAGAGCCGAACTCGTGGATCATGATCGAGGATCCGGAGCCGCTTGAGCGCCAACAGGGCCGCGCCGATCGCGCCGGCGTACTCGGAGTCGGGCGACGTCCGGACGGGGAGCCCGAGCTTCCGCTCCAGGGCGGCGACCATCCCCGCGTTGCGGGCGACGCCGCCGGTGAGCGCCACGTCGCCGTCCGCCCCGAGCTGCCGCACGAGCGCCGCCGCCCGTGAGGCCACGGAGAGATGGAGCCCCATGAGGATGTCCTCCACCGCGCGCCCGTCGGTGACGTGGCGGACGATCTCCGATTCCGCGAGCACGGCGCACACGGACGACACCGCGACGGGGTCCTGGGCGCGGAGCGACACGGGGCCGATCTCGTCGAGAGGGAGGTCGAGCGCCCGGGCGGCCCGTTCGAGGAGCCGGCCCCCTCCCGCCGCACAGCGGTCGCCCACCCGGAAGCCGAGGGTCCGCCCGTCGGCGCAGGTCCGGATCGCGCGCGCGTTCCGGGCGCCGATGTCGAGGACGCAGGACGCGTCCGGGAGGAGCGCCCTCGCCGCACGGGCGTGGCAGGTGATCTCCGTGATCGCGAGGTCGCGGAACCGCACCTGGCCGCGCCCGAAGCCCGTGGCGGCGACGTACTGGATCTCGTCGCGGCGGAGCCCGAACGACTCCAACGCCCGTCGGGCGGTGGCGTGGAGGTCCGCCGCCGCGGGCAGGAACGAGCGCTCCGCGATCCGGCCCTCTCCGTCCGCGAGGACGGCGTGGCACGCGCGGCTCCCCAGGTCAATCCCGAGTACGAACATGGTTTCCGGTCTTCTCCAGCGCAAGGAGCGCCGCCCCGACGGCGCCGGCGAACGGGCCGTCGGGCCCCGCGTTCATCTTCATACCGAGCCTCTCCTCGATCGCCGCGACCATCCCCGCGTCGGCCGAGACGCCGCCCGTCAGGGTGGCCTCCGGTTCCGCCCCGATCCCCCGGACGAGGACCGCGACCCGTCCCGCGACGGCCCGGTGGGCGCCGCGGAGGAGATCCTCGACACGGCGCCCCCGTGCGAGATGGTCCAGGAGTTCCGATTCGACGAAGACGGCGCAGGCGTCGGCGATGTGCACCGGCTCCCGCGAACG
This sequence comes from Planctomycetota bacterium, assembly GCA_016190175.1. Classification (GTDB taxonomy): domain Bacteria; phylum Planctomycetota; class MHYJ01; order MHYJ01; family JACPRB01; genus JACPRC01. Next base: position 13,682 of record JACPRC010000080.1, read on the forward strand.
CAGCGAGAGCGACCCCATCTCGTCCAGGCGCACGCCGAGCACGGAGGCGGCGGCCTCCAGGAAACGTCCGGTCCCGGCGGCACAGGCGTCGTTCATTGCGAAGTCGGCGACGGAGCCGTCCGGCGCGACGCGGATCGCCTTCGTGTCCTGGCCCCCGATGTCCACGACCGTCCTCGTCGCCGGGTAACGGAAGCGCGCCCCGCGGGCATGGCAGGCGATCTCGGTCGCCTGCGCGGCGGCGAACGTGACGCGGAAGCGGCCCCGGCCGGTCGCCGTCGTCACTCCGATCTCCCATTCCTGGAGCCCAGCCGCCTCCAGGGCCGCGCGGAACGCGCGCTCGGCCGCCCGCACGACGTCCGCCCCCGTGCGGGCGATGCCTCGGCCGAGGATGCGGCGCTCGGAATCGAGGATCGCGGCCTTGGCCGCCGCCGCCCCCGCGTCCACACCTGCGACGATCATCGCGCTACCTCGAAGAAGGCGTCCACGCGGGTGCGCATCTCCCCCTCGTTGAAGTGGCGCGGGTCCGCGAGGTCGCTCTCCAGGAAGAGCGTGGGGACGTCGCGCACGCGCAGGCACGCCTGCCCGACGGAGTACGGCCGGCAGGATCGGACGGAGTGGATCACGAGCGCGTCGGCGTCGAAGCGGCGGATCTCCCGTTCCAGGATCGCGCGCCGGGCAGGCAGGCTCCGGTTCGTGTAGCATCGCGCCGCGAATTCCGCCATGGACTCGAACGGCCGTGAGGGATCATGGCGGAACCCTTCGTCCCAGTCGCCGCCGACGCGGACGTACGTCGAAGCGACGCAACGCGCCCCCCACCGCTTGAACAGATCCCGGAACGCGCGGAAATGGGGCCATGGGGGCGGCCCGTCCACGACGATCCGCCGGCGCTCCGGCTCGGCGACGCGTCCGCGGACCTCCTCCCGCGCGGCGCGATAGTACTCTACGCACTCCGGCGTCCCCCGCAGAACCGTGATGGGGGCCATGAAGAAGACGGCCTCGAAGAAGGCGTCGAACGGCGACGGCTTCGCCCGCGCCGAGTCGAGGATCTCCATCCACAGGTCCTCGGCCTGTCGCGAACGCTCCAGGGTCTCCGCGAGCCGGTCGCGCGAGGGCTTCCGGCGCCCGATTTTCTCCAGGACGCTCGCGAGCTCCTCGACCTGCCTGACGACGTATCGCAGCGCATGAGGGTCCGCCGCGCCGTCCCTCACGGAAGGCACGTCGAGGACGAAGAGCGGCGCCTCGTGGATCCCGGCCAGGGCCTCGAACCACTTGAGGGTGGTGGAGCACCCGGACGTGGTGCACAGGAGGATGTCGGGTTTCGGGATCGTCCCGAAGGGGCCGGAGCCGCCGGAAGCGGCGAGCCCCATGTCGCTCTTGACGTAGCCGCAGACGTCCGGCGAGTACCCCTGTTCCTCCGCCCGGAGGATGAACTCCCCCGCGACCTTCCGGAGGGCGCACTGCAAGGCGTTCACCTCCGGGAAGAAGACGCGGAAACCGCAGGCCCGCGGCAGCTCGGCCACGTTGCCACCGACGGGAAGATAGACCACGGGCCCCTCTCCTTCCGAGAGGTCCCGGTACCAGTCCGCCATCAGGCGTTTCAGCGCCGTCATGGGAAAAACACCGGCGGTTCGACGAACGCCTCGACCTGCTCGCGGACCGATTCGAAGACGCCCATCCCGCCGTCGACCTCGAACGTCAGGTGCGGGATCCGCCCGCGCTCGACCGCCGCGCGGAGGAGCGGAAGATCCAGCAGCTCCGGCTCGCAGAACTTGGCGACGCAGAAGACAACGCCCCGGGCCCCGGTCCGGCGCACCTTCTCGATCAGTCCTTCGGCGCGCCGGGGGCCGGACGGGGGGACATCCCGGAGGACGGCGCGTACCAGCGCGCTCAAGGGCGACCCCGTCGCCTCGACGTCCGCGCCGAACCGCCGGCGTCCGGCGAGGAAATCGTCCTCCACGACGAGGCAGCCCGCCTCCTCCAGCGTCTCGATCAGGCCGGCCGGCGGAGGTTCGCAAGGCGCCCCCTCGATCACGACGCGCACGCCGTCGCGGCGCCGGCGGCCGCTCATCTCGATCGCGCGGGCGGCCGATTCCAGAAGAGCGTTGTGCTCCTCGACCGGGACGGACCGGCCCGCGCGGACGAGCAGGAACGACTCCGTCGCGCGGAGCCTCCAGGGTTGCTCGCCCCGGATCCGGGACAGTTCCCGGATGAGCGCGCGGTTCCGGTTGTAGGCCTGGATGCTCGACCGGAGGTCCTTGTCCTTCGCGTCCCGGCCCGACATCTCCCCGACCGTCGTCCGAAGCCGCTCGAATTCCGACTCCAGAAAGGCATGAGCGTGCTTCGACTGCGGGTTCCGCGGGAGACGCACGACTTCCGAAATCCGCCCCGGGGAGTTCTCCCGCCAGATCCCTTCGAGGTTGCGGGCGACGTCGCAGGCGTCCGGGAAGATCATCCCGTCGAGGATCGAAAGGTCGCCGTCGAGACCCCTCTCGATGGTGCCGCGCGCGAGCGAACAGGTGAACGTCGGAACCCCGGAATCGGCGCGCTGCGTGGTGACGGCGCCCCCCGTGATGCCGACCGGAAGGACGCCGGCGGCATGGAGGATCTCCTCGGGCACCCCGACCGGGAAGCAGCCGACGGCCTTCCCGCCCGTTCTCGCCTTCCAGGCGGCCACGTCCTCCGCGACGGAGGTCCTGCCGCACGACGCGACGATCTCCTCCAGCGCATCCATCATCGGTGACCGCAGTCGCACTCCGGCTGGAACGGCGTAAGCTCCGGAATCTCCCGTGCGGACGTCGCCTTGAGACAGTGCATGAGCGTCACGTCGCAACGCGCGATCGCGCGGGCCAGATCGAACAGGTCGAATCCCGGACCCGCGTCGAGGATCTCGCGGAGCGAGGAGCAGACCTCCTGCGGAGTGGAGGCGGAAAAGCCGCGATGCTCCAGAAGGCGGGAGAAAGAGGTCCACAATTTCCGGATGTGCGGCGTGGGTTGTCCCTTCCGGAGCTGCGCATTCAATTCCTCGATGACGACGGCCGCGTCCGCCGCTTCCCTGGATTCCATCGCCTGCGAAGCGCGGCGAAACAGCGTCTCCGAGGTCCGGCTCATTCGACGTTCACTCCCTACTGGACGGGTTAACCCCACGGATGGTCGCAGGGCACGACCTCGGTCTCGCCGCGCCGGGCGGTGACACACGCGCGCGGTTTCGATTGCGTCCTTGTCGATGGAGGCGCCGATGGAGTTCCATCACCCGGAGCGGTCGGGGATGGGTCGCTCGTCCCGGACCGCTCGGTCCGTGCCTCTCCGTATTCCGACCCTTGGTTGGATTGAACCATGGGACCAGTCCGAATCTCGCAATGGACTTGCCATGGTCTGACGACGGGTGATCTGTCGAAAATGAGACACGTCACAGAGAAATCCCGGCACCGGCACGGAATTTTCCCCAGGCGGGTCGGGGGGCGTCGGATCTTCCGCCTTGCGAGCGGAGGCTACGACCGGTTGCACTAGGCCGAGTGATCCTCGCAGGCGCAATTGCAGGTCTGGCCGTGAGCGCGGACGACGCATTCCTCGCCGAAGTACGCGCCGCAGCCCAGACAAGGGTTGCCGACAACCGATCGCTCCAGCAGAAGCGCATCGATCACCCGCTCGATCCCTTCGGCCAACTGCCGCGGATTCCGCCCCTTCATCAGGTTGTGGATGCGGGCCTCCTTGGTACGCTCGTAACCGTCGACCCATCGCTGCCCGCGAGGAGTAACGCGGATGCGCTCGGCACGCCGGTCGTCGGGGTCCGTGCTGAGATGGACCGCCCCTTTGCGGGCCAGCCGCGAGACAGCCTTGGAGGCGGCGGGATGCGAAGCGTTCAGGAAGTGGGCGACGTCCTTGACCCGGAACTTGCGCGGTCGCGCAAGGAACTTGAGCAGGTTGACCTGGTCGAAGGTGAGCGCATCTCCGGACGCCTGTTTGAGGTACCCGATTTCCAGCACGCGCTCCACCAGACGGGCGAGGATATGCGCGTTTCGGAGAAAGCGCTGGACGTCCTGTTTCGAGTTGGCCATCGATCCTCCTATTCCGGGGCGACTGGTCGAGCGTCGCGAAACCCCGTCACCCATGATTGGTGACAGCAATGGGGAGATTTGTCAAGAAGGATGAATCAAGAAATCCGAGGAAAACGGGGTGGCATCATGGAAAAATCGCGGCCGGCGGGGGGATTTCCGCGCCGGCTGCGACCTTCTCTATCCGGATTGAGGGCGAGAACGGCAGAGTGCCGGGGCATGGCGGTTGCTCGATCTTCAACCGTGTGGCAAGTAGATTTTGATCGAACCCCATTCCTCGTGATCTGGGAGACGACGCAGGCGTGCGACCTCGCCTGCAAGCACTGCCGTGCGAGCGCGATCCCTGGTCCAATTCCTGGGGAACTCTCTACGGCGGAAGGGATGCGCCTGATCGACCAGGTCGTGGGGTTGGGCACGCCGCTGCTGGTGCTGAGCGGCGGAGACGCGGCGACCCGGCCGGATCTCTTCGACCTCATTCGGCACGGGAAGGAGAAGGGACTCCGCGTCGCGACGATTCCCGCCGCGACTCCGAGACTGACCGAGGATCTGATCCGGAAGTTGAAGGACGCCGGCCTGGATCAGGTGGCGTTCAGCCTCGATTTCCCGACGGCGCAGCAGCACGACTCGTTCCGCGGTTCGCCGGGCGCGTTCGACCTGACGATGCGCGCGATCGAATGGGCCCACAAGCACGGCGTTCCTCCCCAGATCAACACGTGTCTCTGGGGCGAGTCCGCCGGCCACCTGCCTGAAATGGCGGGGCTCGTCGAGAGATTGAAAATCGTTTTCTGGGAGGTCTTCTTTCTCGTGCCCGTGGGGAGGGGGACGGGGATCGCGGGGATGTCGGCCGCGCGCTGCGAGGAGATGTTCCCGATCCTCGCACAGGCGCAGAAGCGGAACGACTTCATCTTGAAGGTGACGGAGGCCCCGCACTACCGTCGCTGGCTCGCCCAGAAACACGATCACGAGCACGGTCGGGGAGCGCACGTCCCGACGGGCGAGCCCGTTCCGCTGGCGCACCGCGGCGTGAACGCGGGCAGCGGCTTCGTCTTCGTCTCGCACGTCGGCGAGGTCTACCCGAGCGGCTTCCTGCCGGTCTCCGGCGGAAACGTCCGGAGGAACGCGCTGGCCGACGTCTATCGGGACGCGGATCTCTTCCGCTCGCTGCGGGACCCCGATCGCCTCAAGGGTCGCTGTGGGCGCTGTCCCTTCAAGAGGATGTGCGGCGGCTCCCGCTCGCGGGCCTATGCGATGACGGGGGACTGGCTGGAGACGGACCCGTGGTGCTCCTATGAACCGGGAGGTGAAGCATGACGGCGTCGGACCTCGTCCTTCACGGGACGGCGAAGGACCTCATGACCCGGAACCCGATCTCGATCCCGGAGACGGCGACGATCCGCGAGGCGGCGAAGCTGCTCGTGGAGCGCGGCTTCGGCGCGGCGCCGGTCATCAACGAGGCGGGCCGGCCCGTCGGCGTCGTGAGCGGCACCGACATCGTCCGCTACGAGGGCGAGCGGGTGGAATATCTGCCGCAGGCCGACCGCCGGAGGCCGGGGTACCAGATCGAGTCCACCGCCTCCGCGCCCGTCCGCGAGATCATGACGCCGGTGGTGTTCACGGTCCGCGCCGACACTGCGGCCGATGCGGTCGTGCGGGAGATGCTGGCGCGGAGGGTGCATCGGCTCTTCGTCGTGGATGTCACGGGGGTGCTGGTCGGCGTCGTCGGCGCCATCGACGTCCTGCGCCACCTCCGGCCGGCGGACGCACCGTGACGAGTGCCTGAAGCCCGCGACGACGCTACAATACGGTTCGATGGCTGAGGTTCCTGCGTCTTCGCCCCCCCGGGCTCTCAACCCTCTCGGCTGGGTCCCGATCGCGCTCCTGGCCTGGCTGGCGGTCTTCGGGACGTACGAGATCGTCGAGCGGACGCTCCTGAAAAGCGCGAGCCACGATCTCCTCAGCGTCCTGCACATGATCCGCGGGACCGGCACCTCCTTCCTGCTCGCCTCGGTCGTGGCCTGGTACATCCTGCGGCGGAGGGTCGAACCGTTCTCGGTGCCCGGCGGCCTGCGGACGATCGTGGCCGAGGCGGAAGCGGAGGAGCTGGCGCGGCAGGGACGCTGGATCGTCGGGCTCCGGTGGGTGGCGGTCGCAGGGGTCGTGGTTACGGCGGTCGCGTCCCGCTATCTCCTCGACGCGATCACCTCCACCTCTGCGCTGGCGCTCCTTGTGATCGCGGGCGTCATGGTGGGGTACAACGTCCTCTTCGCGCGCATGCCCGAGAAGGAGCTGTCGAGGCGGCGCTCCGCTTTCGCCCAGGTGCTGCTCGACCTCGCGGCGCTGACGCTCATGCTCCACTTCGCCGGAGGAGTCGCCAATCCGTTCTTCCTCTTCTACATCTTCCACATCGTGATCGGCGGCATCCTGCTGCGCAAGGGCGAGACCTATTTCGTGACGCTCGCGACGAACGTCCTCTTTTGCGGGATCGTGGTTCTCGACCGGACGGGGGTGGCGGGATCCCATCCGCTGAACCTGGGCGCCTGGGTCCCGATGCCTTCCCAGGGAAACTGGCGCCTCATCGTGGGGATCCTCGCGGCCTTTGTCGCGACGACCTGGTGCACGGCCTACTTCACGACGGCGATCATGGAGAAGCTCCGCCGCCGCGGCGCGCAGATCGTGGAGGCCGGCGAGCTGCTCTCGCAGGAGCGGGCGAAGATGGAGGATATCGTCCGGAGCGTCGGGGCGGGTCTGCTCATCCTGGATCTGGAGGACCGCATCCTGTGGGCGAACGACGTCGCGAAGACCTGGTTCGGACCGTCTCTCGTCCATGGGGCCTGCATCCGCACGCTCTGGGGCGGCGAGACCCCCTGCGAGTCCTGTCCCCGGGGCACGAGGCAGGTCGGGACCACGGAGGAACGCTCCGTCCGCATCGACGGAAAGCAGCGATTCTTCCTCGTGACGTGCACGCCGATCCGCGTCGCGGACGGGCGGATCGATCAGATCCTCATGCTCGTGCAGGACATCACGCCGATGAAGGAGATCGAGATCCAGCTCCTCCAGGCGGGGAAGATGGTCGCGGTGGGGCAGCTCGCCGCGGGCATTGCACACGAGATCAACAACCCGCTGGCCGTGGTCGCCAGCTCCGCGGAGATCCTCGGCGAGACGATCCGATCCGCCGAGGCGCTTCCGAAGGAGCAGGCGGAGACGATCGTGCGCCATCTCAAGAAGGTCGAGGACAACGTCTTCCGCTGCAAGGGGATCATCCAGAACCTCCTTGCCTTCGCGCGGCGGGAGGACGAAATGGTCGAGCAGGTGGATCTGGCCGCCCTCCTCGACGATACGGTGGGCCTCGTCGCCGGAAGCGCCCGCGCCCGGGACCGCGAGATCGTGCGGGCCTACTCGAAGAACGACGGCACGTCGGTCCGCAGCCAGTCGCGCAAGATCCAGCAGGTCGTCCTCAACCTGGTCCTGAACGCGCTCGACGCGACGGAACCGGGCGGACGGATCAGGGTGTCGGCGGAGAGGAGCAATGGGGGCGTCGAGATCGGCGTGGCGGACTGGGGGAACGGGATCCCGGCCGAACACCTGGGCCGCATCTTCGAGCCGTTCTTCACGACGAAGCCCGTCGGGAAGGGCACGGGGCTGGGGCTGTACCTGTGCCACCAGTTCGTGGAGTCGCTGGGCGGGAAGATCTCCGTCCAGAGCCGCGTGGGCGAGGGGACCCAGTTCAAGGTCTGGCTGCCGGCGGGATCAGGGTAGGCTGCGCACACCAAAAACTCCCTGGGAGCTTTTGGTGTGGAGATTCTGGGGAGGAGGTGACTGCGTGAAGCGTCCTTCGACGATTCTTCTGGTGGATGACGAGGCGGATTTCCGCGAGAACGTCGCGGAGAGGCTCCAGGCGCGGGGGTACCAGATCCTCCAGGCGGGGGAGGCGGAGTCGGCGCTCTCGATCGTGCGCGAGAACGTCGTCGACCTGGCGCTCGTGGACGTGCTCATGCCGGGGATGGACGGGATCACCCTGCTCGGGAAGCTCAAAGAGATCGACCCCCTCGCCGAGGTCGTCGTCGTGACGGGCCAGGGATCGATCGAGTCGGCGGTGGAGGCGATGCGCCGGGGCGCCTACCATTACGTTACGAAGCCCGTGCGGCTGGCCGAACTGGAGATGGTCGTGCGGCGGGCCGTCGAGAAGACCCTCATGTCGCGCCAGAACAACCTCCTCTGCGAGGAACGGCGCCGCACCCGGTCCCGGACAACCGCCGAGATCGTGGCCCGGTCGTCGGCGATGCGGAAGGTGCTGGACGAGGCGGAGAAGCTGGCGCAGACGGACTCCAGCGTGCTGATCGAGGGCGAGACGGGCACGGGCAAGGAGGTTCTCGCCGAATGGATCCACCGCAAGAGCCGCCGCAGCGAGCACCCGCTCGTCGTCGTCAACTGCGGCGCCCTCTCGGAGTCCCTCGTCGATGCGGAGCTCTTCGGCCACGAGAAGGGGGCGTTCACGGGGGCGCTCGAATCGCGTCCCGGCCTCATCGAGATGGCGGACGGCGGGACGCTGCTCCTCGACGAGATCGGCGACATCGCGCCGCCCGCGCAGGTGCGGCTCCTGCGCGTTCTGGAACGCGGACTCTTCCGCCGGGTCGGCTCCACCCGCGAGCAGTCGGTGGATGTGCGCATCCTCGCGGCGTCCCACCGCGACCTGACGCGCGCGGCGGCGGAGGGGCGCTTCCGGGAGGACCTCTACCATCGGCTCCTCGTCTTCCGGCTGAGGATCCCGCCCCTCCGCGAACGGCAGGACGACATCCTCCCCCTGGCCGACCATTTCCTGTCGCGGCTCGCGACCGGCACGTCGCGACACTTCGGCGAGGCGGCCCGGGACGCGATGAGGGGATACTCCTGGCCGGGAAACGTGCGCGAAGTGGCCCACGCCGTGGAGCGCGCCGCATTCGCCGCCGCCCACGCGGGGGTCGACGAGATCGAGCCTTTCCATCTCGCCATGCCGACCTCTACCAACTCGCGGAATCCCCTCGTCTCTCTCGACGAGGCGGAGAAACGGCATGTCCTTGCCGTGCTGGAGCTCATGGGGGGAAACCGCGTCAAGGCGGCCGATGTTCTGGGAATCAGCGAGCGCCACTTGTACAGGCTCCTCCAGCGCTACAGCGGAACGAAGTCCGAGAGCGGCACTGACGTCGAGGTCACGGGACCCTGACGAGGGCGGCTTGCGACCTTCCCATCGATGACGTGGTCCCGTCGGTATTCCCTCATCCCGGAGCGTAGCGACAGGGCGGGGAGGGCGGCACGGGTTTTGCATGACCCGCTCCATATTGCGGAGGTGACGGATGAGAACGGCGCTGGTCATGGCACTGGTCCTGACGTGGTCGCTCTCCCAGGCGCGCGCCCAGGAGACGGGCGACAAGAAACCCGCGGCCTCGTGCGAGAAGCAGGAGTCCCGATGCCCCGGCGTCTGGTACACATCCGAGAACTGCAGATGCAAGCCGAACCCGAGGTGCCAGGCGTGTCGATGCGGCGAGTGCACGGGTGGGGACAAGTGCCCGTGCGTGGAGAAGGTCCGCAAGGGAACGGGCACCCTTACGGGCACTATCAGCCACAAGACGGTCGCGAAGTTCCCCACAGTGGTCTACGTCGATGAGATCCCCGACCGCAAGTTCGCGCCGCCGGACAAGCCGATCGTGATCGACCAGAAGAACAAGGTCTTCAGTCCCGGCGTCGTCCCCATGGTCGCCGGGACGACCGTCGACTTCCTCAACAGCGACGGCTTCGAGCACAACGTCAACTCGCCCGACAACGAGAAATTCAACCTCGGCAACTGGGGACAGAACGAGAAACGCTCCTACCAATTCACCCGGCCCGGTGCTTACACCCTCCTCTGTTCGGTGCATCCCGAGATGGTGGGCTACGCCGTCGTGGTGAAGACGCCCTACTTCGCCGTCGCCGACGAGAAGGGCAACTTCCGGATCGCCAACGTCCCGGCCGGGAGCTGGAAGGTGAAGATCTGGAACGAACGCCTGAAGCCGAAGCAGCTCGAGGCGGCTTTCGCCGTGACGGTCGAGGAAGGGAAAGAGGCGAAGACCGAGATCAAACCGTGAGGTCGTCATAGCAGTCGGATTCGCCGTCGAATCCGCCGGCAGCCTTCGAGTCCGAAGTTCCTCCGTTGCTGGGTGAGGACGAAATGACCTGGTTCTTCTGGGGCGTCTATCCGTATCTGTGCATCGCGCTGTTCTTCCTCGTGCCGTTGATCCGACTGGTCTACTCGCCCTTCTCGTGGAGCACGCGCGCCAGCGGCTTCTTCGGCAACAAGCTCCTGGGCGTCGCCTCGCTCTGCCTCCATTGGGGGCTCATCCTGCTCCTGGTGGGGCACGTTGCGGGGCTCATCGGCGGTCTGCTCGGCCTTGAAAGCTGGATCCGCTTCTTCTACTGGATCGGCCTGGCGGGAGGCATGCTGGTCCTCGCCGGATCCTCCGTGGCCCTCGTCCGCCGGATGACGGTCCCGCAGGTCCGGGCGATGAGCCAGGCGGACGACTACGTCGTCCACCTCTTCCTGATCCCGATCGTCGCGCTGGCGCTCTACCAGGTTCTCGTGCACCGGATCTTCGGCGTGGCCTTCACCGCCTCGGCGTGGTTCGGGAGTCTCTGGCGCTTCTCGCCGCAGCCGGAACTGATGGACGGCGCGAGCCTCATCTCGAGGATCCACATCTTCCTCGCGCTCACCTTCTTCGCCTACTTCCCTTTCACGAAGCTCGTCCACTTCTGGACGTATCCGATCCGGTACGCCGCGCGCGCGTTCCAGACGCTGCGCACGGAACGCTTCCGTTTCCTCCCCGGACGGGAGTTCCTGTGGAGGGGCGACGGGTCTTGGCTCGTATACGGCCTGGGCAGCGTGGCCGTTCTCTTCGCGGCGGCGGGATTCCTCCTCGGCTCGGCCCGCCGCTCGACTCCCGCGAAAGCGGACGAGCCCGCGCGCGACGAGACGGGCGCGCGCCGGGTGCTCACGGGCTACCCCCTCTACGTCAGCCAGTGCGCGCGATGCCACGGGATGGACGGCCGCGGAAAGGGGCTCGGCGCCGACTCCCCGACCTTCTCGACGAAGCCCCGCGACCTCGCGGCGGCCCGCTACCGGTTCGTCTCGACCGGGAACGGCGTGGCCTCGGACGAGGACCTGGCCCGCACGATCCGGCACGGGCTGGAGGGGAGCGGGATGCCCGCGTTCCCGAACCTCGCGGACGAGCAGGTCGGATCGCTCGTGGCGCACCTGAACGCCCTTGCCGCCGAGCCGCGGCGCCCGGGGGAATCGATCGCCGTCGGCGAGCGGCCGAAACCCACGGGGGACTCCGTGAAGCGGGGGAAGGAACTGTTCGCCCAGAACTGCGTCATGTGTCACGGGAACGAGGCGGACGGGAAGGGCGTGGAGTATCAGAAGTTCACGGACCCGCAGGGCCTGACCGTGCTCCCGGCGAACCTGCGGGACGGCGCGCTCAAGACCGGCCGCGATCCTCGGCAGCTCTTCCTGCGCGTCTCGGCCGGGATCCCGGGAGGCAAGGACGGGGCCTATTTCATGCCGCCCTTCCAATGGATGCCGGAGACGGACCGGTGGTCGATCGTGGAGTACCTCCTGGATCTGAATGCGGGGAGATCGCGATGAGCAACGACGGCGTGAACAGCCGGTGGTTCAACGTTACGCGTGAATCCCGTTCCTGGGAGGACTTTTACCGCAACCGCTGGGCCCACGACTACAGCGTGAGGACGGGGCACGGCGTCAACTGCTCCATGGCGTGCAGTTGGGAGGTGTTCGTCAAGGACGGGCTCATCTGCTGGGAGCTCCAGAAGACGGACTATCCGCAGATCGATCCCGACATCCCCAACGTGGAGCCGCGCGGTTGCCAGCGAGGCGTCACCGCGTCGTGGTATCCCTACAGCCCGGTGAGGCCGAAGTATCCGTACGTCCGCAAGGTGTTGTGGGACGCGATCGAGCAGGAGCGCAAGAGCGGGAAGGACGCCGTGGAGGCCTGGGGGGCCGTCGTCGAGGATCCGGAGAAGGCGAAGGCGTACAAATCCGCCCGCGGCAAGGCGGGATGGAAACGCGTCACCTGGGACGAGGCGGTAGAGATGGTCGCCGCGGCGCAGATCTACACCATCAAGAAATACGGGCCGGACCATATCGCGAACTTCGCCCCCATCCCGGCGATGAGCCTGCTCAGTTTCATCTCCGGCCACCGATACAACAACCTCCTGGGCGGCATCTACTGCTCCTACTACGAGTGGTACCACGACCTGCCGCACGTCTCCTCTTCGATGTTCGGGGACCAGACGGAGAACTGCGA
>JACPRC010000075.1 GCA_016190175.1 Planctomycetota bacterium
ACGAGTTGATGAAGGGGCGCACGGGGAAGCAGGCGTTCGACGCCGTGTTCGGCGACGGCAAGGTGAACCTCGACGAGCTCGAGGCCAGGTGGAAGCTGGCGCTGTTCTCGGACAACTACAAGTAGGCGAAGTCAGCGCCCTTCCGCCGTGTGCTCCGCGATCTGCACCACCTTCCACTGCCCCTCTTGCCGTTCCATCGTGACCGTGTGGCGGTAGACGTGCCGCGCGATGCGTCTCATTTCTCGTCGAAGAACTTCACCTTCCACGCGCCCCCCTCGCGCGCGAGCTTGGCCAGGTGCTTGCGCACCTGCGTCGCGGCCATGCCGTACGAGTCGCGGGTGATCCACTGGTCCGCGCGCACGGTGACGAACCCGTCGGGAGTCTCCGTCTGCTCCTTGAGCAGGTAGTTCACTTTCGCGACGGGTCCGGTCATCGGACCGTACTTGTCCTCCCTGTGTTCGACTTCGCCGATCTGCTCCAGCACCTGCGGCGACCCGGCCATGGAACGGGCGTCCTCGTAGCGGCCCTGGACGAGGGCGTCCGCGAACCGCTTGTAGGCCTCGAAGCCGGCGAAGTCCTTCGTGCGGCCGCACCCCGCGAGCAGGGCGGACGCGACGATCGCAAGACATCGCGGGCCGGTCACGCCGGCCCCCGCTAACGCAATCCTCAGCGGCTGCGACGCCGCCCGCCGGAACGCCCGCTCCCTCCCACGGCGAACGACGGGGACGCGCCGCCCACGTCGAGATCGGCGAGGTCGGCCTCCACGATCCACCATCCGGAATTCCGCTTCGCGACCGTCGCCTCGAATGCCGGTTTCGGCTCCGACCCGTACGCGAAGGTGACGCGAATGCGCGCCCGGTCCTCTCCGGTGGGTTCGATGCGATACAGGAGCTCCGCCCCGAATGCCTGGACGGCGCGCAGCACCGCGCCGATCCACTCCTCCACGTCCGCGTCGGCCACGTCCCGGGAGACGTAGCTTCGATAGGAGGCGATGTTCACGTCCCCGGCGCGGATCGTGTTGACGAAGCCCCGGACGGGAGACACCATGCTCTCCTGGCTCGGCTTCCCGCACCCCGCCAGTGCCACGATCACCGCCACGGACGCCGCCGCGTATGTTCTCATGACTCCCCTCCGGACCGGACCCGCCGGTCGGTCTCTAGTCTCACCCGCCGTCTCCCCGCCTCCACCAGGAACCCCGCGTCGGCGTCGCCGGCGGCGGGACTCGGAGTTGCGTAGTGTCGAGGTTCGTAATCCACCACCCCGACCAGCGTTTGGTCACCGCCGCCGTGAACGCGCACTCCTCGTCCCCCGGGAACTGCACGCGGACCAGTGCCTCGGAACCGGTGCCGGACAGGACCTCGTAGACCGCGTCGCGGCCGTACGCCAGGACCGCGGCCCGGAGCGACTCGGTCCACTGTCCCAGTTCCTTCTCGGAGATCTCCCCGGTGAAGTAGGCGCGGTATTGGGGGGGGACCGAGCCGCCGACCTCCTGGAGGTAGCCGCGCACGGGCGCGGTCGCGTCCACGTGGTGCTTCCCGCGGCACGCCCCCAGGAGGGCGCATGCCGCGGCCAGGATGAGGGACGGTCTTTTCACGGCCTCATCTCACGACACTTGATCCACGCTGCGGATCCGCCAGCCGTTGCTCTCGTATTCCACGTTGAACCGGAACGCCGGGGCGTCCGGCGAGGGGAACGAGATCTTGATGTTCGCCTTGTTGCCCAGGGACCCGAGGACCTCGAGGGAAAAGTCGCCGCCGTACCGCTCGATCGCGTCGGCCAGGAGGCGCACGCGCGCCTCGATCTCCCGCTCCTCCATCTTCTCGGAGAAGCAATAGCGCAGGCGCCCGGTGCCGCGAACGCCGGACTTGACATCGCCCATCAGGCTCGTCACGGGTTCGGTCATGACCTCGAACCGGCGCGTGCCGCAGGAGGCCAGGGCCAGCAGGAGGACCCCCCCGAGCAACCGGCCTGTGACGGCGCCGGCCCGCTGCCGCACGGCAGCGCACATGCCGGCGCCGTCCAGCCGGGGCCCCGGACGGCCGGCCTCACTCGGCCGGCCTGTCCGGAAGCCGTTGTCGGGGGTATGGCTGGGAAACTTTCTCATGGCTCCGCTCCTACTCTCTCGACTTCAACTCGCCGGCCAAGCGGACCACGATGTTGTTGACGCTCGACTCGACCGAGATCCTGACGATCCCCATCTTCTCGTTGATCCACCGGGTCTCGCGCAGGTGGAGCGTGCTTCCCATATCCGCCTTCCATTGCACGCGCCAGCACTTGAAGGTGCCGGCCGGGACGGTGATCTCCTCCTCGCTCTCGAACGTGCCGAGGTAGGTGACCTGGCCTCCGAACGGCGGGCCCATCTGCACCCCTTCGCCGAACTGCGCCCCCTGCTCCGCCGGCCCCTTCAGGTACCAGACCGGCATCTCGGCGAAGCTGAGGTCCGCCTCGCCCATGACCATCCGCAGCATCTTGAGCCCGCGCCCCTCCGGAGCCAGGTAGTACGAGAGGACCGGCTTCCCGTCGTCCTTGACGACCATCACGCTGCACATCGTGTCCCGCACCTTCTCCTTGCCCGAGATTTCGATCGTGAACTCCCCGCCTTCGGACTTGACGAACCTCGACACCTTTCCCTGGTCCAGGGGCACCCCCACGCGTCCACACCCGCCCGGGAGCGCGAGGACCAGCAACGCCGCGATCCTGCGCATATACCCTCCGACAATCAACGGAACCACGCCAGCCGCGTCTGGGTCATGCCGTAGAGCAGGCCCAGAAGCCGCATCTGCACCACCATCGTATAGATCTCGATGAACATCACGACGACGCCCGCGAAGATCATGAGTTCGGTCGCCGTGACGATCGCCTCGGCGACCGCCGACGCGGCCGACAAGGCCAGGAAGACCGCCGCGGCGATCGCGTACTCCTTCTTGATCCTCCAGGCGCTCCGGACCACGAAGACCGGATTCCAGGCGGCGAAACAGCTCCCGAGCAGCACGTTGGCCATCAGCGCCATCGGCAGGTACGCCAGGCCGAGGACGCCGAAGACGACGTAGAAGATGGCGACGAAGGCCATGAACCCCGCCTCCCATCGCGCCACCGCGTCCTCCTGCCCGATGTCCTGCGCGACCCCCATGCTGCCGCTGCCGATGAGGTACGACGTCAGGACGATGACGGGGAGGAACGAGGCCACGTACGCGGAGGCGATTTTCGCCCAGTCCGACATCAGATCCGTCCACATGCTCGGGTCGGGCCAGTGCGGCGGCTCCTCCTCCCAGTACGCGGTCTTCTTCGCCACGTCGATGAACCACATGCTCAGGTATCCGAACATGATGAGCCCCACGAAGAGACCCACCATCGGGAAGAAGTTCAGGGAAGTGATCACGCGAATCCCGTAGAAGAAAAGCGACCCCAGGATGAGCATCCCTACTCCGGCGCCGCGGAAGGGGTAGCTGAAGACGCCCGCCAGCCCCTCCGTGAACCGCCCCGGCCGGCGCATGAGCTTCTGCAGTGCCGGCAGTTCTTCGGGAGCCGCGCACGCGCGGAGCTTCGGGAGAAGAGACCGCTTGGAGGGATCGAGTTCGAGCGCGCGCGAAAGGTAGAGGAACCCCTCCCTGGGCCGCGCCAGGTCCAGCGCGGCGGTGCCGACCTGGACCAGGAGATCCGCGTCCCGCGGACTCTCGTCCAGGCATCCGAGCAGTTCGCGGAACCGCTGCTCGGCCTGATTGGCGTCCTGAGCCGTCGTTTCCACTTCACACCCCCCGACAAGTCCGACGGACCCACTAAAGCAAGACCCATGCCAGATGCTCCCGGCAGGCGACGGCGCATCCGGCTATGTCTCATGCGGTTGGAGAGCGCGCCCGGCGGGCCGGTCTCCGCTCAGGTCGCGGCGCAATCCCCGGATTGGATCCTGACCAGCGCATGCTTCACACCTCTATCGCGCTTGCCCCGTCGCCGTCTGCTGGAATCGATGGTCCGGAACCGGCCCTCTTCCGTGCCGGAACCTGCACTTTCCGGGGGGAATTCACCTCCCCAAGAATTATACACCATGCGCGATAAACGGCAAGCCACGATCGTGACGCGCTACCGCTCGCTCTTCCGGATCCCGTGCTTGCGCATCCGGGTCTTCAGCGTGTTGCGATTGATGCCGAGGTCCTCGGCCGTGCGCGAGATGTTCCAATCGTTGCGGTCCAGCGCCTCGACGATGAGCTTGCGGTCCACCTCGCCGAGCTGCTCCCGCAGCGACGAATCGCGCCCGATCGAGCCGGTCGTCTCGCGGATGTGGGCCGGCAGGTCCTCGGGGCGGATCTCGCCGCCCGCGAGAACGCTCAGCTTCCTCAGTTCGTTCCGCAGCTCGCGGACGTTGCCGGGCCACGGGTAGCGCAGGAAGAGGGCCATCGCGCCCTGGGAGATCCGGAGGCGCTGCGCCTTCGTCTCCTCCGCGATCTCCCCGACAAAATGCTCGACGAGGAGCGGGAGGTCCTCCGCGCGCTGGCGCAGCGGCGGGAGCCGCTCGTGGTAGGTGTTGAGGCGGTAGTTGAGGTCCTGCCGCAGACGGCCCTCCTCCAGGAGGTCGCGGACCTCCTCGTTCGTCGCGGCGAGGATCCGGACGTCCACCTTTACGGATTCGCGCGCGCCGACGGGCCAGACCTGCGACTCCTCGAGGACGCGCAGGAGCTTTTTCTGCATCCCGTCGCTCATCTCCTCGATCTCGTCGAGGAAGAGCGTCCCGCCGTCGGCCGCCTCGAAGAGGCCGGGGCGGGACTGGTCCGCTCCCGTGAATGCGCCCTTCACGTGGCCGAACAGATGCGACTCGAGGAGCGTCTCCGCGATCGCGCCGCAGTTGACCGGAAGGAACGGCTTCGTCTTGCGCGGGCTGTTGAAGTGGACCGCCTTCGCGACGAGTTCCTTCCCCGTCCCCGTCTCGCCGCACACGATCACCGGGTACGGGCTCGGCGCGACGCGCTCGATCAGGGTGAAGACCTCCCGCATCGCCGCACTGCGCCCCACGATCGAGCCGAACGAGTGCCGCTTGCCCAGCTCGGTGAGGCCCGAGCGCACGACGTCCTGGAGCCTCGACACCTCCTCGGCGCGGCGCTTCAGCTCCGCCCCCTGCTCGACCGGCCGCGCGATGAGACCGGCGAACGTGAGGAGCAGGTCCTCGTCCTCGGGCGCGAATCTCCGGTCGCGCCGGCGCGAGTCGAGGTAGACGGCCCCGAGGACCTTGCCGCCCGACAGGATCGGGACGGCGAGGATCGACGTCATCCCGAGCCCCTGGACGCTGGCCAGCCCGGAGGCCCACGAGTCGCGCTCCACGTCGGCGACGCGCACCGGCTGGGCCGACGAGATCGCGCGGCGGAGGACGCTCGTCGAGTAGTCGTCCGATTCGAGTTCGACGGCCCGATCCGGCATGTTCAGCACCGCGCGGAGGCGGGCCCCGTCCTGGAGAAGGAAGAGAAGTCCGCGATCGGCCTCGACCGCCTTGGCCATCAGTTCGAGGGTGCGGCGCAGCATCGCCTCCACGTCGCCGCCTTCCCGCAGGATCTTCGAGACCATCGCGACGACCGTGCGGCCGGAGCGGGACTGGACGAGGCGGTCCATCTCGGCGGCCCGGTCGGTCGCCGGCGCCGGCGACGCGGCGCACTCCTCGTAGCGGTCGCCGGAGGAGCGCGCACGGGCCAGGGCCTCCGCCGCGCGCGCGCGGAGCTCGGAGGTCGCGACCGCGTCGTCCGGGAAGACGGCGCCGCCGATGCTCGCGGTCGCGCGGGCCGCGCGGATCCGCCCGAGGATGCGCTCGGCCACGGCGCGCAGCTCCTCGCGTCCCGCGTCGCAGACCAGGATCTCGACGCCGCGCGGGCCCGGAGCCACGCCGTCGTAGTTGCGGAGGGCCTTCGCGAGGAGCCCCGCGATCTCCTCCCCATTCCGCGGATCGGCGCCGTCCGGCTCGACCAGCAGGAGCCCGAACTTGCGGCCGTGCCGTCGGGCGCGGTTCGCCTCGTTCTCGAGGAGCCGCTCGAAGGGGGCGGTCGGGTCCAAGTCGGGACCTCCGTTACGTTCTATGTTCTACGTTCCACGTTCCACGTTCTACGTACGTTCCGTGCGGCAGCAGAGGAGACGATACGTAGAACATAGAACGTAGAACGTAGAACATGACTCACAGTTTGCGCACCATGTCGACGATCGCCTCCCGCGCGCCCTGCGGCGTCCCGCCGGGCACTTCGGACGGGAGGTGCGGATCGTCCTGCAGGTCGCGGATGCGGCGCGCGCGGTCGGGCGGCACGGCCCGGTACACGCGCTGGAGCAGCCGCGAGTCGGAGCCCAGGAGCGACAGGGCCAGTTCCTTGTCGTCGACCCACTGCAGGAGCGCCTGGAGATCGGCCGTCCTCATGCGCGCGAGGTCCTCGAAGGAGAAGACCACGTTGTAGAACGACTTGCCGAGGTCCGGATTCTCGCGCCAGCCCCCGATCTCCAGGTCCCGTCCGTCCCAGTAGCGGAGCTTGACCTTCTGGGTGCGCGCATCGCGGTCGCAGTAGAAGCGGATCTCGCCGAGGTCGCCGATGCCGGGGATCACGGCGAATCCGTCCGACGTCTCGGGACAGGCGGAGCACTTCATGTCCGGCGGCCTCACAGCTCCTGAGGCGGATGGGTCCCGCGCTTCACCGCCCACGCCCGCGCCTCCTCGAGCAGCGGCCGGATCGCGTCGGCCCGGGACGGATCAAGCTCGAGGGCGCGCTCCCAATCCTGGATCGCATGGTTGAACGCCTTCAGCGCGAAGTGGGCGTGCCCCCGCTCGAACCACGCGCCGTAGAGGCCCGCGTTGAGGCGCGTCGCGCGCGTCAGGCTGTCCAGCGCCTGCTCGTACAGGTCCTTCACCTTCTTGCCCTGCGCCAGCCGGAGCTTCGCGAGGGCCACCTTGATGACGCCGAGGTCCTTGAGGACGTACGCGTTGCCCGGCTCGAGGGTCAGCGCCGCCGTGAAATCGTCGATCGCCCGGAGGTAGAAGTCGTCCGCGTCCGCGCCGGCCCGCTTGGCCTCGCGCGCGACGTAGAAGTACACCGTGCCCCGGTTGTGCAGCGCGGCCACGTTGGTCATGTCGAGCCGACACGCCTCGTTGAGCTCGTTGAGCGCCATCTGGAAGAGGTCGAGCGGGCTCTTCCCGAGGGCGCGCGCGTAGCGGGCGCTGAAGATGAGGATGTTCGCGGAGTTGAGGCGGGCCGTCGAGTGTTCCGGCCTCAGGGCGTTGGCCTTCGTGAAGTCGTCCAGGCTCCCCTTGCACGCCTCGCCGGGGTCTTTGCCGTCGAGCGACAGGATGATCGCCTTGGCGAGCCGGAGCACGCCGCGCTGCGTGCGCACGTCGTAGTTCTTCCTCTGCTGCTCGATCGCCAGCGAGAGGCCCGCCTCCCCCTCGTCGAGCCGTTGGAGCACGCCGTCGCGCTTCGAGGGGTCCGCCCCCGCCTGCGCACCCTGCCGGATCAGGTCCTTGAACATCGTTATGGATTCCTCGATCCGGCCGGCATGGAGGGCGGCCAGCCCCTGGGCGAACTTCATCTCGTCGTCGGACTGGATCGGCTTTCCCTCGATCACGCGGTCGAGGTCGTCCACCATCTGCCGCGGGTGCTCGTATCGGCGGACGGGGTCTTTCGCCATCGCGCGGAAGACGATCCGTTCCAGGTCGCCCGGGATCGAGGGGTCCAGCTCCGTCGGCTTCGGCGGCTCCTCGTGGACCGTCTTCAGGCAGCAGTTGAGCGGCGTGTCCGCCTCGAAGGGAGGCTTGCCCGTGAGGATGAAGTAGAGCGTCGCGCCGAGCCCGTAGACGTCCGTCCGCACCGTGATGTCGTGTTTCCTCCCCAGGGCCTGTTCGGGGGCGAGGTATCCCGGCGTTCCGCGGACCTCCCCGGCCTTGGGCAGGAGCGTCGTCGCCTCGATGTCCACGGAGCCGATCGGGGGTGCCTGGCCGAAGTCCGTGACGTGCACCTCCCCGTTCGCGTCGATGAGGATGTTCCGCGGCTTGATGTCCAGGTGCAGCACGCCGGCCTGGTGCGCGTCGTGGATGGCGCGCGCGGCGTCCCGGAGGATCTTCGCCGCCTTCTCGGCGGTCAGGCCGGCGCGGCGGAGGTTCTCCAGGTTCCTTCCTTCCACATAGTCCAGCACGATGAAGGGGATCGAGATCGACCCCTCCGTCATGCCCGTCTCATAGCAGTGCACGACGCCGGAGTGCACGACGCGGCCCGCGGAGAGCGCGTCTTCGAGCACCTCCTTCACGTTGCCGCGGCGGAAGCTCGTCAGGAGCTTCAGCGCCTTCCACTTCTGCTCTTCGCAGTCCCAGGTCTTCCAGACGCTGCCCAGGCTGCCCTTCCCGATCTCCTCGACGCGGACATACTTGCCCATGTGCAGCCCGGGCTGCTGCATCGCCTTCGTGACCTCGGGAGGGACGCCCGTGCCTCCCTTGAGCTTCTGGAGGATCTCCTTCGCCTTCCTGAGCCGCGACAGCCGGCGCAGCTCGTCGACGACCTCCTTCACCTGCTCCTCCGTAAGCAGCCCCCGCTTCTGGAGGACGGCCGGCAGCTCCGCCCCGCCGGGCCCGAGCAGCTCGGAGACGACCGAGTCCAGGTCCTTCTGCGAGAGGAGCCCCTTCTCGAGGACGACGCGCCCGAATTCGACGTCTTCTTCGCGCATATGCGGTCCTGTCGCCCAGGATTGTATCGTCCTCGTCCGGGTTCGGGCACGGGAATTCGGTGTCCGCCACCGAGGCGGATCGCCACGGAGACGCGGAGGAGGCTCCCGGCCGTCCGAAGGGCCGGGTCATGAAAGATGGTTGGCGGACATCGAGAATTCGCGGTATAATCGGGCCGACGGGGCGGGATGCGCCCGCAAAGGTCCGGGGAGACTCGGGATGGCCGGAAGCGCCTCCAGGGAATGGGACGATACTCCGTCCGACCTCCTGGATCCGCAGACGGGGACGCCCTCGCACGGCTCCTTCACCGGAGAGACCCCCCGCGAGGTCGCCGCCGCCGCGCGCGATCCCAGGAGCCGGACGGGTCGATACGTCCGCGTCCGCCCCCTCGGGCGCGGCGGCCGCAGCCACGTCTGGCTCGCCTGGGATCCGGACCTCGGCCGCTTCGTCGCCCTCAAGATCCTCCTCTCCCCCGACGACCCCGTCGAGGTCCAGCGGTTCCACCGCGAGGCCCAGACCGCCGCCCGGCTCTTCCACCCGAACATCGCCCCCATATTCGAGGTGGGCGCGGAAACCGACGCGGCCGGGAGACAGATCCACTTCATCGCCATGGAGTACATCGACGGTTTGACCCTCTCCCGGGTCGGACTCGAACACCGCCCCCTCGTCGCGGCGATCCGCGACTGCGCGCTCGCTCTCGACTATGCCCACCGCGAGGGCGTGATCCACCGCGACATCAAGCCGTCGAACATCATGATCGACGCGAAGGGGCATCCCTACCTCATGGACTTCGGTCTCGCGAAGACGACCGAGCTTCCGTCCACGCTGACCCTGACGGGGCAGATCCTCGGGACCCCCTCCTACATGTCGCCGGAGCAGGCGCAGGGGAAGATCCGCGAGCTGACGCCCCGCACGGACGTGTACGGGATGGGCGCGACGCTGTACGAAATGCTCCTCCGCCGGAAGCCCTTCGAAGGCGAGGACCCGTACGACATCCTCAAGCAGGTCGTCGAGCGCGAGCCGCCGGCGCCGCGGAAGCTCGATCCGGCGCTCTCGCAGGATCTGGAGACGGTCGTGCTCCGCGCGATGGACAAGGAACCCGCCCGGCGGTATCCGAGCGCGCGGGACCTCGCCGACGATCTCACGCGGTATCTGAACGGCGACCCCATCCTCGCCCGGCGCACGTCGCGCTTCACCCGCGCCTTCAAGCTCGCCCGGAAGCACCGCGCGCTGACGGCCCTCGGGATCGTCGTCCTCCTTGCCGTCGCCGCCGTCGGCGGGATGCTCGTCCGCTCGCGCCTCCTCGCGGCGCAGGCGAGGGCGGAAGAGCGCCGCGCCCAGGCCGCGCACCGGCTGCGCGAGGTCGAGGCCGCGCTGGCCGCGGCACGGAGCAACCGCAGACCCGGCGCGTATCACGCGGTCCTGGGCCTCGACCCGCGCAACGCCGAGGCGTACGCCTTCCTCGCGGAGCACTACTTCGGTTCCTGGAAGGAAGCGGAAGACGCGAAGACCGCGGACGAGTTCGAGACGCTCGTCCGCGCCTACGACCGCGCGGGCCGGTTCTCCGACGAGTTCAGGCGGGAGGGGCGGATCGCGCTGGAGACGCGCGGCGCGGACGGTCCCGTCGAGACCTCCGTCACGGCGTTCCTCTGCGTCGAGCGGAACCGGTGCCTCGTGGCGGACGACTTCCATCCGATCGACCTCGGGAAGGCGCCGTTGAACGCGACGCTGGCCACCGGCTCCTATGTGGTGCGGGTCCGCTCGAAGGGATACGCGGATGTCCGCCTTCCCGTGAACGTGGGTCGCAACACGTCGGAGCGCCGGTCGGTGCGGCTCTACACGGAGGCGGAGGTCGGGGAGGGTTTCGTCTTCGTCCCCGGCGGCGGCGACGTTGCGGACTTCTTCATCGCGCGATTGGAGACCACGGCCGGGGAGTATCTGGACTACCTCAACGCGCTCCTTGTCGAGGGGCGACGATCCGATGCCCTCGCGCGGGTCCCGCGCGCGCAGGAAGAAGGGAGTCCGTTCTGGCCGGAGGTGGACAGACGGATCGTCCTGCCGCGGAAGTGGAGCCGCGACCTGCCGGTGATGGCGATCAGTTGGCACGACGCGGTCGAGTACTGCAGGTGGCGGACGGGCCGGGCGCGGGAGAAGGGGGAGAAGGTGCGCTACCGGCTTCCCCGGGAGGCGGAGTGGGAGAAGGCGGCGAGGGGCGCGGACGGCCGCGCCTTCCCGTGGGGCAACGTGTGGGTGAGAGAGTACTGCAAGAACCCCTTCAGCCGGCCGGGCCACGAGCCCGAACCGGAACCCGTGGGCTCGTATCCGGAGGACGAGTCTCCGTACGGCGTGCGCGACCTCGCCGGCGGTGCGCGCGAGTGGTGCATGGACGAGGTCGAGGGGCTGCCCGGGTGGCGGGTCGCGCGCGGGGGCTCCTGGTCGATCGTCGAGGAGTGGAGTTTCCGCGCGACGGTCCGCGCGCCGATGCGCGGCGACAGCGTCCGCAGCAGTTGCGGGATCCGTCTCGTGCGGGAGGCGGCCCCGTGACTCCTCCCTCCCGCTGGCTCCTGGCCACGGCGGTGCTCTTCGCGGGGGTGAGCGTGCTCGCGGCGGCGCTGCGCGAGCGGGGGCAGGTCCCGGCGCGCGCGGCACACGCGCCGCGGCCGGAGGCGGCCCCGGCGGTCGAGGAGCCGGAGACGCCGGCCGGGACGGCCGTCGCGGAGCGGTTGACGCCGGAGCTGGCGAGGGCGCGGCTGTCGCGCCCCGGCATCTCCGGAGAGGAGGCGCGCGAGGCGCTCCGGGACGCCGCGGCGCGGCTCGACCGGACCGACGCGCGCTCGCTGGTGCTGGAGGCGCTGTTCGATCCCGCGGCCGCCCTCACGATGCGGATGCAGGCGCTCCTTCTCCTGCCCTCGGTGCAGGAGCCCGGGGACGCGGCGGCGCTGGAGCGGCTCATGGGCGACCGCACCTTCCCCGCGCGCTACCTGATCGCGAAGACGATGGGCGAGCTCTCCGACCCGCGCGCGACGGAGCTGCTCGCCTCGTGGATCCGCACGGAGTTCGACGACTCGGCGCGGATCCAGGCGGCGCGGGCGCTGCGTTCCCGGGCGGGCGAGCCGGCGGCCGCGGCGGCCCTGCGGGACGCGGCGCTCTCGGACCGCAACGAGCTGGTGCGCCAGGAGGCGCTGCGCGCGATCCTCGACGGCGGTGCGCCCGGGGCGCGGGAGTTCGTCCGGGAGATCCTCTCGCTCGCCTCCACCCCCCCGTCCGTCCGCGCCGTCGCCCGGGGGTGGCGCGAGCTCCATCCCGGCGACTGAGAGCCCGGTTCCCCGCCCCCGGAACCCCGCCGCTTTCTGCGCGATTTTTCCTTGATTTTCAATGGTGGTAGTGAATATAATATGGACGCGGGGAGAATGTAGTGCGGAGGCGGCCATGGGTAGCGGGATTCGGGCGCTGCTGCTTGCTTCACTCCTGTGCGTCGGGCTCTCGTTCTCGCCGATGGGGACCGCTCCGGCGGACGCGGGTCGTGACGATCATGGAGCGAAGACGCGCTTCTTCCAGTTCGCGATCTCGGCGGACGGAAGCGCGGCGTATGTCGCCGTCGCGGATCGCCACACGGTCGTGAAGGTCCGGCTTTCGGACGGCGACGTGCTGGCCTCGCGGAAGTTCCGCGGCAAGGTGAGCGCGATCGAACTCTCGCGCGACGCGTCCCTCCTCGCCGTCGCACTCACGGGCGACGACCGCGTCGTCCTGGTGAACCCGGACACCCTCGAACCCGTTGCCGAGGCGCCGGTCGGCGAACTCCCGCGCCTGCTGGAGTTCGGCGTCGAAGGGACGGACCTGTGCGTCCTCGCCACGAAGAGCGAGGAGATCGACGTCATCGATGTCCCGAGCCGGGGTACGGCGCAGATCGTCCCGCTGCCCTCGCGTCCGGCCTCCATGGCGCACTACGGCGAGCGGGTCGCGGTATGCCTGCCGGAGACGGGCGAGATCGCCGTCTTCTCGCATCCGGCCCATGAACTGATCGCGACGGTCCCGGTCTCCCCCACCCCGGACTGGATCTGCCGCGCGAGTTCCGGCGACTCCGGGCGTCCGGGGCACGCGGGCCACCAGAGCACATACACCTCCCGCCTGGGCGCCTTCATCCCGCCGGGGTCCTGGCCGGGAGGCGGGATGCCGGGGCCGGCCCTGGCCAACTACGGCCTCCTCGTGATCACGTCCCGGGAGTCCGACACCGTGAGCATCGTGGACGGCGGCTCGCTCGCCGTCCTCGCGACCGCGAGCGTCCGGAAGCCGTTCATCGCCACCGGCGGGTGCGGCGCCTGGCAGCGGGCGTGCGTCCTGGGCGAGCACGGGAAGCGGCTCTCGGTCCTGGACACGGACCGCGCGAGTCCGACGTTCGGGACCGTCCTCTTCACGGTGAAGCTTGCGGAACCGTGCGAGACGCTCGAGTCGGCCGCCGACGGGACCTGCTGGCTCGTGGGCGTGAGCCGCATGCGCCTCTACGCGGTGGACCCGATGACGCCCTCTTCCGAGCCGACGAAGGCGGTCCGGATCAAGCGCCACCGGCATGAGTGCGACTAGGGGGCCGCGCCGCATCCTCGTCGTCGAGGACGATTCCAAGCTCGCCGACATTCTCGAACACAAGCTGCGGCAGGAGGGATGCCAGGTCCGGCGGGCCTCCACGGGCTTCGAGGCCGGGCTCCTCGTCCGCTCCTTCCGCCCCCACCTCGTCCTGCTCGACCTCATGCTTCCCGGCGTGGACGGCGCGGAGGTGTGCCGCCAGATCCGCACGGATCCCGAACTCTCCCGTGTCCGGGTCCTCGGCATGTCCGCCGCGAGCGACGACGCGCTGCTCGATCGGTTCCGGCGCCTCGCGGACGACTTCATGCCGAAACCCTTCAAGCTCGCCGAGATCCTGCCCCGGATCGAGAAGCTGCTGGGACCGGCGATCCCGGATCCGGAGCTCTTCGAGCGCAACCGCGTGGTCCTGCTCTCGAAGGACGCCGCATGGACGGACGCGGCGTCCCGCGCGCTCGGCTCGGCCGGATACGCGGTCGAGGCCTGCGCGACGCCGGAGGCGGCGGGTTTCGCGGTCGCGCGCACGGGGGCCGCGGCGATCGCGGCCAACGGAGTGGAGGCGCGGGTCCTGGAGACGCTGCGCCGGACCTTCCGGGTCGTCGAAGCGCCGCCGGAGCGGCTTCCGGACGCCGTTGCGGCCGCCGCGGGGCGCATCATCCCCCGCCGCCGGTCGCGGGGGTTCCTGCCTTCGCTGATCGCCTCCCTCGGAATCCTCGCCGCCGCCGCGGCGCTGCTCCTCTGGCCGCGCTCGACCGCCCCGCCCGCGCCGGAACCGGACCCCGAGGTCGAGCAGTGGCGGACGCTGGAGCGGCGCGCGGCGGACGGGAGGCTCGTCTACTTCATGGGGAGCTACGTGGCGCGGGAAAGCCTCGGCGAAGGGACGCTTCTGCGGCTGGCGGACCGCACCGTGGAGGGGTTCGTCGTCGAGAGGGGCGAGGGGCTGGTCGTGCGCACCGCCGCGGGGATGGTCACGCTGAAGAAGGCCGACGTGATCGAGCGGTGGCGCGCCCGGCTCCCGTACGAGGAGTACTGGGAGCGGTCGGCCGCGACCGAGGCCCGGGACGCGGGGGCCCTGCACGCCCTCGGACTCTGGTGCCGCGCGCGGGGCCTGCCCGAGGCCGCGGCCCGCGAGTTCCGGCGCGCCCTCGTGGCGGACGCGAACCACGCGCCGTCGCGGCGCGAGCTGGGCTACGCCCTCCGCGGGGGCCGCTGGGTGCGCTGACCCCATCATAGATGGGTGATCGCCCCATTTATGCGCCCCCATCCCGCATGTAAAGCCGTTGCATAAATGCACTCTTTTCGATTCACTTTTGCTTGACTCCGCGGCGCCGGATCACTATAGTCCCGCGAACGGTTTGGAACGGATTTTTCGGTGGGAGGTAGAAAATGTCGCTCCGCGGCGGGATCGTGACCCTGGCGCTGCTCGTGGCGTGCGCGACGCCGGTCTTCGCGCAGGGATACCAGACGAACTTCGACGACTCCACGGGCTGGACCTTCGCCGGGGGGGCCAACGGCGTCGTCTGGGGCGTCGACGGCACGCCGTCGAGCGTGACCGGCGGGGCCTACCAGAGCGCCTCGAAGAGCCTCAATTACAACAACGCCACCAACTACAACTCCGGCTCCACGTCGACCAACAGCGGCACGGCCACGTCGTCGGCCATCACGGTCTCCGGGTCGAACCCGTCCCTGACGTTCTGGTGCAACTTCAAGACCGAGACGGGCTCCGACGACGCCAACTACGGCTACGACAAGCGCACGATGACGCTGACGCCGGGCACGGGCACGGCCGTCACCGCCAAGTTGGGCGTGACGAACTTCGACACGATCGTCGGCGCCTGCTCGGCGATGGGCACCTGGCACCAGCACACGGTCGCCCTCCAGTCCTCCTGGGGGACCGTGAAGATCCAGTTCAAGTTCGACACCGTCGACGAGATCGACAACAGCAACCCCGGCTGGTTCGTCGACACGCTCGCCGTGAGCGGCAGCGGCTCCGGGAACACGGGCGGCGGCGGGAATACGGGCCAGTTGAACACCGTCCAGGAGTGGAACTTCGACGCCGGGATCGGCGGCTGGGCCGTGACGAGCTCCAACGCCTCCGTGACGTGGGCCGCGGACGGCACGCCGGCCGCCGTCGTCAACGGCCAGGCCTACAAGAGCGCGCCGAACAGCCTCAACTACAACAACGGGACGAATTTCGACGCGAGCGGCGCCACGAACAACGGCTCCGCCACCTCGCCGGCCATCAACCTCGCCGGCCTGACGGACGGGCAGATCACGTTCCAGTGCAATTACCAGACGGAGAGCGGAGCGACCTACGACAAACGCTTCGTCGAGGTCTCGACCGACGAATTCGCGACGACGGCGCTCTCCGTCCAGCTCAAGTCCAGCGGGACTGCGAGCGGACTCGGCGACTGCGCCGCGATGGGAACGTGGCACGCGCACACGCTGCTGGTCGACCCGGCGTGGGGCGCCTTCAAGCTCCGCTTCCGCTTCGACAGCGTGGACGGCATCGCGAACACCTACGCGGGCTGGTTCGTCGACGACGTGAAGGTGCAGGCGAAGGGACAGGTCGGCGGGTTCATCGACGACCTGCTCGGGGACGACAACGGCGACGGCCCGCACCGTCGCGCGTGCGGCGGCTCCGTTGCGGGCAGCCCCGCGCCGATCCTCGGAATGACCCTCGCAGGATTCGTCCTTGCGGTGGCGGCCCTCCTCACCATCCTCCGCCGCCTGCGATAATCCCCCGCGATCCCACGGCCGGCCGGGAGGGCGACCCCCTTCCGGCCGGTTGTTTTTTCAGCCTTCAGCAGTCAGCCATCAGCTTTCAGCTACCAGCAATCAGCCGTCCCCATTGTTCGCCTGGCGCATCGGCTGACGGCTTATAGCTGATAGCCGACGGCTTCCGCTCACGCGCACACAGGGACGAAGTCGAACTTCCCCACGTCCACTAGCCCGCGGTCGGTGAGCCGCAGTTCCGGAATCACGGGCAGCGCGAGGAACGCGAGCGTCATGAACGGATCGTGAAGCGGCGAGCCCAGCTCTCGCGCCGCCGCGCGGAGCCGCTCCGCGGCGGGAGCGACCTCCTCGATCGGCCGGTCCGACATGAGGCCCGCGATCGGGAGCGGGAGCGACGCGACCGCCTTCCCTCCCGACGCCGCGACCTGGCCGCCGCCCATCCGCGCGATCTCGGCGACCGCGGCGCGCATGTCGTCGTCCGTTACTCCCGCGACGACGATATTGTGCGAGTCGTGCGCCACCGTGGATGCGATCGCGCCGCGCTTCAGCCCGAGTCCCCGCGCGAAGCCGAGCCCGAACTTCCCCGTCCCCGTGTAGCGGTCGATCACCGCCATCTTCACGAGGTCCCGGGCGGGATCGGAGACCAACGCGCCGTCCGAGCACGCCGCCTCCTCCACGATGCCGCGCGTGACGATCTGGTCGGGGACGATGCCGATGACGCGGATCCGGGCCGACCGCGCCGGGACCGTGAAGTCCGGGCGGAACTCCGGCGGCAGCTTGACGCTTGCCTTCACCGGCGCCGGCACGTCGGCCGGGTCCCGCAGCACGCGCCCGTCGCGGGCGACCTCGCGGCCGTCCTTCCAGACCCGCAGGGCGCGGAACGACTTGAGATCCTCGAGGAGGACGAAATCCGCGTGCGCCCCCGGCGTCAGTCCACCCCGTCCCCTGAGACGGTAGTGCCGCGCGGGCGTGAGGGTCACGGCGCGGAGGGCGACGAGCGGGTCGGCGCCGAGCGCGACGGCCCTCCGCAGGAGATGGTCGACGTGCCCCTCGTCCCGCAGGTCGATCGGATGGCGGTCGTCGCAGCACATCGCGACCTCCCACGCGTCGGCGCGGCGCACGAGCGGAAGCAGCGTCTCGAGGTTCTTCGCGACGGTGCCGTCGCGGACGATGACCATCATCCCGCGCCGGGCCTTCTCGACCGCCTCGGCGAGGGCGAAGCACTCGTGGTCGCTGTCGGGGCCGGCGGCAATGTAGGCGCACAGGGCCGGGCCGGAGAGCCCGGGCGCGTGGCCGTCCACGGGCCGGTCTCCCGCGGCGCGGATCTTGGCGAGGTACGGCGCCGCGCCGGCGACGACGCCGGGGAAGTTCATCACCTCGGCGAGGCCGAGGACATGGGGACGGCCGAAGAGCGGCGCGAGGTCCGCCGCCTCCAGCCGCGCCCCCGCGGTCTCGAGGTGGGTCGCGGGCACGCACGAGGGGAGCATGACGTGGACGTCGAGCGGCAGTCCCTCGGCCGCACGGAGGATGTATTCGATTCCCGGGACGCCGAGGACGTTGGCGATCTCGTGCGGGTCGCACACGACCGCGGTCGTGCCCCGGGGGACGACGGCGCGCGCGAACTGGGCGGGGCTCATCATCGAGCTCTCGATATGGATGTGCGCGTCGATGAAGCCGGGAGCGAGCCACGCCCCGCGGGCGTCGACGATCTCGCGGCCCTCGTAGCGCCCGAGGCCGGCGATGCGGTCTCCGGCGACGGCGAGGTCCACGTCCTCGACCTCGAGCGTGCGGACGTTCGCGACGCGGGCGTTCCGGATGACGAGGTCGGCCGGGGCGTCGCCGCGGGCGACGCGGAGGAGGTCTTCGTCCATCGCCGAATTATACTCGCGGATCGCGGGCGGCCGAATAGAATGCGGTCCATGAAGGCGCTGCGCATCCACGAGTTCGGCGGCCCGGAGACGCTCCGGTGGGAGGAGATTCCCGAGCCGGAGCCCGGTCCCGGCGAGACCGTGCTCGACGTGAAAGCGGCTTCGATCAACCACCTCGACATCTGGACGCGGAAGGGGCTGCCCGGCGTGAAGCTGCCGCGCATCCTGGGGTGCGACGCGGCGGGGATCGCGGACGGGAAGCGGGTCCTGCTCAACCCGGGCTTCTCGTGCGGGTCCTGCGAGTTCTGCAGCGGCGGCGACATGTCGATGTGCCTCGACTACGGGATCTGGGGCGAGCACCGGGACGGGACGCACGTCGAGCGGCTGGCGGTGCCGAGGTCGTCGCTGATCCCGATCCCGGATCATCTCTCCTTCGAGGAAGCGGCGGCGATGCCGCTGGTGACGGTGACGGCGTGGCGGATGCTGTTCACGCGCGGGCGGCTGGCGCCGGCGGAGGACGTGCTCGTCTGGAGCGCGGGGGCGGGGGTGGGGACGGTGTGCGTGCAGCTCGCGAAGCTGGCGGGGGCGCGGGTGTTCGCGACGGCCTCGACGGCGGAGAAGTGCGAAAGGCTGAAACGGCTCGGCGCGGACGAGGTCATAAACCATGGGTGCGAGGACGTGGTGAAGCGCGTGAAGGAACGCACGGGGCGCCGCGGCGTGGACCTCGTCGTGGACTACGTCGGAAAGGAGACGTGGGCCCGCTCGCTGGCGGCCGTCCGCCGGGGCGGCCGGATCGCCACCTGCGGGGCCACCAGCGGCCACGATCCCCTCGAAGACCTGCGCCACATTTTTTACCGCCAACTCGAGGTCGTCGGTTGTACAATGGGGAACAACAGGGAGCTGATGTCCGGTCTCAAGCTCCTCTTCGAAGGGAAGATCCGGCCGGTGATCGACGGCGTGGTCCCCATGAGGGATGCAGCCGAGGCCCACCGGCGGATCGAGGCCCGGAAGGCGTTCGGGAAGGTCGTTCTGGTGCCGAGTTAGGAGACTTCGAATGGACCCCATCCTTCTGGCGGACGGCATCATGGATTGGATCCCCACCAAGCTCTGGCAGTGGATCGTCATTCTCCTCTGCGGAGCCGGCCTCGGCATCGGCCTGTTCCTGCGGAACAAGGCGCGGAAGGCGGCGGGGCTCTAGGCCCCGCCCGCGCCGCTCGCGCCCCCCTCCCGCGGCCCCATCCCCCTTGCGCCGCACGGGATTCCATTTATAATGGATTTCGCAGATTGCATGGGTCGCGTCTCGCCGATAATCGTTACAGAGCGGGACGCGTGAGGCGGACATGTTTCGGATGGAAAGCAACGTCGTCCGGAAGTACTTCGAGCCGATCGACGGCTTCGTCAAGATCCGCGTCTTCACCCCGGAGGAGACGGCCCGCCTCCTCAGCACGAGCCGCATCACGGACAAGCGGAGCTACGTCGGGCTCGTCCTGAACGCCTGCCTCCTCCACTATCATGATCAGATCCTTCCGCGCCTCTCCCAGTGCGGCGCCATCGCCGACCGGCTCACCCTCGAGGAGGGGCTCTATTCCCTCGTCGTCGAGGCAAACCCGCCGCTCGACATCCGCCACGTGACGATCCCCGACGTCGACGAAGAGGTGGGCGAGCTTCACCTCCTCGACCGCCCCAGACTCCCCGGCCCGCGCCCCGAGTTCGCGTCTCTGCACGACCTTGAGGCGGAGCTCTCCCGCCGCATCATCGGCCAGGAGGAGGCCGTCGCCAGCGTCGCCCGCGCGGTCCGCAAGAACCTCACGGGGTTGCGGGACCCGGCCAAGCCCGTCGCGACCTTCCTCTTCGTCGGCCGCACCGGCGTCGGGAAGACGGAACTGGCCAAGGCGCTCACGCTCCACCTGTTCCGCGATCCCGCCCGGATGCTGCGCATCGACTGCTCCGAATTCGCCCTCCCCCACGAGTACGCCAAGCTCATCGGCGCCCCGCCGGGCTACGTGGGTCACGACCAGCCCGGGGTCCTCGCCGAGGCCGCCCGCCACAACGGCGAGGCCGTCGTCCTCTTCGACGAGGTCGAGAAGTCCGACCCCAAGGTCCACGACCTCATGCTCCAGATGATGGACGAGGGGTTCGTCACGGACAACAAGGGGAGCCGCATCCGTTTCGACAACGCCCTGATCATCCTCACCTCGAACGCCGGCGCCCGCGAGGTCGAGGAGGTCCGCAACCGGATGGGCTTCGACTCCGCGCGCCGCAAGGGGCTCGACCGGCAGACGGTCTTCGACGAGACCCTCCGCGCCCTCCGCGAACACTTTCGCCCCGAGTTCCTCAACCGCGTGACCGAGGTCGTTCTCTTCAATTCCATCGGATTGCGCGAGTGCGAACTCATCGCCCGCCGGTTCCTCGAGGACGTCCAGCGCCACGCTGCCTCCGTCCCGCTCACGGTGCACTACACCAGCCAGGTCCCCCGCTTCCTCGCCGAAAAGGGTTTCAACCCCGAATGCGGCGCGCGCGAGGTGAAACGCACGGTCGAGCGCGAGGTGGAGGGCCCTCTCTCCGACCTCCTCATCGACGGCCGGATCCACCAAGGGGACGTCGTCGAAATCCGCGTCCATCACAACCGGTTGTCCTTCCACCGGAACTGACCTCGCTTCGGTCTTGGCGTACACCAAGCGTACACCAAAAACGGACAGTCAACTTTTGGTGTGCGGAAGTTTCCTGAAATGCGGGACGCACACGCGGAGAAGTCCGCGCTGCCGCGCAATATTCCGTAATGGCAGTTGCGGAATCGCGTTTATCTTGCTATGGTACCCGAAGGAGACTGTAGGTGAAACCGACAGACACTCGCGATCCGGCCTACTACCACAAGGTAGTGGATTGCCAGTGGGCCTGCCCCGCCCATACCAACGTGCCCGAGTACATCCGACTGATCGCGCAGGGACGCTACACCGATGCCTACATGCTCAATCGCGAGTCGAACGTTTTCCCGGGCGTCCTTGGGCGGACCTGCGACCGGCCGTGCGAGCCCGCGTGCCGGCGGGCGAGGGTGGACGGCAAACCCGTGGCGATCTGCCGCCTGAAGCGCGTCGCGGCCGACCATCGCGGAGAGATCGCGGACCGGCTGCCCAGGATCCCGGCAAGGAAGAACGGCAGGCGGATTGCCTGTGTCGGCGCGGGCCCCGCCTCTCTCACGGTCGCGAACGATCTCCTGCCGCTCGGCTACGAGGTAACGATTCTCGAGAAGCTGCCCGAGGCCGGCGGACTCATGCGTTCCAACATCCCCTCCTTCCGCCTTCCCGGTCGCGTGCTCGACGAGGAGATCGGCACCATCCTGGACATGGGGGTCGACATCCGGTACGGCACGCCGGTCACGAGCATGAAGGCGCTGCTGGCCGAGGGATTCGACGCGGTTTTCGTCGGCAGCGGCGCGCCGCGCGGGAAGGACCTCGACCTCCCGGGCCGGCGCGAGGCCGGCGGAGTCCATGTCGGCATCGAGTGGCTCGAGTCCGTCTCCTTCGGCCACGTGGATCGGATCGGCGAGCGGGTCCTCGTCATCGGCGTCGGCAACACGGCGATGGACTGCTGCCGGACGTCGCGGCGCCTGGGCGGCAGGGAGATCAAGGTGATCGCGCGGCGCACGCGGCAGTTCTTCAAGGCCTCCGAATGGGAGATCGAGGACGCGGAAGAGGAACAGGTCGAGATCGTCGTCAACCACTCCCCGCGCCGGTTCGTGGTGGAGGACGGCCGGCTTCGCGGAATGGAGTTCGATCACGCGGCCGACACCGTCTTCATGCCCTGCGACGACGTCATCCTGGCGATCGGCCAGGAGGCGGCCTTCCCGTGGATCGAGCGCGACATCGGGATCGAGTTCACCCGGGAGGGCCTCCCGGTCGTCGATCCGACGACGATGGAGTCCACGCTCCCGGGCGTCCTCTTCGGCGGCGACGCGGCGTGGGGCCCCAAGAACATCATCTGGGCCGTCGCCCACGGCCACGAGGCGGCGATCTCCATCCACAACCGCTGCTCCGGGGTTCCGGTGACGGAGCGGCCGCCGCAGGGGATGAACCTCGTCACCCAGAAGATGGGACTGCAGGAGTGGAGCTACCACAACGAGTACAACCCGGCGGCGCGGGCGAAGATGCGCCACATGGACCTGGGCGAGCGGCTCCGCCGGCTGGATCTCGAGGTGGAACTCGGCTTCGACGCGGCCCAGACGGCGCGCGAGGCGGAACGCTGCCTCAACTGCGACGTCGAGACCGTCTTCGCCGAGTCCCGGTGTATCGAGTGCGACGCGTGCGTGGACGTTTGTCCCCTTCAGTGCCTGACGATCGCGCCGGACGGGGGCGAGGAGGGTCTGCGCCCGCGGCTCACGGCTCCCGCGAGGAACGCCGCGCAGTCCCTCTTCGCCTCGGGCGCCCTTCCCCAGACCGGGCGGATCATGGTGAAGGACGAGGACGTCTGCGTCCACTGCGGCCTCTGCGCGGAGCGGTGTCCCACGTCCGCGTGGGACATGCAGAAGTTCGAATTGCGGATCCCCTATGCAGGGAGACCGGCGTGCACCACGAAGCCCGAACCCGCGTCAACGATTTCGCGCTGAAGCTCGCGAACGTCAACGGCACCGGCTCGGCGAGCGCGAACGGCCTGCTCCTGCAGGCGATCTTCCGCATGGGGATCCCCGTCTCGGGGAAGAACCTGTTCCCCTCGAACATCCAGGGCCTCCCGACGTGGTACGAGATCCGCGTCAGCCGCGACGGCCGCACGGCGCGCGCCCTCGACTACGACCTCATCGTGGCCATGAACGCCCGGACCTACGAGCAGGACATCCGCGAGCTGCGTCCCGGCGGCTACCTCCTCTACGACTCGACGTGGCCGCTCGACACGGCGCTCCTGCGCGCGGACGTGCGTTTCCTCGGCATCCCGCTCGCCCGCCTCTGCAACGCGGCCTTCTCGGACCCGCGGGAGCGCATCCTGATGAAGAACGTCGCGTACGCCGGTGCGCTCGCCGCCCTGCTCGACGCGGACATGACGGTCGTCGAGCGGCTCCTGGAGGAGAGATACGGCCACAGGAAGGGGCTCCGCGAGTCGAACTCGTGCGCGCTGCGGATCGGCTACGACTACGCGATCGCGAACCTCGAGTGCCCCCTCCCCTTCCGTCTCGAGAAGATGGACGGGAACCGGGACTCGATCCTCATCGACGGGAACACGGCGACGGCGCTCGGCTGCCTCTACGCCGGCGCCACCGTTGCGGCGTGGTATCCCATCACGCCGGCGACCTCGATCATGGACGCCTTCAAGGGGTTCTGCGGGAAGTACCGGCGGGATCCGGAGACGGGGCGGAACCGCTACTGCATCCTCCAGGCCGAGGACGAGATGGCCTCCATCGGCATGGTGATCGGCGCCGGCTGGATGGGGGCGCGCGCCTTCACTTCGACCGCGGGCCCCGGGATCTCCCTCATGAACGAACTCCTCGGACTCGCCTACTACGCCGAGATCCCCGCCGTCGTCATCGACGTCCAGCGCGTCGGCCCGTCGACGGGGATGCCCACGCGGACGCAGCAGTCGGACGTCCTGAAGTGCGCCTACGCGTCGCACGGCGACACGAAGCACGTCCTCCTCTTCCCCGCCGATCCGAAGGAGTGCTTCGACTTCGCGGTGACGGCCTTCGACCTTGCCGAGCGCTTCCAGACCCCCGTCATCCTGATGTCCGATCTCGACATCGGGATGAACGACTGGGTGGTGCCGCGCCTGCGCTGGGACGACGCGTACCGTCCCGATCGCGGCCGGGTCCTGGGGACGGAGGATCTCGCGCGCCTCGGGACGTTCTTCCGCTACCATCCGGAGGATGAGGACCACGTCGCCGCGCGGACGCTCCCCGGGATCGACCCGAAGGGCGCGTTCTTCACGCGCGGATCGGGTCACGACAAGTTCGGGGCGTACACGGAGACGCCCGACGACTACCGCGAGGTCATGGAGCGGCTGGCGTTGAAGCACCGGGCGGCCGCGAGATCGGTCCCGGCGCCGGTGATCGTCCGCCGTCCCGGCGCGAGCGTCGGGGTGGTCTCGATGGGGAGCTGCGACCCGGCGATCCGCGAGGCCCTCGACGAGCTGGCCCGCCGCGGCCTCGCGGCCGACTACATGCGCGTGCGCGGGTTCCCCTTCGGCGAGGAGGTGGAGGCGTTCCTCGAGGAGCACGAGATCGTGCCTGTGGTGGAGATGAACCGGGACGCGCAGCTCCGCTCGCTGCTCACGCTGGAAACGCGCGTCCCGAAGGAGAAGCTCCGCTCGGTCCTCGCGTACGGCGGTTTTCCGTTGAGCGCGCGAACCGTCGTGGACGGAGTGCTGAGTCGCGTGGAGGTGCCCCGTGGCGTCCCCCGGTAAGCCCCCCGTGGTCCATCCGGCCCTCGAGCGCAACGCGCTCGGCCTCACGCTGCGGGACTACGAGGGCTCGATGTCCACGCTGTGCGCCGGATGCGGCCACGACTCCGTGACCGCCGCGATCGTCCGTGCCTTCTGGGAGCTCTCGACGCCGCCGCACCGGATCGCCAAGCTCAGCGGGATCGGCTGTTCGTCGAAGACGCCGACGTATTTCGTGAGCGGCGCGCACGGGTTCAATTCGGCCCACGGCCGCATGCCCGCGATCGCGACGGGCGCGAATGCGGCCGACCGCGAGCTCGCGTACATCGGCATCTCCGGGGACGGAGACTCGCTCTCCATCGGGCTCGGGCAGATGGTCCACGCGATCCGCCGCAACGTGGACCTGCTGTACGTCCTGGAGAACAACGGGGTGTACGGTCTGACGAAGGGGCAGTTCTCGGCCTCCGCGGATGTCGGATCGAAGAGCAAACGGGGCGAGCCGAATCCGATGGCGCCGATCGACCCGGTGACGCTGGCGCTCGCCCTGGGCGCGACCTTCGTGGCGCGGGGCTTCTCGGGCGACAAGGCGCAGCTCGTCCCGATCCTGAAGGCCGGGATCGCGCATCGGGGATTCGCGCTCGTCGACGTCGTCTCCCCGTGCGTCACGTTCAACGACCACGAGGGCTCGACGAAGAGCTACGTCCATACGCGCCGGCACCAGGTCCGGGCCGTTCTGGCCGATTTCGTTCCGCCGGCGAGGGAGATCACGGCCGCGGTCGGCGACGGGGAGGCGACGCGCGTGGCGATGCACGACGGGAGCGTCGTGCGGTTCGTCGCGGTCCCGCAGAACTACGATCCCACGGACCGGCGCGCCGTCTTCGCGTATCTGCAGGATCAGCGCGGGAAGGGCGTGATCCCCACCGGGCTCCTGTTCCTCGACGAGGGGACGCCGGATCTGCACGAGATGAGCGCCACGATCGACGTGCCGCTGGCGCGCGTCCCGTACGAGAAGCTCTGCCCCGGGAGCCGCGAGCTGGAGCGGCTGCAGGAAGAGTTCCGGTAGGCGGCGCGCCGGGGTATCATGGCGGCGCCATGGACCATCTGACCTGCGACCGCTGCGGCGCCGGCCTGCTCCTCGACGCGCCCGTCCGCTACGAGGTGCGCGTCGAGGTGAAGGCCGCGTACGACCCGATGGAGATCACGGACGAGGACCTCGCGAAGGACCACGCCGCGGAGATGAAGAGGATCCTCGCGGAGCTCGAAGGGCTGTCGGCGGAGGAGGCGCAGGACCAGGTCTACCGCGAGTTCCGGTTCGACCTTTGCGCGAGCTGCCGCAAACCGTACATGAAGAACCCGCTGGCGAAGCCGTAGCCCCGAGACCGGCCCCATGCGCAAAACGACCGGTTCTTTTCCACCGCAAAGCGCGCAGGGCCCGCAGAGAAGAAAAGCGGCCACATTCCCGGTCCGGAAATGGGCGACTCCCCGGGATTGGAGGCGGAAGGAGACCAAGGCGCCCGGTCTTCCGTCCCCCGGACCTTCTTGTTCTCTGCGGCCTCGGCGCGCTCGGCGGTGAATTCCGGCGCCGGCAGGACGCCAAGAGCGCCGTTTCTTTCGCGGATCCTGCCGACTTCGCGTAGCCCACACCCGACCTCCGAACGGTTCCGAAACGACTACAGCGCGGTCCCGCGGCCGCGATAGGACCGACGGTCCCGGAGAACCTGCCTCATGCACTGTATGCATGTGGTATACTCCCCCGGGGTAGGAGTCATCAGGGAGAAAACCCTGAGAACGCGCCTGCTCGCGATCGTCGGCGGCCTGCTTCTGATCGGCTCCGGTCTCGCGCAAGAGGAGTCGAAGACGTGCCGGACGCCGGACGGGAAGCTCGAGTTCGAACTGTCGGCGGAATGGAAGCCCGGCAAAGCCGAGGACGGATCGCCCCTTTGCACCCTATCGACCAAGGACGATGGGGAATCCGCCTGCGTCGGCGTCTCATTTCCCAAGGGAGAGACCTCGGCATCCGAAGAGGCGGCGCGATGCAAACACATCATGATCTCCGACGTCACGACGCTCGTCAAGGAGGGTACCTGGAAGACGGGCGCCGGAGCCGTGCCGTTCTTTTCCTGCCGCAAGAAGACGGACGACGGTGACACCCTGCATCTGGACGTGCTCTTCTTCGAAGAGGGCGGCACGGTCTACAGGGTCGATTACCTGTACTTCTCGAATTCCCGCCCCGAGGCGAAAGACCACCGCCGGAAGCTCCTCGACAGCTTCCGGTGGGCAGGCGAGAAGCGCTCGACTACGGCGAAGTCGGAGGGAGCCGTGCGGTTCGACGAGCGGTCGCCCGGCGACGGTGAATCCGGCCCGCGGATCTCGTACAAGGGCGACGTCCTCGTCGTCGAGAACGACCGCGCGGGCGCGCAGGACTTCACGCAGGTCGCGACCGGGAAGAAGACGTACGGAGACTTCAAGCTCACGGCGCGCCTCCGCGCGACGAAGGGGCCCGCCAAGCAGGGGAACGGGATCTGGTTCCGCGGCGAGGGGGAGAACTTCTTCCTCTTCAACGTCACGGGCGACGGGCGCTGCGCCCTCTACATTTACGACAACGGCGGCTACTCCTTCTTCAAGTTCGTCGCGGGGCAGCAGGTCGCCAAGTTCGAGTTCCAGGCCGTCAAGAAGGACGACTTCAACGAACTGACCGTCGTGGCGCGCGGGGACGAGATCGGCCTCTCCATCAACGGCGAGACGGTCGGGACGATCCGGCACACGCTCCGCGCGGAGGGGACGATCGGGCACTACGTGTCCGAGAACAACGTGGTCGAGTACTCCGATTTCCGGATCGGGAAGATCGAGTGAAGAGACTTGAAGGAGATCTGTATGGCCAGGCGCGGAATCGCGGCGATGATCCCGGCCATCTTCGTCGTCGCTGTAGGGTGCAATAGGATAACCTTTGGGAACAACTTCAACTACCCCAGCGAGAAGCCCGATCCGATTGTCAGGGTAGTGCAAGTCGAGAAATGCACCAGGGAGAGCGCTTGTTCGGTGTGCAACGGCCGGCTGCGGATCGACTGTCCGACGTGCGATGGAAAGGGAGAAGTCAGGTGCGATGGATATGTTTTCGGCACCGGACAAATCCACGGTGGACCGCTCCGCGGGGCCCGATGATTGTCCGGACTGCCGCCTGGGTAATCGCTGTTCGCGCCGACACTCCTGCCCGAAATGTCAAGGAACACGGGTCCACGGCTGCAACGTGTGTGCGCGTCAAGGGATGATTCTGTGCCTGGGAAAGATAGTTAGGAAGACAGTCGAGGCGCAGGGGCGGATGGGATGCCAAGGAAAGCCCTGCACCGAATGCGGGGGACACCAGAAGCTCAAGTGCGCCCAGTGTAATGGAGCGGGGACGTGCCCCCTGGACCGGAGCCTTGATTGCGGGCATTGCCGCGGCGAAGGCTGGAAGCCGTGCGAGGGGCCGTTCAAGTATCCCGAGTCGCCGGGCGTTGCCGCGTCGAACGAAACCGAAGGGCGATCTGCGGTCCCACGCGCCCACCTGGTATGCTCCGCCGATCCGCCTGAAAGGACCTCTCATGGCGCTGAACAGGCCGCCGAGGCGCGTGAGACCTGATGGAGGACGGCGCAGCGGGGTCCGGCAGACGGCTGTCGTCCTCGGGCGCTCACCGCCTCGGCAGGCCCGCCGCGAGTTCGGCGGTCCGCCACGCGAGGTAGATCGGAAGCCCCAGGAGGCGATACCGGACCGCGTCGCCTTGCGTGGTCGTCACTCGCAGGGGGGCGATCGAGGGCGGATTCTCGTCGATGCGCACGGCCAGGGAGAGGCTCTTGTCGAACATGAACTGGTGCAGGCTCTTCATCGCACCGGCCGCACCGGCCTTGATCTCGATCGGGACGATGCGACCGCCTGCCTGGATCAGGAAATCGATCTCGCCCGGGCGGCCGCCCTCGCGTTGCCAGTAGAACAGGCGCGGACCGTCTCCGGTCGGCTCCCCTCCCAGCCGGAGCGCCTGACCGACCAGTTGCTCGGCGAGCTGGCCGCGCACGCCGGCGGCAAGGTCCTTCCACCGCCCGGCCGCCGGCGTGTCGGCAAGCGCATGGAACGCTCCGACATCAAGGAGGATCGCCTTGCGAAACGTCTCCTTCGTCTCGCCGCCCAAGGGGAGACCCGTCGCAGCGCTCCAGGAGACGAGGGAACAGAGACGGGCGGCGGCGAGGAGTTCCAACGCGCGCTTGGCCTGGTGGTGCTTGACCCCCTCGCCGACGTGCGCACAAACGAACTTGCGACCGAGCGATCGCGCGATCGCGAAGAGGACGTGGTCCAGCACCTCGCGATCCATGCGACCGGCATACTTGGCGAAGTCTGCGCGGAAGGTCGCGATGAGATCGCGCTGGAGTTCGCGACAGGCGCGCGGCGGCGCGCCAGCGACGTCGGCGGCGACCACCGCCGGCATGCCGCCCACCAGCGCGTAGCGGCGGAACCAATCGATCGCTTGCTCATGGGCCGTCGTAGAGAGGGTCCGGCCGGGCATCCACCCGGTGAGCGCGGAGAGCAGGCGCGTCTGCCCATGCGCACGGAGGTACTCGTCGAAGCCCATCGGCTCGACGTGGAGAAAACCCACGCGGCCGACCGGCATGCTGAAATCGTGATTCCCCAGCGCGAATTCCAAGAGCGACCCCGCCGCGATGACCGGGAGTTCGACCATCTCCTCGGCAAACCACCGGAGCCGCGCGAGCACCGTGCCCGCGGCTTGGACCTCGTCGAGGAAGAGGAGCGAGCGATCGACCGGGATCTCTCGCCCGAGGATCAACGACAGCTCCGCGAGGATCTCCTTCGGATCGCTCGCCGCGAAGGGCCGGGCACGGCGCGGGTCCCGCTCGAAGTTCAGTTCGACCAATTCCCGCCCGCTCCGCGCCGCCAGGTCACGCACGAGCCATGTCTTGCCCACCTGCCGCGCGCCCCGGAGGACCAAGGGGGAGCGTCGCGCAAGGGAAACCCACGCGACGAGGTCGGCGGTGCGCACTCTTTCCATTTCATGAGTGTATAATCAACGCGTTGTTTACGCAATGTACATATCCGGTACGGGGCCGCGGGGTCCCGGCCAGGTCCTGGCCGCGATCGCACGATCGTCGGGGGTAAGACCTTCAAACAGTCCCTCGCGTACTTGGACAATATCGGGACAGGGACCGCCTGAGAGCGCCCTTCTTGCGCGACCCCCTTGGCCCGGGCAACGGGTGGACGATTCGCGTGTACTACAAAGGGGAAGATGAGCGGAGCGGAGCGATTCCGAATAGGAGCCTCCTCAGCGGTCCAGCGCTTCGAGCTCCGCGCGGGCGGACCAGTACTCTTCCAATCGATGACGGCCGGTGGCGACGCATTCGCGAAGACGCGCGGCGGCTCCCGCCTTGTCCCCGTCCAGCAGGCGCTTCATCCCGACGAAGAAGAGGGCGGGGATCCTCCTGCGGACCTCCTCTCCCGCGAGGGCGAGGAGATTCTCCTCGCCGATCTCTCCGAGGAGAAAACCGCAGAGCCTGCCTTCCCAGGGGTCGGCGTCCTTCGCGCGCCGTCCCAGATGCTCTCGAAGCTCGCGCGAGGCCGCGTCGCGTTCGCCGGCGCGGGCGCGGATCAGCCAGAGGTAGAGGCTTGCGGCGTCCCGATTCGCAAGATCCACCTCGGAGGCCTTCCGGAAATCCGCGAGGGCGTCCGGCCAGGCCCGGCGATCATAATGGACGCATCCTCGCAGCGAATAGCACACCGTCAGCCGCGAGTCGGCCGCCAGCGCCGTCGTGAAGTCGGCCACGGCGCCGTCGCGGTCGCCGGTGCGCTTGCGCGTCTGGCCGCGCTCGGCATGGGCCACGGCCCAACCGGGCTTCAGTTCCAGGGCCCGATCGAGATCTCCCAGCGCGCGCCGGGCGTCCCCACCGTCTCTCAGCGCGACTCCCCGGTTCAGGTACACGTCGGCGAAACGGGGAGCCCCTCGGACGACCGCGGTGAAGTCCTCGACGGCGCCCGGCCAGTCCGTGATCGCCCGCTTCGCGAGTCCGCGCGAGTACAGCGCGTCGAGATCGCCGGGGGCGAGCGCGAGAGATCGCGTGAGGTCCATGATCGCGCCCGCAGGATCGCCCAGGACGGCCCGCGCGTATCCGCAAAGGTAGAGGATGTGAGCTCCGCCGGGACGGAGCAGGCATGATCGGATCAAGTCCGCAAGCCCGCCGCGGTTGTCGAGGAGGTCGAGCCGGGCCCAGCCTCTCTGATACCACGCGTCGGCTTTCTCCGGGGCTCTTTCGATGCACCGTCCGAAATCCTCTTCGGCTTCGCGCAGCCTGCCGAGGGAGATCCAGGCCATCGCCCGCCAGTACCACGTCTGGTCGTTCGCGGGGGCGAGCACGGCGGCGGAGGTGAAGTCCTGGATCGCCCCGCCGTAGTCCTTCCGTCCGAACCGGACGTGCCCCCGCATCTTGCGGCAGGACGGATCGGCGGGACGGAGATCGATCGCGCGAGCGAGGTCGCGTTCGGCGCCTGCCGGATCTCCCTTCAGGAAGCGCGCGGTTCCTCGCCGGTACCAGGCGAGGCCGTTCCCGGGCCGGAGCGCGATCGCGCGGTCAAGGTCGGTGATGGCCTCGTCGTATCGGCCCGAGAGACTCCTCAACGTCCCGCGCAGGAAGAGGGCGTCCGCATGATCCGGCTCCAGATCGAGGGCGCGGTCGAGATCGGAAAGAGACTCGTCGTTCCGCCCGAGGGCGAAGAGCGCATCGGCCCGCAGATAACGGGCCTCGGCGTCGGAGGGCCTGAGTTCGATGAGGCGCGTGAAGTCCGCGACGGCGAGTTCGTTCTGCCCGCGGGTGCGGCGGAATCTCCCTCTTTTCCGATGGGCTTCGGGATGGTTGGGTCCGAATCCGATCGCGAAGTCGTAGTCCGCGGCCGCTCGGTCCGGTCTGCCGGACACTCGATAGGCGTCCGCTCGGCCGCAGTACGCCTCGACATAGTCGGGTTTCTTCCAGAGAGCCCTGGAGTAGTCGGCAACGGAGTCTTCGTAGCGGCCTTGAAGGAAGTGCAGCGACCCGCGCCAGTAGAACGACTCCGCATCGTTCTTCCCAAGATCGATGGCCCGGGACAGGTCCGCGATTCCTTCTTCCCGTCTCCCGCGATGGACGCCCAGGGTCGATCCTCGCCAATACCAGGACTCCTTGTGTCGGGGATTCCGCGCGATGGTCGTTGAAAAATCGTACAGCGCGCCATCGACGTCATCGAATCTGAGCCTGAGGAATCCTCTCCCGAACAGAAACTCGGGTTCGTCGAACGGAAACCGGCAGGCGAGCGCGAGATCCTCCCGGGAGCCCTTCAGGTCTCCGTTCTCGCGCCGGGCCGTCGCGCGGAAGAGGACGGCCTCGCCGTCTTTCGTGTTCAACTCGATGGCTCGGTTGAAATCCGCGATCGCTCTGTCCCAGTCTTTCAACTTGGACCAGGCGAGGCCTCGATTCTTGAAAGCCAGGGCATCGTCCTTCCGGACGGCCAGCGCCCGGTCGTACTCTTCGATCGCGCCCCGCGGGTCTCCCCGGTCGGACCTGATGTTGCCCAGTCCGAGTCGGGCTTTTCCGTGGGACGGTTGCAGGCGCAGGGCCTCCGAGTAGTCGGTCCAGGCGCCCTCCAGATCGCGCTTCTTCCTCCGCTCCGCGCCCCGGGCGAAGTAGTGCTCGGCTTCGGAGGGGTCAAGCTCGATCGCGCGGGTCAGGTCCCGGAGGGCGCCGTCCGAGTCGCCCGTCTCCCCCCTTTTCCATCCCCTGTTGTGAAGGTAGGGAGGAAAGTCCGGGGCCAGCTTCAGCGCGCGGTCCAGGTCGGAGAGGGTCCCGGCGTGGGCGCGCAGATGGTTGAGGAGATATGCGCGCACAAAAAAGGCGTGATCGTAACCGGGGGCGAATGCGATCGCTTCCGTCGACAGGGCGACGCCCTCCGGGATGTCCTTCGAGAGGTCGCCCTGAAGGACGCGGCATTCCTCGGAACGGTAGAGTTCCCATCCCTGTGCGAGAATCCGCCTGGCCCTTTCCGGATTGCGATCGACGACATGAGCCCGATAGCCGGCGCCGAAACAAGCGGCGCCGCCGTCCTCCGCCGTCCAGGCCAGCCCCCACTTCTCGCCCTCCTGCCGCTCCCGACCCTCCTCCCATCCCCGCCCGAGGGCCGCGATCGCTTCGTCGAGGATCGGCTGGAGAGCCTCGACGCGTTCCGAGATGGATTCCTCGGGGCCGACGATTCTCGTGGTGTACTCCTGCAGCTTTGCGATCGCGAGGAGCGACCAGGCGGGCCGGAAGTCGGGCCAGCGGGTCACCGTCCGGCGCAGATCCGCCTCCGCCTGCCGCGTGTCTCCGAGATAGAG
Source organism: Planctomycetota bacterium (assembly GCA_016190175.1). Lineage (GTDB taxonomy): Bacteria > Planctomycetota > MHYJ01 > MHYJ01 > JACPRB01 > JACPRC01. Next base: position 32,589 of record JACPRC010000075.1, read on the forward strand.
ATGTCCGCGGGCCAGGGCATAGTGGCCCAGCGGAAGATCGGGCCACTCCTGAAGGAACGATCCCAGCTCCTCGACCGCATGACGCAGATCCTCCCGCGCCTCTTCCCTCGCGGTCATTCGCCACAGCCGCTTCTTCTCCACCACCGTCATCCAGAGCGTCGAGAGCCTCAGGTTCGCCCGCTCCTTGCGCACGCTCTCCTGCTGCTGCTGGAGCCGCC
>JACPRC010000071.1 GCA_016190175.1 Planctomycetota bacterium
CGGGAAGACTCGCGGCGGAGCCCGTCGCCGTCGAGTCGATGCTCGCGATGGCGGGGCTCAAAGTAACGGAGGCGAACGCCCTCCTGGCGATCTGGCGCGCCCACTTCCTCCGTCGCGACGGCCTCCGCCTGATCACGCTGATCACGGGCGACGCGTACGACGCGCTCCTCCCGATCGCGATCTGCCCGAAGCCCGCCGAAACGAAGCGCGTCCTCGTCCTCTGCATCGACTTCCCGACGCCCGAGATCGACGCGAAGGTGCGCGCGCTCGTCGAGCGCCTGGAGGCCGAGGGGATCGACGAGCGCGACCGGGCCGCCGCGGAACTGATCGCACTGGGCGCGATCGCCGCCTCCTCGATCGCGAAGCACGCGGACCACCCCGACCCCGAGGTGCGGGCCCGCGTCGCGGCGGTCCTGGAGAAACTGGCCTCGCCCGTGCCCGTACCGAAGCCGGCGGTACGACCCACTCGCGTCAAGCACCGCTGATAGGATCGAAGCGGCGCCTCGGCGAGGCGCGGAGCGCGCCCTCACTTCCCCCCGGTGAGGATCTCGATGCCGGACGAGGTCGAATGGAGGAGGAGAGCCGACTTCGGATCGATCGGCGCCGCGTCATCCTCCTTCACGACCACGATGCGGCTCGTGTCGTAGCCGTTGAGGTGGACGACCCGTCGCCAGACGGCTCGCAGCCCGACCTGTTCATGAGCCGCCAGGACGCGAAGACGCCGCACGGGTTTCATGGCGTATCCGTGCGGGCGCCCGGAGACCGGGGTACGCAACGATTGTCCCGTGGGGTTCGACCTGGTGCTTCGAACCGCACCTGTTGAGCCGATTTCTAGCCCCCTTTATTCATGAGGGCTTCGCCGCCCTCAGGAATAAAGCGCCCTTCGGGCAGTTCCATCGGCCCTGCGGGCCGATTCCACTGGACAGCCCCGCTCCATCGCGCTCGACATTCCGTGTCTCGCGCGACGGGCGGCCCGCCCCGTTAGACCGATCCGGTGCCGGTCTAACGGGGCCCGCGGCGCACTCTTGCCCGCAGAGGTGGCGCCGCGGGCGGATTATTCACGATTCGCCGGCAGAGCCGGCGAACTTCGTGAATAATCCGGGCTAGGTTCCGCGGGCCGAACGGAGCCTCCGGTCCAGTTCGGGGATCCGTTCCTGCTGCGCCCGCCAGAAGCCCGGATCCTCCTGGGCGCGGAGGTCCTCGACGCTCTTCCCCTGCTGCTCGACCCACGTGTAGTACTTCTGGTTGTGCCAGCGGCGGCGCGTCTCGCGCGTCCCCTCCATCATCCAGTCCGTCTTCTGCTCGCGGAAGATGGCGAGCCTCCGCCGCGCCTCGCCGCCGTCCATCGCCCCGCACTCCTCGGTGAGCCGCTTCATCACCGACGGATACCGGTCGAAGCCGTCGGTCGCGACGGTGACGACCACGTCGCCCCCGCGCAGCCGCAGGTGGCGCGCCGTCTTGATCGCGCCGAGGACGTTGCAGACGCCGGAAATGCCGAGCATCCCGACGAGGGCGCGGGCGTTCGCGACCTCGGGCGCCTCCTGGATGAGCTGAAGTCCCTTCAGGCACTCCAGGTCGTCGACGCAGCACAACAGGTCCATGTCGAGAACGTTGTGGATCCACGTGACGTGCTTGTCGCCGATCCCCTCGATGCGGTGGCCGCCGAAGCCCGCGTTGAAGAGCGTGGGACACTGCACCGGTTCGACGCCGACGGTCCAGGCCTCGGGGAAGACCTGCTTGATGCGGTCCCCCGCCGCGATGGTGCCGCCCGATCCCATGGCGGAGACGAAGGCGGCGATGCGGCCGTTGCCGACGCCGCGCTTCCCGAGATCCGCGGCCAGCTCGACGGCGCTGTTGCCGGTCACGTGGTAGTGGAAGCGGTAGTTGCCGAACTCGGAGAACTGTTCCAGGATCCGGTTCTTCGGATCGCGCCGGAGTTCCTTCACCTTGTCGAAGATCTCCTTGACGTTGCTCTCGCAGCCGGGCGTCTTGATGAGCTCGGCGCCGTACGCCCGGATCTTCTCGAACCGCTCGGCGCTCATCCCCTCCGGAAGGACGACGAGGGAGCGGTACCCCATCCGCGGCCCGACCCACGCCCCGCCGATGCCGTAGTTGCCCGTCGAGGGGCAGACGATCGTGTCGCGGCCGGGGACGGTCTCGCCGTCGAGCTGCTTCTCGATCAGGATCGAGTAGACCGCGCCGACCTTGTGACTCCCGGTCGGAAACTGACTGCCGGTCATGAGGACGATCGTCGCATCGAGTCCGGTGAGCTCGCGCGGCACGACGAGGTGGCGCACGCCGCCGCCCGCGTCCTTCCACGTGATGTTGTAGAGGCTGACCGGGTCGAGCGGCGCGCCCGTCAGCGCCGCCAGGGCGCGCTTCCGCAGCTCCGCCCGCAGCGTCTCTGGATGCAGCATCTCGTCGAACGTCGGGCCGTAGATCATGCGAGGGGTGTACCGTGCCCCGCGGAGCGTGTCAAGCGATTCGCGCGATTGTGTGAAACGATCGCCGGGATTCGTCTATCACTTCGTGGGGTGACGTGTATGAACTTCGCACGCATGCTGCTGATCGTCTCGATCGTGACCATGACCTTCGCCGCTTCCTGCCGGAGCGCCGAGAAGGCCGAGAATGGAGCACCGGTTCTGCAACCGGAATTCGTGAATCCCCTCCAGCACTTCGAGCAGCCTCTTCGCTACTTCGGCGCCGACCCGGACCGAATGAGCCACAACGACCTCGTAAGTTCGCTTCGGGTGGTTTCGCAAGGCGATGGCCGCCGGTTTCGGATCGACGAGGAAGTCGGTTTCAGTTCGTACGGCACAAACCGGATCTTCAAGTACACCGCCACGACGACGGAGAGCTTCGAGATCCTCGACATCTCTGCGGAGTATTTCGCCGCCGGTTCGCGTGTAGACGAGGCGAGCTGGCGCGCGACGCGCGACGGCGCCACGCTGCGCATCCAAGGCGAGCAGCGAATCATGCGATACGACCTGGAGAAGCACGACGAGGCGCAGAAACTGCGGGCCGAGATCGAGCTGGATGCGCCCCTCGCCCTGCTTCCCGTCCGTCCATACTTCCTGGAGATGAGCCGCCCTGCCCCGCTCCCACGCATGATCACGGTCATGGAGCTCCAACGCATCGCGGAGCCGCCCATGCGGCTGAAGGACGAGCCGGAGAAAGCGCCGGAACGCCTCAAGGCATCCGCGATCGTCCGCCCCACGAGACTGGCCCTCGAAGGAGAGCGGACCATCGAGGGCGTCCGCTACCTCCGTCATCGACTTGAGGGCGGCGCCCTCTGGTGGGAGTGGTCCCTCTACTGGGTGGACGCCCGCAGCAGCCGATGCCTGCGCTTCCGTTTCGGCGACTCCTACTTCCAGATCTCGACCCTCGAGGCGCTCTCCTTGGAGAAGGACCTCAACCCGAACGCGAGCGTCGAGACGATTTGGCGCAAGTCGGAGGCCTGGAGAGTCCAGTTCTCGTTCGAAGAATCACGTTTCGCGCGCCGCGCGGCCGTCCGGCTCACGAACGGGTTCAACATCGGCTTCGCGGACGGCGACGAGACGGTGATCGTCCTCGGCCATTGCGACTCGGGCGATCAGGGAACTATCGACGACGAGTTCTCCTACGGCCTCGCCATCGCGCTGCCGGGCAACGCGGCGCCGGGCACGTACTTGATCGGCAAGACCTGCCGGACGTTTCTTTCGTACGCGCACACCGGCCCTCACGCCCCGCACTACCTCGCGCGCGACGGCCAGGGCCGCGTGATCGTCATGAAGTCCGAGTCGGGAGTCATCGAAGGTCGGATCGAGCTCCAGGTCGAGCCGGACATGCGGGCGGAGTTCAGCCCCAAACACGCCGAATGGGAGGGAGTCGTCGTGAAGCTGCGCGCCACCTTCAAGGCGGTCCCGCGATGATGCCGCTGGTCCTGATCGCCGCGCTTCTTCAGCAGGATCCGGACGATTGGGAAACGAAGGTCCCGCCGCACCTCACGCAGAGGCTCCCCGATCTGCCCAAGCGCCTCGCCGCGTTGCGACAGGAGGACGTCCCGAAGCTGATACAGGATCTCCACCTCGAGTACGGCTACTGTCCCTATCCGTGGATCCTCCGGCGCCTCATCCAGTTCGAGGGAACGGAGATCGCCGCAACCGCGTCCCGTTCCAGCAACGCCGTCATCCGGCCGATCCTTCGGGACTACCTCCTGCGCCTGGACGCCGACGGCGCGGCGTCGGAGCGACATACGGACGTGAGCCATGTCTTGCGGCCGGACGACTTGCCCACGATCCGAGACGTGATCCTTCGAAGCAAGAAACCGAACTCCCGCATCCACGGGCTGCGCATGCTGGCGCGGCTCGGGACTTCGGAGGCGCGAAAGGCGATCGCCGAGATGGCGCGGGATGAAGAGGCCGCCGTCCGGATCGAAGCCCTTCAAGCGCTCGCGGAGCTCAAGAGCGATCTTCTGGAGGCCGCGGCCCGGGCTGCCCTCGCCGATGCCTCTCCGCGAGTGCGCTTCGCGGCGGCGAAGCTGCTGTGCCCGTCGGGAAACGCCGACGCCCTCAAGGTGCTTCTCGACGTCGCGCACTCCCAAGATCCCGCCGCCCTCGGCGCCGCGCTGTTCCTCGCCGAGACCTGCCCCGAGAAACTGGACTCGAAGACCGCGGAGCGGCTCCTGCCTGTCGCCCGCGAACGCGCGCGCGACTGGAAGGACCGCGAGGTCGTGAGCGAAGCCCTCGCCTTCCTGGCGCTCCGTGGCTCGCCGCAGGATCGCGACATGGTCATCGATCTGGTTCTCATCGGAGGCGCATCAGCATCGCACGAGACGACGATCCTCCGCGCCGTCGTCACGCCTGCCCTCTTGCCCGAGCTGCTGGCGCGCGCGGATCGGAACGGACTCGATTGGCTTCGTCTTGCGTCGATCTGCGATGCCCTGCCGCCCGAACGGATCCTGGCCCTCGCCGACACAGCGATCGAGATCGCGTCGCAACCTCGCGTACGCTCCGCCGCACTGTCGTTCCTGGCGACTCTCGCGGAGCGGGACGCGGTGCCTTCGCGCCGCGACCGGCTCGTGGCCCTTGCGCGAGAGGTCCTGCGCGACCCCTACGACCCGGGCTACGAATCGGCCTGCGAGATCGCCCTCGCGCTGGACGACACGGAGTGCGCCGACATGGCGGCGCGGAACCTCGACCGGGCTCCTTCGCGAGCCGCGTTCTCGCTGCTCTCCGCGAAGAGGCCGCCCGAGGCGGTCCCGACGCTCCGCAAGTTCATCCGCGAGGGCGAGGTCTACCTTCACAAGTGCGCCATCCGCACGCTCATCGACTACGGGGCGCCCGACGCCGGCACGCTCGGGCTCGACTTCATCGAGAAGCATGGAGAGAAGCACTCCTTCGAGGGTCTGGACAAGGTCATGCGGCCCGAGCATCGCACACGCATCCTCAAGATGCTGCAAGAACCGCGAACGGAGTGGTCGATCATCGACCTTCTGTCGATGCTCGCGCCGATCGCGACCCGGGAGGATGTGCCCCTCGTGCGAAAGTACCTGACCGATGAACGGGAGGACGTGTGCCGTGCGGCGCTGCGCATTGCAGCGCGGCTGAAGGACCGGAGCCTGCTGCCCGAGATCCGCAAGGTCGCCCGGTCGTCGCACTACTGGGCGTCGGAAGCGATCGACGCGCTGCGGGAAATCCTGGGCAAGGAGGGATCCGCGGACTACGCGGCTCTCCTTCTCGCCGAAAACGTCGCAGTCCGGGAGCGCGCCGCAAGAGCCTGCGGGACCTTCGGCGTGACGGATGCCGCGGCGACACTGGAAGGGATCGTCAGGACGGACGTTTGGGCCGGCCGCGAGGCACTCCCCGCGCTTGTCCTCCTCCGAGATCCCGCCGCGCTGCCGCTCGTGCGCGACGTTCGCGACTGGGGTCGCTACGACGACCAGGTCGCCCGGGCCCTCGGAGAAATCGGCGAGGACGCGGACCTCGTCTGGCTCTTTGCGCGTGCCGAGGAACGGGAGTGGGAGCGTTCGCGGTGGCTCCGCGCGATCGACGGCATCGTCAACCGGGCGTTCTACGGCAAGTACCGGCGACCGATCGAAATCCCCGCGGGCCTGCGCTCGATCGACGATCTCGCGAGGGAGTTGAAGGCACGCACCGGAACGGAAGTCACGATCTCCGAGCAGTTGCGCAAGTCCTCCCCGGAGCGGCCGTCGCGCGAACCGATCGCACGGCCGAGCCTGCGAGCTGTCTTCGACGAGCTTGGTGATCCCTGGCGATGGCCGTCCCCCCCCTGCGTAGCCGTCGTCCAGGGAGACCGTATCGCGCTGTTGAGCGTCAAGGAGGCGTTCGACTACTGGCTGGACTGGCGGAAGCGACGGAAGTAGCGCGCCCCCCCGCCTCGGTGCTAGAATCCGCGCCCGTCGACCGGCTAGCAGCTTTCAGCCCTCAGCTTTCAGCGGGCCGTGCCGAGGGCGGATGGCTGATTGCTGAGAGCTGATGGCTGAGGGCTGAATGCTGAACGCCGTCACCGGCCTTCGCTGCGTCGTCTGCGGAACGACGTACGGCGTCGACGTGCCGTACACATGCCCGTCCTGCGGCCTCGAGGGGATCCTCGACGTCCAGTACGATTACGAACGCATCGCCCGCGCGCTCACGCGTGACGCGCTCGCCAGGCGCCCGCGGGACCACTGGCGTTACCGCGAACTGATCCCGATCGCACCGGACGCGTCCCTCCCGCCGCTTCAGGTCGGATGGACGCCGGTCTACGAAGCGCCGCGGCTGGCGCAGAAGGCCGGCGTGCGGAGGCTCCACCTCAAGGACGAGGGACGCAACCCGACCGCCTCGTTCAAGGATCGCGCCAGCTCCGTCGGCGTCGTCAAGGCGCGCGAGACCGGCCAGGAGACGATCGCGTGCGCGTCGACGGGCAACGCGGCCTCCAGCCTCGCGGGATTCGCGGCGTCGGTCGGCCTCAAGGCCGTCATCTTCGTCCCCGAGCGCGCGCCGGACCCGAAGGTCACGCAGCTCCTCATCTTCGGGGCCACCGTGATCAAGGTGAAAGGCGACTACGCCGTCACCTGGGAACTGTGCCAGCGCGCCTGCGAACGCCGGGGCTGGTACAACCGCAACTGCGCCGTCAACCCGTACCTCGTCGAGGGCAAGAAGACCTGCGGCCTCGAGATCGCCGAGCAGTGCGGCGACGCGATGCCGGACTGGGTCGCCGTTTCCGTCGGGGACGGCTGCACGATCGCGGGCGTCTGGAAGGGACTCGTCGAGATGAGGCGCCTCGGCTTCATCGACCGCCTGCCGCGGCTCCTCGGCGTCCAGGCGGAGGGCGCGCGTCCCGTCGTGGACGCCTTCCGCGGAAAGCGCGACCTGGTGCCGGGCCCGGCGAACACGTTCGCAGACAGCATCTCCGTCGGACATCCGCGCAACTGGCGCAAGGCACTGAAGGCGATCGCGGATTCCGGCGGGACGATGGTGGCCGTCTCCGATGCGGAGATCCTCGAGGCGATGCGGCTCGGCGCGCGTCTCGGCGGCGTCTTCGGCGAGCCCGCGGGCGCCGCCGCCCTTGCGGGCGTGATGCGCGCGGGCATCGCGAAGTCCGAATCGGCGCTTGCGGTCGTCACCGGCAACGGCCTCAAGGACATCCGCGGCGCGATGGAGGCCGTGGGGCCGCCGCTCGTCGTGGAGCCCGACCTCGCGGCGCTGGACAAGGTGCTGCCCCTATGATGTTGCTTTGCAACGCCACTGCTATCACATGGCAGCCGGCGCGCGTCGAGAGCACGGACCTCCGCATCCGCGGAGACACGATCGTCGAGCGCGGCCCGCGCCTGACGCCCCGCGGCGAGCAGGTCGTCGACCTCGACGGTCGCGTCGTCATCCCCGGCATGGTGTGCGCCCACACGCATCTGTACTCGGCGCTCGCGCGAGGCATGCCCCCGCCCGCTGCGCCGCCGCGGGACTTCCGCGAGATCCTCGAGAAGGTGTGGTGGCGGCTCGACCGCGCGCTCGACCTCGACATGGTGGAGGCGAGCGCCCTCGCCGGCGCGATCGACGCGGTCTCGTGCGGCACGACGACGATCTTCGACCACCACGCCTCGCCGTGCGCCATCGAAGGATCGCTCGGCCGCCTGCGGCGGGGCATCGAGCCGGCCGGCATCCGCGCCGTCCTGTGCTACGAGGTCACGGATCGCGGCGGGCCCGAGGGGGCGCGGCTCGGCCTCGAGGAGCACCGCCGGTTCGCGCCGGACGCGCGCTTCCGCCTCGCCGTCGGCGCGCACGCCTCGTTCACGCTCGAGGCCGCGACGATCGACGCCATCGCCGGCCTCGCACGCGAGCTGGACACCGGCGTCCACGTCCACGTCGCCGAGGACCCCGTCGATGCGTCCCCGATCGGGCGGCTGCGGCCGGTCCTCGGTCCCCGGACGATCCTCGCGCACGGGACCCACCTCACGCCCGACGAGGTCCGGGAAGCCGGGGACTGCTGGTTCGTCCACAACCCGCGCTCGAACATGAACAACGCCGTCGGCTACGCGCGGCACCTGCCGGCGAAGACGGCGCTCGGAACCGACGGGATCGGCGCGGACATGTTCGCCGAGGCGCGCTTCGCCTTCTTCAAGGCGCGGGACGAGCGTGCGACCCCGCGCGTCCTCGAGATGCTCCAGGCGGGACAGGACCTCGCGTCCGCGTACTTCGGCCGCCCGTTCGGGACGCTCGCGCCCGGAAGCGTTGCGGATCTGGCGGTTCTCGACTATGATCCCCCCACGCCGCTCGCGGCCGACAACCTCGCGGGTCATCTCGTGTTCGGGATGGACTCGCGTCACGTATCGCGCGTGATGGTGGGAGGCCGCTTCGTGACAAGGGAGTCAGGAGAGCGGATGGCGTCGGCACGGGAACACGCCCGCGCCCTCTGGAAGAAACTGGAATAAGGAGATCGAAGATGGCGCGCATCGTCCGCGGCGGACTCATCCAGGCGATCAACCCGGTGCCCGCGACCGAACCGCTCGAGAGAATCAAGCAGGGGATGATCGACAAGCACCTCGGGATGATCGGCCTGGCGGCGCAGAAGGGCGTCCAGGTCCTCTGCCTCCAGGAGATCTTCTACGGACCCTACTTCTGCGCGGAGCAGAACCCGAAGTGGTACAAGACGAGCGAGCGCGTCCCGGAAGGTCCGACGACGAAACTGATGTGCGAGACGGCGAGGAAGCATAACATGGTTCTCGTCGTCCCCGTCTACGAAGAGGAGATGACCGGCGTCTACTACAACACCGCCGCCGTGATCGACGCGGACGGGAAGTACCTCGGCAAGTACCGCAAGACGCACATCCCCCACTGCCTGCCCGGCTTCTGGGAGAAGTTCTACTTCAAGCCCGGCAACCTCGGCTATCCCGTGTTCCAGACCGCGGTCGGGAAGATCGGCGTCTACATCTGCTACGACCGCCACTTCCCCGAGGGCGCGCGCATCCTCGGCCTCAAGGGCGCGGAGATCGTCGTCATCCCCTCGGCGACCTCCGCGGGCCTCTGGGAGTACCTGTGGAAGCTCGAGCAGACCGCGCACGCCGTCGCGAACGGCTACTTCGTAGGGACGATCAACCGCGTCGGCAAGGAGCCGCCCTGGAACTTCGGCGAGTTCTACGGCTCGTCCTACTTCTGCGACCCGCGCGGCAACATCCTCGCGCAGGCCGCCCGCGACAAGGACGAGCTGGTCGTCACCGACCTCGACCTCGACCTGATCGAGCAGGTCCGCGTCCAGTGGCAGTTCATCCGCGACCGCAGGCCGGAACTGTACGCGGAGATCCAGTCGCTGCAGTATTGATGGCGGAGCTCGTTCCCGTCCCGTTCGACCTCCTCGTGCGGCGCGCCATCGAGGAGCGCCGGCGGCGGAAGGCGATCTTCGACCTCCCCGAGAAGTCGTTCCACCGCGGAGACCCGGCGCTCGACCTCGGCGTCGCGTTCCAGGGACGGCCCGCGGGAACGCCGCTCGGGCCCGCCAGCGGCCCGCACGGCCAGCTCGCGCAGAACATCGTCCTCGCCTGGCTCGGCGGCGCGCGCATCATCGAGCTCAAGACGGTCCAGGTTCTCGACCGCCTCGAGATCTCCCGCCCCTGCATCCATGTCCCGAACGTCGGCTACAACTCGGAGTGGTCCCAGGAACTCCGCATCGACGAGTCGCTCCGCGAATACGTCGCCGGTTCGATGCTCATCGAGGTCCTCGCGGCGGAGCTCGGCGACCCGCGGCCGCCGGTCCAGCTCGACCTGAGCCTGGGCTACAGCCTCGACGGGATCCGCAGCGACGCGGTCCGCCGCTTCGTCGATCGCATGAAGGACGCGCGCGCGACCGTCGAATCGCTTCGCGCGCAGATCCCGCCGGAGTACGCCCGCTTCCGCGACCTCCCGTTCCGCGCCGACCTCGCCCACAACGTCACGCTCTCGACCTTCCACGGCTGCCCCGCGGGCGAGATCGAGGCGATCGTCGAGTTCCTGCTGACGGAAGCGGACCTCGACGTCGTCATCAAGATGAACCCGACGCTCCTCGGGCGCGAGCGGGCGGAGTGGCTCCTCCACGACAAGCTCGGATACCGCGACATCGAGATGAACGCCGCGGGTTTCCAGCGCGACATCCGGTTCGACGCCGCGTCCGCGATGGTGCGGCGGCTCCTCGACCTTGCGCGCCGCCGCGGGCGCCGCCTCGGCGTGAAGATGTCGAATACGCTCGAGGTGCGCAACCGCGAGGGCGTCCTCAAGGGGGACGTCATCTACCTGTCCGGCCAGCCGCTCCACGTGCTCGCGCTCCACATGGTCCAGCTCTGGCGCTCCGCCTTCGGCGTCGAAGTGCCGATCAGCTTCTCCGCGGGCGCCGACGCGCAGAACTTCCCCGCGCTGGTCGCGATGAACCTCGTGCCGGTCACGACGTGCACGGACCTCCTGCGTCAGGGCGGCTATGCCCGGCTCCCCAAGTACCTTGCGCGGCTCGAGGAGCGCATGCGCGAGCTCGGGGTCCGGAATCTGACCGACTATGTCCTGCGCGCGTGCGGGCACGAACGGGAGACGTTCGAGCGCGCGACCCTGCGGAACACCGCGGACCTCGTCGCGGCCGCCACGGAGGACCCGCGCTATGCCGCCGATGAGAACCGCCGCCGCCCCCGCCGGCTCGACAGCACGCTGAAGCTGTTCGACTGCGTCACGTGCGACAAGTGCATCGCCGTCTGCCCGAACGACGCGAACTTCGGCTACGAGATCGGCCCGGTCGAGACGGGCTACGTCCGGCTCACCGTCGCGGGCGGAAGGACGGCCGCCGGGCCGGTCCAGCCGTTCCGCGTCGCGCGCGCGCGCCAGTTCGCGTGCTACGCGGACGCGTGCAACGAGTGCGGGAACTGCGACACCTTCTGCCCCGAGATCGGAGGTCCGTACATCGAGAAGCCGCGCTTCTTCGGCGGCCGCGAGAGCTGGGAGCGCTGGAAGAGGCACGACGGGTTCCTCGTCGAGAAGGGCGCCGCCGCGTGGGAGATGGCCGGCCGCATCCGGGGACGCGAGTACTCGCTCGCGGTCCCGCTCGCCGGCGGCCCGGCCCGCTTCCGGGACGAGTTCGTGTCGTGCCTGATCGACGGCCTGGAGGGGCGGCCTCTCGCGTCCGAGGTTTCGCCGCGCGCGCCTGACGGCCACGTCCTCGATCTCGGGTGGTACTGCGCGATGCGCACCATCCTCGAGGGCGTGACGGGCGCGCGCGGAGTGCATTTCGTCAACGCGCGATGGGTCTGACGTGGTAGGCTACAGGTGACATGGCTGTGCGCCCTCGCGTTCTGGTCATCGACGACAATCACGGATTCTGCCAGGTCGTGCAGACCCTGCTGGACGGCGAGGGCTTCCAGGTGTGCACATCGGGGCACTGGCTCGACGCGATGAAGACGCTGGAGGCGGAGCCGCCGGACGCCATCATCCTCGATCTCATGCTCCCCGACGTGGACGGCTTCGAGATCCTCGACTGGCTGCGGAAGAGCGACCGGTTCAAAGAGCTTCCCGTCGTCGTCTGTTCCGCGTTGAGCTCGCGCGAGGACGTGGAGCGGGCCCGGAAGGGGGGCGCATCGGAGGTGGTCACGAAGCCGTGCCGTCCCCTGGACCTGGCCGACGCGCTCCGGCGGTGGGTGAAGCCGATCACCCCTTCATGAGGTTGACGAGCGACGCGACGAAGTAGGCGACGAGGGCCAGGAGGCCCAGCCCGCCCGCCGCCAACGCGATGCGCAAGAGAATCGTCATGCGGTCGGCGGTTCCCGGAGAGACCCGCGCCGCACCCCGGGCCTTGCGGTTGCGACGGGGAGCCTCGTCGTGGGGTTTCTCCTGCGCCCTCTGCACCTGGCATCCGGCGAGGAAAGCCTGGCCGGCCTTGCCGGTCGTGCGCTTTTCGATGAGCCCTTCCTTGCGGACCCACACGACTTTCGCATGCATGGGTTGCGGCTTGTCGCCGACGTAGACGAAGAACGACTCGTCCGGCCGGAGCGGCGCGCCCGAGCGGACGCGCAGGCCGCCCTTCGAGACGTCCTCGACGACCGCGTTCTCGCACTTCTCGGACGGGGTCTGCTTGGGGCCGACGAACGCGGGGATGCGGCGGCTGCGGCGGGTCGCGGTGCGGCGGTCGAACCGCCGGGACTGGCGTTGCGACATCGTTCTTCCTTTCCCTGACCGGATGATCGGGGAGAGTATAGTGA
>JACPRC010000076.1 GCA_016190175.1 Planctomycetota bacterium
GCCCATGGACGGGGTGAAGGTGATGCACCAGGGCACGTCCGGATGGAAGTCCGCCGCCATCACCGTGAAGTTCGTCCGGCTTGAAGTCCATTTCTGGTCGGGCGTGATTTCCGACTCCCACAGGGCAAACTCGCCCAGCGGATCGAACGACAGGGGGCCCGGATGGTGCAGTCGAATGCCTTGCGAGAGGTCCTCCCGCCCCTCCCGCTCGAACCGGGCGCATCCGGCGGGCGCGCGATCCCCGGTGGCCCAGACGTAGACGCGGCTTCCTTCCGGATGGGCACACACGTGTACCGGCCGTCCGGCATGGCCCACGGCCGCCGCGTGTTCCAGCGTCTGGACGATGCCCCCCGTCGAGGTTCGGATGACGTACAGCCTGTCCCCATCCGCGGCGTACACGCGATCCGCGTCCCGCGGCGGCGCCGCGACCGCGGACGGCTTGCCGTCGGGGATGTCCGTGCGACGGACCACCTCGAGCGTCTTCTCGCCGAGGGTCAGGATGCAGCCCGACTTGCACGCGACGAAGATCAGGCCGCCGCGCCGGTCGAGGCGCACGGGCTCCGGCGCCAGCGGGACTCGCCGCGTCTCCTTCTTCTCCCGCAGCGAAACCGCCGAGAGGGCGCCGGCGGCAAGGTCGATCAGGAACAGCGTCTCTCCGTCCTCCGACAGCACGCCGTCCTCGGGATCGAACTCCAGGAGGAACGACTCGGGCGTGCCGAAGACGCCGGGGCTTCGCACGGCACTCTCCCGCGCGGTGCGGATCCGCTCGATCAGGTCCGCGCTTTTCGCGGGGAAGTCGCGGGCCAGCCTGCGCGCGAGCTCCTCGGCGAGGGAGTATTCGCCGCGCCGGAGCGCCTCCTCCGCCTTCGATGCCGTCTCCTCCGGGCGGGGCTCAGAGACGGGGGGCGCGGGCTCCCGGGCGGCGGGAGTCGGGCCCGTCTTCTTCCCGCATGTTCGCATCGCGACGAGGAGAAGCGTGCCGATCGCGGCGAGCGCGACGGCCCCGGCCGCGACGAGGCGCCAGGGCGGGCGGCGCACGGAGGCCGTGCCGGCCGCCGCCTCGAGCGCGTCGAGCGCGGCAGGCGCCGAGCGGTATCGCCGCCGGGCCGACTTCTGGATCATGCGGTCCACGACGCAGCCCAGTTCCGCGGGCACGCCCGGCGCGGCGCGGCACAGCGGGTCTGCGAAGGAGTCGGGGGATGCGTGCCAGAGCAGGAGGGCGTTCGCCGTCTCTCCGCGCGCCGGGTTCCTCCCGGACAGCATCTCGTAGAAGGTCACGCCGAGACCGTACAGGTCGCTCCTCGCGTCGAGTTCCTCGCCGCGCGCCTGTTCGGGGCTCAGGTACTTCGGCGTGCCGATCGGGAGCCTGGAACCGTCGTCCGCCCGCGCGGGACGCGCCAGCCCGAAGTCCACCAGTTTCGCGCGCCCGGCCGGATCCACCATGATGTTGGAAGGCTTGACGTCGCGGTGGAGCAGTCCCTGCTCGTGGATCGCGGCGAGCGCCCTGAGGGTCTGCGTCATGACGGGCAGGGCGTCCCGCCACGGGATCGGACCGCGCTTGAGCCTCTTGTCGAGCGACTCGCCCTCCACGAACTCCATGACCAGGTAACAGTTTCCGTCCGACCGGCCGACGTCGTAGATCCCGACGACGTTCGGATCGGAGACCCGGGCGGCCGCGCGCGCCTCGTCCATGAACCGCCGCACGAACGCCGGGTCCGAGACGTGCACGGGGCTGAGGACCTTCACGGCCACGGCCCGGTCGAGGTCGGTCTGGACCCCCGCGTAGACGACTCCCATGCCCCCCTCGCCGACCTTGGATAGGATCTGGACGCCGGGGATCGGGAGGGACGCGGCCCCCGGTTCCGGGAGCGCCGCCGCGCGCGCGAGGCAGGCGGGGCACATCCCCTCGAGGCCCGGAGCGCGGGGGATCTCCGTCCCGCAATGGGTACAGGCTTCCTGCATTCGCTTCCCCTGGGAGTATAGGGAGGACCGCAAGAATATTACCCCGGAATCCGTTGAATCGGCGCCGGTCACCGCAGCGCTCGGAAGAGCTCGGCTACCTCGTCATCGATCCCCGCGGAGTCCTCCAGCGTATGGCGGACGACCGCACGGATGAGCTCGGCATAGCGACGCCGCGCGCGGTGGACGGCCACGCGCACGGCGCCCTCCGAGAGCTTGAGCCGCTCCGCGACGGCCGAGTAGGCGGCCGACTCCTCGGCTCCCGCGGAGACGAAAGCCTTGAGCGCGTCGAACAGATGCGACTTGCCCGCCGATTCGTATTCGCGGCGGAGATCGGAGAGCGCCCGTTCGAGGACCGTGAGCGCCCACGCCCGCTCGTAGAGACTCTCCGGCGTGCGCGCGGAAAGGTCCCGGGGCAGTTCCGATTCCGCTCCGGAGACGTCGAGCGAGCTCGGCGCCCGGCCCCCGCCGCGTTTGAGGGCGCGCCTGCGGTCGCCGGCGTCGCAGAGATGGTGCTCCAGGCACGCGAGGAGGAACGTGCGGAACTTGCCCTTCTCCCGCTCCACCTTCCGCAGGAGGTCCGTCTCGACCAGCGCGGTGAAGAACTCCTGCACGAGTTCCTTGGCGTCGTCCACCGGATTCCCCTTGCGGCGGACGAAGAAGTAGACCGGTTTCCAGTAGATCGAGATGAGCTTGTTGAGGGCCTCGAGGCGGTGCGGATTTCCGGCGTCCTGCGCCCGCAGGACCAGCGTCCAGAGCGTGGTCTCGAACCGCCGCGGTCCTTCCGCCGCTTCCGTTTCGGGTCCGCCCACGGTGCGGATTGTAGCGGCCGCTAGTCCTTGAGCGCAACGATCACGCCGCCTCCGGAGCAGTCCGGGCATGCCACGTACCGCGTGACGCTGACGGAAACCGTCCCCTGCATGACGCGCTCCGACTTCAGCGCGATCCCCTCCCCCTTGCACGTCGCGCACCGCGAGAAGCGGACCTGCCCCCCGCCCTTGCACGCGCGGCATTCCCTCTCGATCTTGCCCGTGCGGTCGCCGGCCTTGTAGTCGATCGCGATCTTCCCGGTTCCCTTGCACTCCGCGCAGGGCGCGGCGCACTCTCCCTTCCGCAGGGCCGCCGCGTAAGGACTGATCGCGACCGCCCGGGCTCCCTTGCATCGGCCGCACTCGACCTGGAGGTGAACGATCTGGACCTTCCCGTCCACGATCGCGTGGCCGCTGAGGTACTCCTCGCCCGCGCCCCTGCACGACGGGCAGACCGCGGCCGACGTCTCCCCGGAACCGAAGCAGGCCAGACAGTCCGTGGAGTACTCCGTGCGGACGCCGTCCTCCACTTTCGCCCACGATACCCGCCTCTTCCCCCCGCATTCGCCGCATTTCTGCGCCTTGAGCGCGGTCGGGCCCTCGTCCCTCGGCCGGTCGGCCGCCGGCTGCCCGTCCAGCTTCGCCGGCTCCGCGGGTTTCGCCTCCTTGCCGGGCAGTCTCGATAGATCGTAGATGAGGATGTCCCCGGGGCCGCCTGCGTCCTGCGGTCGGAAGGTGCCGGGATAGGCCGCCGCCACGAGATACCGGCCCTCGCGATCGGTGATCATCCGGTACGCCTTCGTATCGAGGTTGAAGGTGCGCAGGCACGCGAACGAGTCGTATCCGTACTCGAGGAGCGCTCCCTTGTCGTCGGACAGGTAGCACGCGCGCGCCCCCGGCGCCGCCGCGAAATGGAGGGACTTGCGCCGCAGTCCGTACCTCGGTTTCAGGTCCTCCTTCGGATCGGCCGACAGGTCCAGCACGAAGCCGGTGCGGGTGATCAGGAACCTCCCGTCGTGACTGATCTCGAACTCCCCGACGGCGCCCAGATCGTAGCGCCCCGAGTACCGGCGGACCTCGGGTTCGGCGGCGGGATCCTTGGCGGGGACGCGGCAGGCGGGAGAGGAGGGGTCGGCGACCGACGCAGCGAGGTAGAGCCGCCCCCCGTCCGGCGAGAAGCGCAGGAACGCGGCCCGGGGAACGCCCGAGTTCCACGATGCGACGACCGCCTCCCCCTTCAGGTCGAACACGGCGATCCGCCCTTCGGTGCGGCCGCTGACGCAGGCGAGGTCGCGGCCGGCCGCCACGTCGAACGGATCGAACGGGAGCGCGCAGGTCCGGACCACCTCCATCTTCTCCGTGTCGACGAGCTGGAGCGCGCCCGCCTGCGCCTCGGAGCCGGTCGAGACCGAGACGATCAGTCTCTTCCCGTCCGGCGCAAGCGCCATCCGCTCCGCGCCGTCCGCGACCTCGATGCTCCGCGACATGCGGCCCTTCGCGGGCTCGATCTCCAGCACGCGGTGGCCCGAGACGTCCAGGGCGTAGACGACGTCCTTCTCCGGATGGCGCACGAGCGTCTGGATCTTGCCCCAGACCTCGATGCGGGCCTGAGGTTTGAGGATATCGTCGTCCTGCCTGCCCGCCGGAGCCCGGAGGGCGAAGGAGGGGGCGGCGACGAGCGCGAGCGCCAGCGCGATCACGCCCCTATTATAGCGCACGCGCCGGGAACGTTACGCCGTCGGCGCGAGGAAGCGGCGGATCGTCTCCTTGAGCCCGTCGTCCTCCCACGGCTTGTGGATGAGCGGCGCGATGCCGGGGCCGATCCCGGGCGCGCCCAGGTTGCTCCCCGGATAGCCCGTCAGGATCGCCACGCACGTGTGCGGGGATCGCCGCCGCACTTCCGCGATCAGCTCCGTCCCGAGCATCTCCGGCATCCGCTGGTCGCTGATCACGAGATCGATTTCGACGGCTTCGATCCAGGCCAGCGCCTCCCGCGGTCGCTCCGTGGTGAGCAGCTCGTAGGGCTCGCGTCTCAGCGCGCGCCGGAGCGCCGACAGGATCGGCGGCTCGTCGTCGACGCAGAGGACGATCGGACGGCGGCCGTTTCCGCTCATCGCTTCGCCTTCTCCGGCCCGGGCAGGGGCAGCCGCACCGTGAACGTCGTGCCGCGGCCGAGCTCGGAGCGGACCTCGATCGTGCCCCCGTGCGCCTGCACGATCTTGTACGCGACGTGCAGACCGAGCCCCGTTCCCTTTCCGACCGGCTTCGTCGTGTAGAAGGGCTCGAAGATCTTCTTCAGCGCCTCCGCCGCGATGCCGCACCCCGTATCGGCGATCCTCACGACGGCGTGGCCGTCCTCCTCCCGGGTCGAGACGACGATCTCCCCCTTCTCCTGGATCGCCTGCGCGGCGTTCACCAGCAGATTCACGAAGACCTGCTCGATCCGCCGCGGGTAGCACGGCACGCGCGGGAGGACGGAGTACTCGCGGCGGACCGTCGCCTTGTACTTCAATTCGTTCCAGCAGATGCGCAGCGTGTCCTCGAGACACTTGTTGATGTCCGCCGGCCGCAGCTCGCCCTCGTCCACGTGCGAGAACTCGCCCAGGCTGCGGACGATGTCCCGGATCCGCTCGGCCCCCTGGCGGCTCTCCTCGACGGCCTTCTGGAAATCCTTGAGCAGGAACTCCGCGTCCAGATCCTTTCGCAGCCGCTCCATCTCGCGGGCCGCGCCGCCCGCGTCGTCGCCCTTGGCGAGGCGGTCCACGATGTCGCTGCTCGCCGTCAGGAGTCGGGCCAGGTCGCGGAAGTACTCCTGCATCGTGGAGAGGTTGGAGGAGATGTAGCCGACGGGGTTGTTGATCTCGTGCGCGATGCCCGCGGCGAGCTGGCCTATCGCCTGCATCTTCTGCCCCTGGAGGAGCTGGGCCGTGAGCTGGGCGCGCTCCTCCTCGGCGCGCTTGCGCTCCGTGATGTCCCGGATGAAGCAGTAGTGGCCCGAGAAGCGGCCGCTCCGGTCGAGCCCCTTGATCATGACGACCTCGTGGAAGAAGGCATCCCCGCCCTTCCGCAGCGCGCGCCCTTCGAAGCAGGCCCTCCCCGTCTCCGACATCCGCCCGTAGGCCGCCTTCGCCCTCTCGCGGTCGTCGGGATGGACCAGCGGCGTCCACTCCAGCCCCGTCATCTCCTCCGGCGCGTACCCGAGCATCTCCGCGCACGCGCGGTTCACGGACAGGATGCGGCCCTCGGAATCGAGGCGCGCGATGCCCTCGACGGCGTTCTCGAGGATCTCGGTCTTCTGACGCAGCTCCTCCTCGACCTTGCGGCGTTCCGTGATCTCGCGGACCAGGTCCTCGTTCGATTTCACCAGCTCGGCCGTCCGCTGACGGACGCGCGTCTCGAGGCTCTCGCGCGCCTTGCGCAGCGCGCCCGCGGACTCCCGCAGCGCGTTGATCTCCTTGACGAGGTCCTGCTCGCGGCGGACGCGCTCCTGCAGGTTGCGCTCCGCGTAGCTCGCGAAGAACTCGCGGAGCCGCGGCTCTTCCTCGATCAGGGGATCGAGGTGCTCCTGCGCCCGGCGGTCGCCGTCGTACGAGATTCCGGGATGGTCCTCGGCCCACAGGTGGCACATCCGCACATACGCCAGGAACATCAGCAGATGCATATGGGTCTCCGGCCCCAGGAGTCGGCGCAGCTCGATCCGGCATCGCTCGGCGGTCGCCGATTCCTGGAACAGCGAGACGGAGCAGAGGAAGAGGTTCTCCTCCAGCGTCGACGGGGAGGCGGGCCAGGACGGAAGCGTGCCGGGGATCCCCGCGAGGTTCTCGAGGACGACGAGGATGCGCTCGGTGGGGGGGACCGGCTCCGCGAGCATCGCGTGGATCTCCGCCCCCTTCGTCCCCGACGCGCTCAGGGCGCAACTGTGGCAGACGATGAAATACGGGACCTTGCAAAAGCGCGAGAGGTACGCGAACAGCCGCTCCTTGAACGCCGACGGAAGCGGGTTGTCCAGATAGGCCTCCCGCGTCTGCCGCCACAGGTTCTCGAGGACGCGGGGCGCGTCCAGGGCCGGGGCGAAGAACGGGGGGAAGAACCCGAACCGCCGCTCGATCTCGCCGCGGATCTGCTCGCCCGCGGGACCCGGCGGCTCGACCGGCTCCCGCCGATCGAGGAGCTGCCGCAGGGTGAGCCGGACGCCCTCGTTGCTCCACGGCTTGGCGATCAGCCACTGGACCCCCTCGGGCAGGACGCGGTTGACGAAGGAGTTGCCGACGTAGCCCGTCAGCAGGACGCGGGTCGTCGTCGGCCGGCGATCCTCCACCGCCTCGAGCAGTTCCGTGCCCGTCATGCGCGGCATCCGCTGGTCGGCGATCACGACGCTCACGTCCTCGTTCTCGACCCACTCCAGCACCTGCTCCGGGTCCGCCGTCGTGCGCACCTCGTAGGGCTCGGAGCGCAGGAGCCGCTCCAGCGACGTCAGCACGTCCGGGTCGTCGTCCACGCACACGACGATGGGGGCGCGCACCCGCGCCTGCGGCGGCTTTTCGAGCGTCTCTACGGCGTTCATACCATGTCTCCTTGATGTTCCCGGGAGTGCCTGCGGATCTCCGACTCCAGCATCCCGCGCTCCCCGGCGTCCAGCTCGCTCGTGAGGTAGTCCACGATGTCGAGCACCGTCCGCGGCTCGCACGGTTTGGTCACGTAGTAGCTCGCTCCCCGGCGGAATCCCTCCGCGATCGCGGGCTCGGAGCCGCGCGCCGTCAGGAGCACGACGGGGATGAGGTTGCGGTAGCGGTCGCGGATCTCCTCGCTCAGGCGCAGGCCGTTGACGCCGGGCATCATGACGTCCAGGATGGCCACGTCGGGCGCGACCTGCTCGAGAGAATCGAGCACGGGGGCCGGGTCGTCGAACGCGGAGACGCGGTAGCCGTGGCGGGAGAGCAGGCGCGAGAGAGAGCGCAGATAGAGCCCATCGTCGTCCACGCACAGGATCGTCCCGGACCGCGCCCCCGTCTCCGGCGCGCGCTCCAGCCGGTCCGGGAACGCGGAGACGACGACGTCGAGCAGCGTCTCCCACGCGACGGGCTTGACTCCCCGGAAGAGCAGGCCCGTGCCGACTCCGCGCGGCGTCGTCGACGGCGCGCGGTCCAGCAGCACGATCTCGGCATGCGGATGCGCGGAGTGGAGTTCCCCGGCCAGGTCGGGGACCTCGGGGTCGGCAAGATCCCCGTCCACGACGATGAGGTCCGGGGGCATCAGTCCGGCCTGGCGGAGGGCGTCCCGCGCGGTGCGGGCGGTGAGCACGCGGGCGCCGCGGCGCCGCAGTTCCGCCCTCGCCGGCCGGGTCCAGGTGGGGTCCGCGTCGGCAAAAAGAAAGACCGGCGCCTTTCCGGTCATGGCGAGGCCCTCTCCCCCCGGGACGGCGCGAGGAAGCGCGACTTCACGAGAGACGCGAGTTCGTCGACCACGCACGGCTCGATGAGGACGTCGACGGAACGCGCGACGAACGGACGCACGTCCGGCGGGCACGCCTCCAGGACCGAGGAGGACGTGCCCTGGGGGATCACGAGGACGACCGGGACTTCGGGGGGCCGCATCGCGGCCCGGAGGAGCGGCACCGGATCGGGGCGCGGGCCGACGAAGAGCGCCACGATGCCGCTCGGGCGCAGCTCGGGGATGCGCTCCTGCGGCGGATGCACCGGTGACAGCGGCACCACGCGGCATCCGCACTCGCGCACGAGCTCCGCAAGCGAGATCAGCCGCTCGGGATCGTCGTGCACCACGATGACGGGACCCGGCCCCTCGTCGGCGCATACGCCCGCCTCGCGCTCCAGGGCGCCGCGGAGCTGTTCGGGATCCCACGGCTTCGTCATGAGCCGGTGCGCGCGGGCCCGCCCGAACGCGTCGACCTCGACCTGGCGGCCTCCGTAGGCGGTCAGGAGGATCCGGCGGACGCGCGGGAACCGCTCCGCCACGATGGAGAGGAAACGGAGCCCGTCCATGTCGGGCATCCGGTAGTCCGCGAGAACGATGTCCACGTCCCGGCTTTCGAGGACGGCCAGGGCGTGCGGGCCGTCGCACGCGCAGCGGACCTCGAAGGGGGAGCCGCGCAGCGCGCGGCGGATGGCCCACGCCACCGCCTCGTCGTCGTCCAGGACGAGGAGGTTCCGCTTGCGCTCGTCTTCCATCATAGCTGGGTCTCCAACCGTTCCCGTTCGGCCAGGTCCAGGTCGCCCACGAGGTAGTCGACGATGTTCAGCACGGTGCGGGGCTCGCAGGGCTTGGTGATGTAGTAGCTGGCGCCGCGGCGGTACCCCTCGCTGATGTCCCCGTCGCCCGTCTTGGCCGTGAGGAGCACCACGGGGACGCGGCCCATCGTCCCGTCGCGGATCTCCTCGGCGAGATCCAGTCCGCTCATGCCGGGCATCAGCACGTCCAGGATGGCCAGGTCGGGAGCGACCTGGGGCATGGCCTCCAGGGCGCGTTCCGGGTCGTCGAAGGTCGCGACGCGGTAGCCGTGGCGCGTGAGGAGGCGGTCGAGCGCGCTCAGGTAGAAGGGATCGTCGTCGACGCACAGGAGGCGGGGCGCCGCCTTCTTCGCCCCAGGCGCCGCGCTCAGCCGCTCGCGCAGCGTCGTCAGGATGACGTCGAGGAGCGTCTTCATCTCGACCGGGCGCACGGCATAGTAGAGCAGCCTCTGGCTGCGCCAGGTGCGCTCCAGGTCCGTCAGCGGCGCGTCCGCCAGGGCGATGATCCTGGACTTCGGACTCCGTGCGCGGACAAGGTGAACCTGGTCATCTACCTTCAAGCCGTCCAGGTTCCCGTCGAGCAGGACGATGTCCGGCCGCCGGCGGGCCGCGAGCCGGAGCAGTTCGGAGGCGGTCATGGCGAACAAGACCGTCACGCCGCGTCGCTGCAGGGTGGCTCGAAGAAGACGGCTCCAGGCGAGCTCGCGGCTTGCGTAGAGGATGGTCGGCGGATCGGCGTCCATAGATCCTCCTCGCCCGGCACGGACCTCCGGGCATACGGCGACAAGCCTTCATGCCCCATATGAAGTGTCTTATGGGAGGGGGTTCGGGACGGGAAAGCGGCGTCACTCCGCCGAAAATACGTCCAGCTCGTCCGCGAACTCGGCCGCGCTCGCGAAACGTTCGGCGGGGTCGCGGGCCATGGCCCGCTCCACGAGCAGGCGCAGCTCGGGGGAGACGAGCGGGTTGATCTGCGTCAGCGGAGCGGGCCGTCCGCGGATGACGTGCATCAGGAGATCGCCGAGGCTTTCCCGGACGAACGGAGGCCGGCCCGCCAGGAGCGCGTACAGGGTCGCTCCGAGGCCGTAGACGTCGCTGCGGAAGCCGATCGTCGAGGC
The DNA here is from genome assembly GCA_016190175.1 of Planctomycetota bacterium. Lineage (GTDB taxonomy): Bacteria > Planctomycetota > MHYJ01 > MHYJ01 > JACPRB01 > JACPRC01. The sequence continues at coordinate 10,132 of JACPRC010000076.1, forward strand.
GTCTCCCCGCGCCTGTTCGGGCGACATGAACTCGGGGGTGCCCACGACGGTTCCCAGGAGCGGGATGGACGGCCGCCCGGTGCACCGGATCTCGCGCGCGAGACCGAAGTCGGTCACGTGGACGCGTCCCTCGCGGTCCACGAGCAGATTGGCGGGCTTCACGTCGAGATGGACGATCCCGCGCCCGTGTGCGTGGTGGACCGCGCGCGCGGCATCCCGGACAAGAGCGATCTGCGCCGGGATCGGACGGGGGGTCCGGTCGATGGGCTCGCCGTCGATGAACCGCATCGCGACATAGCTCCGGCCGGCGTGACGGCCCGCCGCGTAGACGTCGGCGATGCCGGGGTGGCGGAGAAGACCGTCGATGCGGGCCTCGCGGCGGAGGCGGTCGAGCGCGCCGCGCGAGGCCGAGCGCAGCACCTTGAGGGCGACGAAGCGGCCGTGCGTCTCGTCCCGGGTCAGGTAGACATCCGACATGCCTCCCCGGCCGATCCGTTCGAGGACCACGTATCCGCGGAATCGATCGCCGGGCCGGAGGAGGGGAGAGGATGAGGGGCGAGCCTCGTCGGGCCGGCTCGCGTAGCGGTCCAGCCGCTCCCGGATCCGCAGGAGGGCCCGCCGGCACGCCTTCTTCACCCGCTCCATGTTCACGCAAAGCCTCCGCGCGATCGCGGGGAACGTCATGTCCTCGAGGACGTGGAGCTCGACGATCAGGCGCGCCTCGCTCGGGAGGTCGCGGAGCGCCTTCCAGACCGCGCATCCCAGTTCTGCCCGGACGAGGAGCGATGCGGCACGGACCGCGGCGCTGCACGGCTCGCGCGGCGACGGCGGTACGGTCGCGTCGAGGGAGGCGAACCTCCTGCGCATGCTCCACGCCTTCCGCGCCTGGTTCACCGCGACGCGGAGGAGCCAGTCGGCGGGGCTCTTCGGCCAGAAGCCGTCGGTGCGCCGCCGCTGCTGGAGGGCCAGGAAGGCGCTCTGGAGGGCGTCCTGCGCCTCCTCGGGGTCCAGGGGGCCGCGCTTGAGGATCAGGAGGCGGGAGTACAGCTTGTCGAACAGTTCCCGGAAGAGATCGGTGGCGTCCCCCTCAGGCGGCGCGGCGACCGCGGCGCCCGACTCCGGCGCTTCCGACTCGGTCCGTGCGATCTCCATCGTGCGGCTTCCCGTCCGCGGCCAGGGGGCGACCCCCGATGGTCATCGACCCGATTCTAGGCCCGGGCCCGCGGCGGGTCAAGGATATGTGCCGACCGGCATATATTCGGGGCGGCCGCGCGGGCCGGAGGGTCTCCGCCGGCCTTCCGTTCCCTGTTCTTCCCCTCGGGCTCGGGAAGCTATAATCCGGCAGGATGGATGCGCCCGACGACGCCCGGCTGGCACGGAAGGCCGTCGATCTCGGGTGGGTCTCCCTCCTCGACGTGGAGCGGGCCGAGGAGACGGCCCGCGTGCTGCCGGGCACGACGATCATCGACCACCTGCCGCTGAACGACGCGCAACGCCGCGAGCTGGGCGCGCCCGCGCGGGCCTTGCCGTCCGAGGTCCGCGACGCCCTGAAGGACCCCTCCCGCCGCGTCGGCCGCTACGTCCTCGTCGCCCTGATCGGCGCCGGAGGGATGGGCTCGGTCTTCCGCGCCTGGGACGGCGACCTCCGCCGGTGGGTCGCCATCAAGTTCCTGCGGCAGATCGGGGACGACACCGCGCGCGCCTACTTCCGCCGCGAGGCCCTGGTCGCGGCGTCGCTCGACCATCCGAACATCGCGAAGATGTACGAGGTCGGCGAGCGCGAAGGGGCGCCGTTCATCGCGATGCAGCTCGTCGAGGGGGAGACGCTGGCCGATCGGCGCGGACGGATGGGCGCGGCGGAGAAGATCGCGGTCGTGAAACGGATCGCGGAGGCGATCGGATTCGCGCACGGGAAGGGCGTCATCCACCGCGACGTGAAACCCGGGAACGTGATGGTGGACCGCGAGGGCCACGTGTACGTGATGGACTTCGGGCTCGCCAAGGAGGTGGAGGGGCCCGGACTGACGCAGGCGCCCTCGGCCGTGGGCACGCCGAACTACATGGCGCCCGAACAGGCGAGGGGCCGGGCGACGGCCCAGAGCGACGTGTACGCCATCGGCGCGATCCTCTATGAGCTGGAGGCGGGCCGGCCGCCCTTTCTCGGGGCGACCGCGGCGGAAGTGCTCGTGCAGGTGACGACGTCGGAGCCTCCGTGGCCGCGCCGGGTCGTGCCGGGGCTGTCGGAGGACGTGGAGGCGGTGATCCTCAAGTGCATGGAGAAGGACCTGTCCCGCCGGTACGCGGGCGTGGCGGAACTGATCGAGGACCTGGCGGCGCTCGAGACGGGGGAGGCGCTGGTCCACGCCCGGCGGCGGACGGTGACCTACGTCCTCGCGCGGAAGGTGCGGCGCAACCCGAAGGCGTGGACGATCGGCACGGCGCTGGGCCTGCTGCTGGCGGCGGGCGCGGCGTTCGGGACCGTCCAGCTCGTCCGCGCGCGACGGGCCGAGCGCCTCCGCGAGGAGGAGCGGCGGCTGAACGAGCGGCGGGAGGAGGCCTTGCGCCGGCTGGCCGCGTTCTCGTCGGGCGTCATGGAGAGGAAGCACGCCCTCCGCCGCAGCGGCCCCGCGAACTCCGGGACGGCGCGGGAGGAGCTGCGCCGGGTCGACGAAGCGCTCGGGCGGTTCCTGCAGGAGTGGCCCTTGCCCCAGGGCTACTACATCCGGGCGCGGGGAAGGTACTACCTGGGGGACCTTGACGGTGCCCAGGCGGACCTGCGCCGCGCCCTCGAGATCGAACCGTCGTTCCGGCCGGCCTGGAGCCTCCTGGGAATGGCGAAGATGGAGCTGTATCAGGACCGGCTTCTGGGGACGGGCGAGATGCGCGCGGAGAGGCGCAGGCGGGCGCAGCCGATCCTCCAGGAGGCCCTCGAGGCGCTCCGGCGGGGATGGGAGCCCGGGAAGGAACGCGAGGAGGCGGAGCGGTGGGGTCTGGTCTGGTCGCTGGACGACCAGGTCGCCCGCCGCCTGGCCGACGCCCTCCGGGCCGAGTACATCGAAGGCGACCGGGCGACGGCCGTCCGCCTCCTCCGGGAAGGCCATGCGCAATACCGCGCGGAGGAGTATGTCTCGGAACTAGGCTTCCTCTCTTCGACCCCCGGCGAGAACATCGCCCTGCAGTCGCAGGCCATCGATCTGGCCCCGGGATATGCGAAGGCGTGGTTCCGGCGCGGTACGGCGAGGGTCACTTCGGGGGATCCTTCCCGCGCGATCCCGGACCTCGACCGCGCGATTGAGTTGCGACCGGGCCATGCCGCCGCGCACAACAATCGCGCGAACGCCCGCTCCCTGCGGGGCGACCACGCGGGGGCGGTCGCAGACTACGACCGCGCGCTCGCCCTCGACGCCCGGGAACCGATCGTCGCCTGCAACCGCGGAAAGGCGAAGCAGAACCTGGGAGATTCTGCGGGGGCCGAGGCGGACTTCACGATCGCCATCGAGCTGAAGCCGGACTATGCGGACGCCTTCTACAGCCGCGCGAGCGTCCGGTGCTCCCTCGGGGATTTCGCGGGTTCCGCCCGGGATTACGAACGGGTCCTTGCGCTCAAGGGACCGTATGCGCGCGCCCTCTCGGGCCGCGGACTGGCGCGGTATTGCCGGCGCGAATTCCCGGCCGCGCTCGCGGATCTCGCGGCGGCGCGGCTCGTCGAACCCAAAGGGGATGCCTACGTCGAGCTGCTTCTCCGGGTCTGTCGCGCGCGCTTGCGGCAGCGCCCGGACGCCGCGATTCGCGGCCCGTATCGCGACGAATGGGTCCCCATCGTGGCGAGCTTCCTTGCCGGCGAGATCGAGGAACCCGCGTTCCTCCTCGCGGCGACGGCGTCGCGGGAACGGTTCTGCGAGGCGCACTTCTACGCGGGGAGCCGCCGCCTCGCGGACGGCAACTCCGCCGCGGCCCGGACGCACTTCAAGCTCTGCGTTGCGACCGGCCTGGTGTCGTTCTCCGAGCACGCCGCGGCGACGGCGGAGCTTGCCGCGCTCCGCTGACTATTTCTTCGGCTCGAACTCGGCATCCGGGATCTCGTCGGTCGAGAAGTCTTCGTAGGTCTCGACCATCAGGATCTCGGTGGTGTCCTGCTTGAGCCTCGTCTCGATCCGGCGCGGGACCAGGGTGCCGTCCTCCACGGTCAGCGCGACGCGGATCTCCTGCATGCCCTTCAGCGCGACCTGGAATTTCAGCTCGAAGACGTCCTTCCCCCCGATCTTCCCGGAAGCTCCCTTCTCGAACCCCGACACCTTGAGGGCCTCGTCCGGATTGGGGATGGGCGCCTTCTTTCCGCCCGGCGACAGCGTCATGAAGGCGATCATGAAGCCGGTGCGCGAGATCGCGGCCGTAAGAAACTTCGTCACGCCTTCCTTGACCGGCTCCTCGCTCGTCTTGCCGTCCGTGGTCGACACCACCGTCTTGCCGTCCGACCGGGCCTCGATCGACCGCTTGTCATCGCCCCGGACCATGTTCAGGCTGAAGACGTAGCGGTCTCCCGACTTGAGCCGGAGAGACCCGGAGATCTCCGCCTTCTCCCCCTCGGCGGACATCTCGCCCTTGAACTTGAGGGAGAGGGACTTCGCCGACGAGAGCTTCTTCTCGACCTTCTTGAAGAGGTCCTGTGCGGTGTCCTGGCGGAACAGCAGGCAGACCACCACGGCGGCGGCGCGCATCATGTCGGGCTCCTTTTCGTGAGGGTGGTCGATTATACGCCGCGGCTCCGGCGCGGGCACCGCAATTCCGCGCGGGGACGCGTTGACAACCGCCCGATCCGCGATACACTCTCTGTGGAGACCCGATGGAACCGATCACCCTGGGACTGGCGCTCGTCGGCGTGCTCGGGTCGGCGATCTGGCAAGTCGTCGCCGACGCGGCGGGCAACAAGGTTCTCGACCACGTCAAGCACGCCTTCCTGAAGAAGTTCCTCCGCAACGACGACATCCAGCGGGTCCTCCGCGAGGCGTACGTCACGGCGCTCTCGATGATCGAGAAGGAGTACTTCAAGCAGATGGGCGCCGCGCTGGGGAAGGAGGAAAGGAAGGCGATCGAGCTGGCCCTCAAGGCGCTGAAGGAGAAGGCGGAGGTCTACTTCCCGCGCGATCCGTCGTTCTCGGAGCAGGTGGACCACCAGGCGCCCGCGTTCCTGTCCCCGGGTCCCTCCGCGCGCGAGGTCGCCGACGCGGTCCTCCGGCAGGTCGGACCCGTACCGGAGTCCTTCCGAGAGATGCTGGAGGTGTCGTTCGCGGACGCGTTCGTCTTCTGCTTCAAGGAGCTGGGCCTCAAGCGGGACGAGAAGGTGCGGTCGGTCATCTACTACGAGATGCTCGCCGACCTGCGCGGGAGCGCGAAGGTCACCGAGGACGGAGTGCGGCTCCTCGTGGATGGATTCCAGCGTCTCGACGGCGACCGGCGGGTCCGGGAGCGGTTCGAGACGACGGCGCTGGAAGCGCTCGGGGGGATCGACCGCGGGATCGCCCGCATCGAGGAGCAGGTGCGGCACATCGCGGCCGCGGTGGAGCAGCCCTCCGCGACCGCCGAGGTCAAGGGGGTGCTCCACGTGTATGGAGACGCGGGGCAGGAACTCTCGCGCCATCCGATCCACTCGAGCGCCCTGACGATCGGGCGCGATCCTACGAACGCGATCCAGCTCCCGCACTCCTCGGTCTCGGGCCGCCACGCGGAGCTGGCCGCGCAGGGGATCCACTTCGTGATCCGCGACCTGGGGAGCACGAACGGCACGTTCGTGGGGGGCGCGCGCGTCCGCTCGAAACCCATCGGCTTCGGCGACCGGGTCCGGATCGGCCCGTATGAGATCTCGATCCTCGAGCCGAAGCCTGCGGAGGACCTTCTCTACCCGCCGACCATCCCCCTTTCCGGCGCCCCCGGCCCACAATAAGACCAGCCGACCCACACCAAAAGCTCCCTGGGAGTTTTTGGTGTAATCACAATAGAATCAGCCTGTCTGCTTTTATTGTGGCCCCGGGGCGTGCTTCTCCAAGAGCAGGTCGAGCCAGAGGTTGGAGAGCCTCTCCTGCACGCCGTTCTGGCGCAGGCGGTCGGCGAGGTTGCCCCAGTCGAGCGAGTCCATCGGCTGGTCCTGATTGAAGCAGGAGAAGACGTAGAACTCGCGGCCCGTCGCCGGATCGAGGTGGCGCTGGAGGCACTGGGCGCACACCTCCTTCATCATGCACTGCATCGGCGAGTTGACGGAGGCGAGCGCCGCATGGTCGCGGCCCAGGTGGGGGGCCAGGACGCCGTGGCGCGCGGCCTGCACCGCGGCCATCATCCGGTCGCTCCCGATCGCGAGGATCCGTCTCGCCGAGGACAACGGGAAGAGGACGGCGCCCAAGGCGCCCTGCGCGTACGCGACCATGGCTTCGACGATGTTCCCCACGACCGCGCGGTCCTGCGGCCGCCGCGGGTCGATCGGCGGCGCCGCGTCGGTGGACCACACGGCCATGTCGCACGCGGCCTCGATGTCCTCGCGGTGGAACAGGTCCCCGCGGTTCTTGTAGCCCGCGAAGTAGACCACGCGGTTTCCCGCGGCCCGCATCGCGCGGCCGATGGAGAAGAGGACCGCGTTGCCCAAACCGCCCCCGCACAGGACGACGTCCTCCCCGCAGCCGATCTCGCTCGGGGTCCCCGTCGGGCCCATGAGAACGACCGGCTCGCCCTCGCGCAGGAACGCGCACAGCCGCGAGCTCACGCCCAGCTCGAGCGCGACGAGCGAGAGGAGCCCGCGCTCCTTGTCCACCCACGCGCCCGTGAGCGCGATCCCCTCCATGTGGAGCTTCGTCCCGTCGACGACCGGGCAGTCCGTCTCGAAATCGTGGAGGCGGTAGAACTGCCCGGGCTCGAACTTCCGCGCCTGCATCGGGGCGCGCACGACGACCTCGACGATCGTCGGCGTCAGCCGGACCACCTTCTGCACGACCGCCCGCAGCGCGTCGTCGAGCTTCGCGACGAGAGGGTTCCACGATCCTCCGGGTTCGTCCGCGAGAAGCGCGGCCACGTCGCGCGCCCCGTCGCGCGCGCTGGCGACGGCCTTGACGACCGAGCCCGCGTAGACGGGATGGTTGTCGCCGTAGTAGGAAACGAAGCGCCCGTCCTTCTCGTAGCTTGTGAAGAAGCCGGGGTCCTCGGGCGTCTGTGCGGCCGGGACGAGCTTCCCGTCGCGGACGTTGAACCCGAGGAAGAAGCGCCCCTTCGCGTCGAGGCGGAAGGTCTGCGGCCGCTCGCGCTCGTAGATGGTGTTCGGCGCGTTCCCCGCCGCGACGAGGACGGTGCGCGCGGGGAGTGTGGCCCGGTCGAACCGCACCGCCTTCACCCAACCGTGCTCGTCGGGGACCGCCTCGCGCGGTTCGAGCCGCTCGGCGAAACGCGCGCCTTCCTCGAGGAACTTGGCGATCTCCTCGTGGTTGAGCCGGTAGGCGGGGGACTCCTGCATCGACTTGCGGTAGCAGAGCGTGACGCCGCCCCACGAGTCCAGGAGGCGCCGGAAGTCCGGCGCCCCTCGCGCCCGCTCCGCGCGCACCGCCCTTCCGTGCTCGAGAAACTCGTCGAGCATCGCCCGCTCCGCCTCTCCGAATCGGGCGCGGACGCGCTCCTCGCCGAAGCGGCGCACGACCGCCTCGTAGCGCTCCAGCATCTTCTCGACCTGGACCGGGTAGTACGCGAGCGCCTCGGTCGCCGCGTCGATGCCGGTGAGGCCGCCGCCGATCACCACGACCGGCATGCGGATCTGCAGGTTCGCCAGCGAGGACTTCTTGAACGCCCCCGTGAGCTGGAGCGCCATGAGGAAGTCGCTCGCCATGCGCATCCCCGGCAGGAGGTTGTTCTTCATCTCCACGACGGTCGGCCGCCCCGCGCCCGCCGCGAGCGCCACGTGGTGGAAGCCGAGCGACCACGCGTCGTCGAGCGTCAGCGTCCCGCCGAAGCGGACGCCGCCGTAGACGCGGAAGTGCTCCCGCCGAAGGAGCGTGAGCCGGATCAGCTTGAGGAAGTTCTTGTCCCAGCGCACCGTGATTCCGTACTCGGCGACGCCGCCGAAGCCGGCCGGCACGCGCTCGTCCAGCGCTTCCACGAGCTCGCGGTAGTCGCGCACGGGCCGCTCCAGCAACTCGCGCGGAAGCGGTTCGATCTTCAGGGCGTCGATCGCGACGCATCCGAAACCCTCGTTGAGAAGATGCTGCGCGAGCGAGAATCCCGCGGGGCCCAGCCCCACGATGAGGACGTTCTTCCCGTTGTACGGCCGCGCGTTCGGGCGCCGCGCGTCGAGGGGGTTCCAGCGCGTGAGGAGCCCGTAGATCTCGACGCCCCACGGGAGGTTCAGCACGTCCGTCAACGTGCGCGTCTCGATCTGCGGGATGTTCACCGGCTCCTGCTTCTGGTAGAGGCACGCCTTCATGCAGTCGTTGCAGATCCGGTGGCCCGTGATGGGACAGAGCGGGTTGTCGATCATGACGAGCGCGAGCGCGGCGAGCGTGTCGCCCCGGCGCTTCATGAGGTGCATCTCGCTGATCCGCTCCTCGAGCGGGCAGCCCGCCAGCGAGACGCCGAGCGGGTTCTTCTGGAGCGGCCGGTCCTTGCGCGGGAGCGGGAGCCCCTTCGAGCACGAATCCTTGTCGCGCTCGTGGCAGATCACGCAGTAGTGCGTGTGGAGGAGCGTTTCGCGCAGGCTCCAGCGGGGGTCGGTGAGCTTGAACCCGTCGCGTCGGCGCGGGCCGGCGGACCGCACGAGCCCGTCGGGCCAGTGGATCGGCTCGGGCGGGCGCAGCGATGGCCACTTCAGGACGTCGCGCGCGGCGACGCACCACCGCGCGAAGAGGCGGAGGGGCTCCTCCGGGCCTGCGTCCAGGAGGCGGCAGACGTATTCCGCCACCGCGAGTTCGCGGTCGCCCTCGCCGACGAGCGCCGAGACCTCGCGGTCGAGCGCGGCGAAGTCGCCGGGCTCGTCCCCGGCGAGAGCGGGCGCGCGGCGCATGACGAACTCGCGGCGGAACCGCATGACGGGCGATTCGCGAAGGTGTTCGCGGATGGAGGCGTCGCGCTCCTCCTCGATCCGGAAGAGTTTCGCGAGGAACACGGAGAGGTGTGCCGACGCGCGGCACAGGTCCGAACCGCCCTCCGGGTCGCGCTCGCGGACGAAGCGGTGGAACTCCCCGGTCAGCGCCGCGAGCCGCTCGGGACGGAAGAGATCGCGGTACTCGAATCCCTTGATGCCCAGCGCAAGTTCCGCCATGGGGAGGGCATTGTAGCCGCACGGCATGCCCGGGGGCAACGCGGAGACGACGCGGCCGCGTGAGGCGCCCGGCCCATCGGGACGGGTGTCAGGCCACGATGTCGATCAACTGTCCGAGGCCGGAGGATTGCGGACTCTGGAGGAGTTCCGCCGCCTGCCGTCCCTGTGTCTGGAAGCCGTGACCGTCCGCGGGCGCGACCCCGAGCAGGGACGACATGCCGCGCACGCCGGCCGCGGCCGTCTCGCGGGTCGGGACGGTCGCGCTCACTCCCGAACTCGCCCCGGCCGCGAACTGCCGTTCGGCCCGCTGGGCCGAGTCCACGATGGGCTGGCGGAGACTCCCGCCGATCCCGAACAACCCTCCCGCGCCTCCTTGCACGGGTCCGACCATAGAACACCGCTCCGCATTTATTATGTGTGCCGGCGGGCTTCGAAGTCAAGGACAATCGCGTGGAAAGGAGGTACAATCCGGAGCCGATGGCGGGTCGAAAGCCGCTCCCCGTGAGCCTCCCCTCCTTCTGGGAGTCGCTCTACGAAACCGGCGACGACGGCTGGGACCTGGGCCGGCCGGCTCCGCCGCTCGTGCGGCTTCTGCGCGAGGCGCCGCCGCCCGGGGGCCGCGTTGCGGTGCCCGGGTGCGGGCGCGGGCACGACGTCGCGCTGTGGCGCCGCCGCGGGTTCGACGTCGTCGGCTTCGACTTCTCCGCGCGCGCCGTCGCGGAGGCGCGGAGGCGCGGGCGGAACGTCGAGCGCCGCGACGTGTTCCTTCTCGGACGCGAGTTCCCGCGCGCGTTCGACGTCGCGTGGGAGTACACTTGCTTCTGCGCCATCGATCCCGCCCGCCGCGCGGAGTACGTGGACGTGCTCGCGCGGATCCTTCGGAAGGGCGGCGAGCTGATCGCGCTCTTCTATCCGCTGCGAGAGAGCGGAGAGGGGCCGCCGTTCCCCGTGCGCAGGGAGGAGATCGAGTCGCTGCTCGCCCGCGGATTCCGGATCGAATCGGCGGAGGCGCCCCGGGACTCCGTGGAGCGGCGCCGGGGATGCGAGCTGCTCGTCCGCGCCCGCCGGCGGCGCTGACTGCGCCCCGGGGCCCGGATCGGCCGATACATCTCCTGATGGACCGCGCCGTCATCCAGTTCCTGGCCGCGAACATCAACTGGATCATCCTCGCCTTCTTCGTCGTGGGGATCGGGGGATTGGCGGTCCTCTCGCGGCAGGCGTCGCGCATCCCCGACCATCTCCGGTACGTTCTCGGGGTGATTCTCGACGAGATCCGCGATCCGGGGCTCGGCCGGCAGAAGTCGCAGGACAACCTGACCGTGCTCTATGCGCTCAAGCAGCACCTCGCGGCCTCCGACCCGGTGCGGCGCGGCCACCTCCAGGGGCGCATCCTCGAGTCCAACCGTTGGAAGCCGGACATCGCCGGCGAGGGGACGCGCCGGTTCGGCCACGTCCTCGGCGTCTTCGGCGAGATCTTCCCGCTCCTCGGCATCCTCGGAACCGTCTGCGCCATGGCCGCGAAGGGGATGCTCCCCGCGGACGCGAACCCCGAGCAGGTCTCCGCGACCTTCGCCGAGGTCGTGAGGCTCTTCGGCACGGCCGTCACCTCGACGGTCTACGGCATCGTCTGCGCCGTGATCTTCATCCCGCTCTTCCAGTGGATCTCCGCGAAACTGGAGTCGGGATACAAGCAGGCGGAGGAGTACCGCGCCTGGATCGGCCAGATGGAGATGGAGGTCGTCAGGTTCAACTCGACGACGGTCGGATGATGCGCCGACGTCTCATCACGAACCTCACGCCGCTGCTGGACATGGTCCTGCTCGTCCTCTTCGCGTACCAGATCCAGTCGAGCTTCGTGCTGGCCCGGACGGCGACGACGGCGCGGAGCGAGGCGGAGATCCGGCGCGACACCGAGGACTCGGCGCGGCGCGTCGCGCGCGAGAACGAGGCGCTCCGCGGGGAGCGGGAGAAGCTGCTTCGCGAGCTGGAGGAGCTGCGGGAGAAGAACCGCTCGCTCGAGGAGCACGTCCGGCAGATCGCCCGCGTGCTCCACGGCATGTTCGGACGGGTCCCCGAGGATCAGTTCTTCCGCGCCATGGCGGGGGCGAGTCGCGAGGACGCGCGGAAGATCCGCGAGGCGCTCGACCGGTGGCAGTCGGAGCCCGCGGAGGCGGTGCTGCGCCGGCTGGCGCGCATCGAGTCCTACAACCGGCACGTCACGAGCTGGATGGTCCACCTGCGCGACGAGCACTCGGCGGAGGTCCGGCTGAACGACGGCCCGCCCGTGCGGCTGACGCTCTCGTCCAACGAGGCGGAGCTGCGAAGCCGGATCGGGAAGGCCTTCGCGGAGTTCGAGGAACCGAAGGACCTCGTCATCGTGTTCTTCTCCTGGGGACGGCTGCTCAAGACGCAGAAGGACCTCGTGGAGGACGTCCTCGAGATCCTCACGCAGGACGCGCTGCGAATCCGGTATCCGAACAAGCGATTCTATCTGACGCGCGAAGGGTATCGGGCGGGGGAGTGAGAATGCGGCGGGTGAAGTGGCTCCTGGCCGTCGCCGTCGTCGCGGCGCTGGCGATCGCGGTCGCCGAGATCCTGCGGTTGCGGGGCTGCGGCGGAGGGCTGGGGCTCGGAGGCGGGACGGCCGCGGCTCCTTCCGGGGGACCGTCCGAGAACGCCTACTTCGTCGTCACGGTCGCCGGCTCGGCCATCCGCGTGGACGGGCGCGACGCCTCCGCGGAGGAGGCGGTGCGCGCGGCGAAGCAGGACGGCCGCCCCGTCATGGTCGTCTGGGAGCGGGCCTACACGGACGCCGAGAACGCGCTGAAGGGGGAGATGCTCCGCCGCGGCGTCGAGATCGCCTGCGAGAAGACGGTGCGCCCTTGACTCCGAGCGCGGCCGCGCCTATCCTCGCCACATCGAACCTCGCTGGATCCGCAAACCGGAGGAACTGACCGAGGCGGCGCGCGCCCTCGGCGCGTGCCCCGCCTTCGCTCTGGACACCGAGTCCGACAGCTTCTACCACTACTTCGAGAAGGTCTGTCTCCTCCAGATCGCCGGACCGCCGGAGTGCGTGTGGCTGGTCGACCCGCTGGCCGTCCGCGACGTCTCCGGGCTCGCGGGCGTGATGGCTGAAGCGCGGATCGAGAAGGTCCTGCACGGCGCGGAGTACGACCTCACGCTCCTCAAGCGGGATTTCGCTTTCACGATCCGGTCGCTCTTCGACACGCAGATCGCGGCGCAGTTCCTCGGCCGTCGGGCGTTCGGGCTTGCGCCGCTCCTCGAAGGCGAATTGGGCGTGCGGCTCTCGAAGACGGCGCAGCGGTGCGACTGGTCGCTGCGGCCGCTGACCCCGGCGCAGGTCCGGTACGCGGCGGAGGACGTCCGCCATCTCGTCGGGTTGCGCGACAAGCTGCTCGACGAGCTCCGCCGCCGGGGACGCGAGGCGTGGGTGCGCGAGGAGTGCGAGGCCCTCGTGGAGGAGACCCTTCCGGCGGTGCGGCGCGGACCCGCCGACTTCCTCGGCGCGCGGGGCGCGCGCGATCTTCGTCCCCTCGAACTCGCGGTCCTGAAGGAGGTCTTCGCGCTGCGCGAGGAGTGGGCGCGCGCGCTGGACCGGCCGCTCTTCAAGGTGGTGGGGGACGAGGCGCTCATGCGGATCGCGGTGCGCCAGCCGCGCGACGCGGCGGCGCTCGGCCCGATCGGCGGTCTCTCGTCGTCCGTGCGCAACGGCCACGGGCGGGAGATCGTCGAGGCAGTCCGGCGGGCGCTGTCGCTCCCCGAAGGGGAACGGCCGACCTTCCCGGACCGGCGCGGGAAGCGGATGACGTGGGAGTGCTCGCGTCGCGTGGACCGCCTCAAGGGATGGCGCGTCAAGGCGGCGGAGCGGACGGGGTTGGATCCGGGCGTGCTGCTGCCCCAGCGGCTGATCGAGCGCATCGCGCTGGCGGACCCGAAGACGCGCGAGGAACTGGCGGCGGTCCCCGGCGTCCGGCGATGGCGGGCAGGGGAACTCGGGGAAGAGATTGTCTCCGCGCTGCGGGGATGATATAGTCCCCCCCTTTCGCCCATGGAAGCTCCCCTTATCCGCAACATCGGCATCATGGCGCACATCGACGCCGGCAAGACGTCGACGAGCGAACGCATCCTCTACTTCGCCGGCCGCATCCACCGCATCGGCAACGTCGACGACGGCTCCACCGCCCTGGACTGGATGGAGCAGGAGCGCGAGCGGGGGATCACGATCACGGCGGCGGCGACGACCGTCGATTGGAAGGACTGCCGGATCAACCTCATCGACACGCCCGGCCACGTCGATTTCACGGTCGAGGTGGAGCGGTCGCTGCGCGTCCTGGACGGCGCGGTCGCGCTCTTTTGCGCCGTCGGAGGGGTCGAGCCGCAGTCCGTGGGCGTCTGGCATCAGGCGGCGAAGTACGGCGTGCCCGTCATCGCGTACGTGAACAAGATGGACCGCGTCGGCGCCGATTTCCACGGCGTCGTCCGGAAGATCCAGGAGGAACTCGGCGCGAATGCGGTGCCGGTCCTGCTCCCGGTGGGGGAGGGGGAAGCGTTCCGCGGCTACGTCGACCTCACGCGCAACGTCGAGACGGTGTTCGAGGAGAGGGGGACGAAGATCCATTTCGACGAGGTGCCCGTCCCCGCGGCGTTGCGGGAGGAGGTAGGGCGGTGGCGCCGCAACCTCATCGAGAAGGCGAGCGAGGCGGACGACGCGCTGCTGGGGAAGTACCTCGCGGGCGTCGAGCCGACGGAGGAGGAGCTCCGCGACGCGCTCCGCAAAGCCACGGTCGCGCGGAAGATCGTCCCCGTGCTGTGCGGCTCCGCGGTGCGGAACATCGGCATCCGCCGCCTCCTCGACGCGGTGATCGAATACCTGCCGGCGCCGGAGGCCCGGGAGGGCCCGCTCGTCGCGCTCGCCTTCAAGGTCGCCAGCGACCGCCATTCGCGGCTCGTGTACGTGCGCGTGTACCAGGGAAAGCTGCGGGCGGGATCGTACGTCCTCAATGCGACGCGGGACCGGCGGGAACGCGTGGGGCGGGTCTTCGAGATGCACGCGAACCGGGCCGTGGCGCGCGAGTCGCTCGACGCGGGCGAGATCGGCGCCGTCGTCGGACTGACGAGCGCGCTGACGGGCGACACCATCTGCGACGAGGGGCACCCGGTGGTGCTGGAGGCGATGGACTTCCCGGCGCCCGTGATCTCCGTGAGCATCCGGCCCGAGTCGCGCGCGGACGAGGACAAGCTCTCGCTCGGGCTCGCGAAACTGTCGGAGGAGGACCCGACGTTCCTCGTCTCCGTGGAGCCGGAGACCGGGGAGACCCTCATCGCGGGGATGGGGGAACTGCACCTGGAGATCCTCGTCGACCGGCTGCGGCGCGAGCACGGGGTGGCGGCGAAGGTGGGCCGGCCCCAGGTCGCGTACCGGGAGACGGCGACCGCCGGCGCGGAGGTGGACCAGAAGCTCGTGAAGCAGACGGGCGGGCGCGGCGAGTTCGCGCGAGTGTCGCTGGTCCTGGAGCCGCTTCCGGCGGGCGCGGGGTTCGAGTTCGTCAACGAGGTGAAGGGCGGGAACGTTCCGAAGGAGTACGTCCCCGCCGTGGAGAAGGGGATCATCGAGGCGATGCGGAAGGGCGCGTACGCGGGCTTCCCCGTCGTCGACGTCCGCGTCACGCTGGCGGACGGCGACTACCACGAGGTCGATTCGAGCGAGCGGGCGTTCCACACCTGCGCCTCGATGGGCTTCAAGGAGCTGCTCCGGCGCGCAGGCCCGGCGCTGCTGGAGCCCGTGATGACCGTGAACGTCGTGACGCCGACCGAGCACCTCGGGGCCGTGAACGGCGATCTGGCGTCGCGCCGCGGGCGGATCGAGGAGATGGCGGCGCGCGGGACGTCGCAGGAGGTGCGCGCGGCGGTGCCGCTGGCGGAGATGTTCGGCTACGCGACGCAGCTCCGGACGCTCTCCCGGGGCTCGGCCACCTTCGCGATGAGCTTCGACCACTACGAGCCGGTGCCGTTCGCGCTTGCCGAGGAGGTCGCGGAGGCGAGGAAGGCGCAGGAAACCGGGAGATGAGTCGCCCGGTGCCGGTCTTCTCTTTGAGGGCGACTCACCCTCCGAAGCGCTTCGCGAACGAGGGTGAGCGGAGGCCGCCGTCGAAGAGCGACACGGTCGTCGCGGCCCGCACGATCCTGCGAGGGAATTGGTAAGATGGGGGTGTGAAGGGCACGGTCGTCTACCTCTATGCCTTCGACGTCTCCGCGGAGATCCGAACCGCCTCGATCCGCGAGGTCCTCTCCGAGAAGCCGTTCCCGTTCCAGATCCGCGTGGGCGCGACCGCGCCCAAGGACGTCCGGATCTACCAGCCGCTCACCATCGGCCTGAAACCGGAAGAGGTCGAAAGCAGCGTCGGGCGGGTCTCCCTCAGGCCGTTCGTGAAACTCTTCGACATCGGCGTGCTGTCGATCTCGTACGAGATCCCGTTCGAGACGGGATCCCTCGACGACCTCGTGGCGTACCATCGCCTCACGATCGGCGGAGCGCCCCTCGACCGCCGCGCGGAGGGCCTCTGCGCGCAGCTCACGCGCGAGCTGGCCGCGTACATGGACAAACCGGCGCCGGAGAAGCCGCCGGTCGAGGCGTACACCGTTTTCTGCCTCGAGGCGATCGAGGGCGTCGCCCCCGGCGGCGTCCCCGGATGGGCCCGCACCCACGGCCGCGAGATCGCGGCCCTGCTCACCGAGGAGGCGATCCCCGACCGGCTCTCCGAGGACCAGATCCGCGAGACGCTCCGCCAGTCCCTCTCCTATACGAACACGGACTTCGCGGTCGTCGACTGGGACGCCGCGCTCATCGTGGACCAGAGCGGGTATTACGACGACGTGATCTACGTGATCGAACTCGCGAACCTCCAGCTCGAGGAGTTCCACCTCCTCGACGACCGCCTCGACCGTTTCTTCCTCGACGCCTACGACGATCTGGAGTCCTACTCGACGAAGAGGAAGTTCTTCTCCAGTCCCCAGAAAGCGCTGCGCACGCTGCGCGCCATCCGGATGGACATCACGAAGATGTCCGAGGAGGTGACGAACATCACGAAGTTCGTCGGCGACTGGTACCTCGCGCGCGTCTACCTCGCGTGCAAGGACCGGTTCCACCTGGGCCACTGGGAGTCCACGGTGGACCAGAAGCTCGTCCAGCTCGACCACCTCTATCAGCTCGTGCACACGGACACCTACGACCGGCGGATGCTCTTCCTCGAGGCGGTGATCGTGCTGCTGTTCATCGTGGACCTGGTTGCACTCTTCTTCCTGAAGCGGTAGACTGGCCGGCGATGGCGACGGCGGCGATCCTCCTGTGCGCGCTGCAGACCGAACCCGGCGGCGACGACCGGCCGCAGTTCTTCTTCTCGGTCTACGGGGGCGCGGAGTTCACGGTCGATTCGGATCTCGACCTCCGCCGGCCCGGCACGGATCTCACGTTCGAGGACGTCCCGTGGGAGAATCGTTCCTTCCGCGCGCCGCCGTACTACGGCCTGCGCGCCGGGATCTTCTTCGGGGCTCGTTCCGCCTGGGGGATCGGCCTCGAGTTCATCCATGCGAAGGTGATCGCCGAAGTGGAGGAGGTCGTGCGCGTCTCCGGGATGCGGGACGGGCTTCCCGTGGACGGCGATGAACGCATCGACCAGACGATCGCGTCGTTCGAGTTGACGCACGGCCTCAACTTCGTCTTCGCGAACGCGATGTACCGGTTCCTCTTCGAGGAGGAGTCGTTCTGGTCGCGCTTCGAGCCGTATCTCGGCGCGGGAATGGGGATCGTCATCCCCCACGCGGAGGCGAGCATCGGGACGGAGTCGACGGGCGGCTACGTGTTCGGCGGGCTGGGCTATCAGGCGTTCGCGGGTCTGTCGGCCCTCGTCGCCGGGCCGGTGGCGGTTTTCGTCGAGGTCAAGATCACGTACGCGGACCTGGACCCGCTCGACGCGCCCGGCGGCACGATCCGCGTCGCGCCGGTGGCCCATCAGGTCGCATTCGGAATCACGGTGAGGATCTGACGTGTCCGACGGGGCGGATGGCCGGAGGAAGAGGGACTGATCCGCCGGGGGGATCGCGGCCGATAAGAGTCTCGGATGCCGACGTTGCTCGTGTTGCTTCTTTCCTTCGACGAGAAGGAGATAGCGAAGCTCCTCGCCGAGAAGGACGAATCGCTCCGCGCGAAGAACGCGGAGCGGATCTACGAGCGGGGGCCCGCCGCGCTGCCCGCGCTGTTCGCGCTCGCGGCCGGCGGCGGCGAGCCGGTGCGGGAGCGCGCGAGGGGGCTGCGGGACCGGGTGGTGGCGGGCTACGCCGAGGCGGCGCTCGACGAAAAGGCCGCGCTGCACCGCATCCGCATCTACCTGTTTCCGCGCTCCTGCCTGTGCTCCGACGCGCGGATCGAGGGGTTGTCCGAGGCCGTGAGGCTGCTCCGCGGACGGTCGAGCGTCCTCGGCGCGCACGCCGGGGAGGCGCTGCTGGCTCCCGAGGCCGTCGTCGTCTCCGTCTTCCTGTCGAAGGAGGCGGTCGTGCGCCTCTCGCCGATCCGCGCCATTCTCGAGGAGACGCTCCGCGTCCGCCGGCTGGGCTGGAAGGACGAGCCGCTTCCGGCCTCGTTCTTCGACGAGGCCGTGGTCTACTTCGAGCTGCTGGGCCGCGGCGACTGCTGCACGATCGAGCTGCCGTCGGGCCAGAAGGTCGGGGTCACGGACCGCCAGACGGGAGCCGCCGCCAGGGCGGTGCTGCGGTTCCGGGGATTCCGGTGGGAGCCGCGGGCGGTGCTGCCGCGACCGCGCGAGTAAGCCGTCAGCCATCAGCTATCGGCCATCAGCTATCTGAGACGACTGCGAGGCTGATGGCTAGCCCGCTTTATTCATGAGGGCTTCGCCGCCCTCATGAACAAAGCGCCCTTCGGGCAGTTCCATCGGCCCTGCGGGCCGATTCCACTGGACAGCCC
>JACPRC010000072.1 GCA_016190175.1 Planctomycetota bacterium
GCTTCGGCGTGACCACGCCGTAGCTCGCCGGAGGCGAGCGAAGGCGGGCGGCGTGGCGAAGGCCCGGACTTGCGCGCGGCGGCACTGCCCCTCACCTCAACGCCGCGATCGCGTCGTGGAGCGCGAACTGCACCTCGCGATCGTTCTCCGCCTTGAAGGCCTCGATCAGCCGGTCCAGCACCGACTTGTCCCCGAGCTTCCCCAGCACGAACGCGGCGTTGCGCCGCACGCGGGCGCGCGAGTCCTTCAGCATCTCGACGAGCCGGTCGCGGCATTCCCTGGCGCCCACGCGGGCCAGCGCGTCCGCGGCCATGCGCGAGACGCCGTCGTCCTCGTCCGCGAGGGCCGCGAGGAGCGGCTCCCGCGCGCGCGGGTCCCCCTTCTCCCCGAGCTCGTACGCCGCCTTGAGGCGCGACGCAGGATCTCCCGACGCCAGCACCGCGATCGCGGCCTCCACCTCGTCCTTCGGCCCCCGCGGGCCGCGCGGGTCCAGCATCTCCTCGATCCTCCGGTTGTGTTCGTCCACGACCCGGCCCAGCTCCGCGATCGTGCCGCTCACCCCCGAGCCGGGCCGGAAGACCGCGACGACCTTGTCCACGTACTGGCGCCGGAGCGCCTCCCGCGCCTCCTCGCCGACCTCGCGGTCCGTGACGAGCAGCCCGAGCGCGTAGAAGGCTCCCGGGTCGGGCACCGCGTGGAAGTAGCGGATCGCCTCCAGCCGCACATCCTTCTCGCCGAGCAGACGGACCATCCGCGGCGCGATGGAGCGGTCCTTCCGCGCCGCGAACCACCGGATCACGCGGGGCCGGAGCGGTCCCGGTTGGTCGAGGACCGCCGCCAGCGCCTCGCGCCCTTCGCTCCAGTCGTCGAGCCTGCCCCGCTCGAACGCCGCCACGGCGATCTCGCGGATCTTCCCATCGCGGTCGGCCATGATATCGAGCGCGAGCCGGCGCGCGCGCGACTTCTCGCGGCCCGACCAGCGCCCGTCGAGCCCCTCGAAGAGCGATCCCGCGGCCGCGACGCGCATCGGCGGGTCCTTCAGGTTCCGCTCGATAAGGTCCAGTTCGCTCTTTCCGACGAAGAGAACCACGAGCACGATCGCGAGGAGGGAAACGCCGGTCACTCCGGCCACGGCGGCGACGGCGGCGCGGTGGCGGCGGAGCCTGCGGCGCAGTTTCTCCCAGCTCGAGATCGGTTTCGCGCGCACGGGCTCGCCCCGCAGGAAGCGGTCCAGGTCGTCGGCGAGCTCCGCGGCGGTCGCGTAGCGGTCCTGCTTCCGCTTCTCCAGGGCCCTCATGCACACGGCGGAGAGGTCGGCCGGGACCCGGCGGTCGAGCCGGACGGGCTCGGTCGTGTACTCGTACACCACCTTGTGGATCGTGGCGGCGACGCTGGGCCCATCGAAGGGCGGGCGTCCGGTGATGAGCCAGTAGAGGATCGCCCCGAGCGAGTAGACGTCGCTCTGCGCGTCGATCTCGTGGATCTTCCCCTCCGCCTGCTCGGGGCTCATGTACGCGGGCGTCCCGAGCACCTCCCCGGTGACGGAGAGCATCGACTCGGAGCCCAGGTCCTTGGCGAGGCCGAAATCGGTGACCCGCGGCGCGCCGTCGCGGTCGATCATGATGTTGGCGGGCTTGAGGTCGCGGTGGACGATCCCCTCCCCGTGCGCGTAGTGGATCGCCCGCGCGACATCGCGGACGATCTCGGCCGTCCGGCGGAGCGGGAACGGCTCGTCGAGGACGGCGCGGTCGAGCCCTTTCCCGTCGACGAAATCCATCGTGAAGAAGGGCTGTCCCCTGTACGTGCCGATTTCGTGGACGGTGACGATGGTCGGGTGGCGCAGGGCCGCGGCGGCGCGCGCCTCGCGCTCGAAGCGGCGCGCGAACTCGGCGTCGCCGCCGGGTCCCGGGAGCATCATCTTGACGGCGACGACGCGGTCGAGACCCTCCTGGCGGCCCTTGTAGATGACGCCCATTCCGCCCCGGCCGATCTCGCCCTCGATGATGTAGCGTCCGAGCCGCACGGGGATTTCCCAGACGCGTCTCTCGGGCTCGCCGGCCAGTTCGAGCCGGGGCTCCAGGGGCGTCGCGCACTTGCGGCATTTGAAGGCGGCGCCGGGCTTCGGGTCGCGGACCCGATAGGGCTGACGGCATGAGGGGCAGATGTAAGGAACTTCAGCCAAGACGGCCTCCATCGTGTAGTATATCCCATGGGGGAGCGCCGGGGTTCGGGTCTGGGGGGTCGTCGCGGACTTTGGACTTGGCCCCCGCCGTTTTGCTAGACTCGCTGGGTCTGCCGGGTGAACCCCGTTAGACTCCGGCGGGTGAGGACCGGAGTCCTCCGAACCCCTACGGCATCCCGCCGGGGAGGCCGGTGCGCAGCAGAGGCGGAGTCTAACGGGGTGAATCTGCGATGCCCGAAGAGGCCGCACAAAAGAAGGACCGTTTCCTCAACACGGTCATCGGGAAGTGCCTCCTCGTCAAGTTGATCGGCAAGGGAGGCATGGGGAACGTCTACCTCGGCCACCACCAGTTCCTCCAGAAGAAGGTCGCCGTCAAGCTCCTGCCTCCGGACTTCACCCGCAACCCCGAGTTCCTCGCCCGCTTCCACCGCGAGGCGATCGCGGCCGCGTAGCTCGAGCATCCGAACATCGTCCAGGTCCACGACGTCGGCGGCGAGAACGACTGCTACTACATCGTGATGAC
>JACPRC010000008.1 GCA_016190175.1 Planctomycetota bacterium
GACCCGCCGCGACATCCCCTCCGACGCCGCAGAGCCCTCCGACGCTGCAACGGACGCCCCCTCGCCCTCTCACGGCCCGCGCTGTGACGCGCCGTCCACCCCGCGGCGCCCGCCAGCGCGGGGCGTATTCGTCGGAACTGTATCGGCCCCCCCTTGCTTGACACCCGTTTTCGGACGGCAGTATAATCGCCTTGTACCGCGCGGTTTTCCGGCCCCGTACAGGGACCTTTCATGGCCGATCCGCAGGGCAATCCCATCGACGTCAGGAAGGTCATCGAGCAGAGCGCCTCGAAGACGACCCTCCAGGAGCTCGCCAAGAAGGGGATCTACCGCGTCAAGGTCCTGGACGAGGCCGCGATCACCCGCATGATCGGCGAGGCGGTCCAGCGGATCATCGCCACGAAGACCAACCTCCTGTCCGAGACCGACCGCGCCAAGCTCGTCGAGGCCTCCCGCAAGGAGCTCGACAAGCTGGTCAAGGAGTTCCAGGAGAGCAAGGACCGCGCGGAGCTGATGGAGAAGGACAAGGCGGCGCTCGCCGCCCAGATCGAGAATCTCCAGGAACAGCTCAAGCTCCAGCGGCGGTACACGGACGAGATGGCGAAGCAGCGGTACGAGGAAGGCAAGTCCGTGATGCAGCAGCAGGTGGACGACCTCAAGGGGCAGCTCGCGGACGCGCGCAACCAGGGGGGCGACGAGGCGCGGCGCGCGCAGCAGAGCGTGATCGAGGAAGTCCGCGGCCAGGCCGCCCGGCGCGAGGAGGATCTGCACCGGCAGGCGGACGCGCGCTTCGAGGAGGGCGTCAAGTCCCAGCAGCAGCTCATCGCCGAGCTCCAGCGCCGCATCTCGGACACGGAGCAGCGGATCGCCGGCGAGAAGGAGGCGGAGTTCTCGCGGAAGCTCCTCGAGGAACGGGAGCACGAGGCCGCCCGGCGCGAGGAGCTCCAGGGGAAGCTCGCCGAGATGAACGCGAAGAACCTCGAGATGTCCCAGAAACTCGCCACGACGATGGAGGACATGAAGAAGTCCGACGAGGAGCTCTTCAAGAGGCTCACGGAGCTTTTCACGAAGGCCATCGAGGGCGTGAACAAGAAGCTCACGGACCTGCGCCTGCGCTCGATCGCCGGCGGCGTGACCTCGGCGACGGGTTCCCTCCCGGGCGACGTGGAGTTCCGTCCCAGCCAGATGACGATCGAGGGGCTGATCGGCGAGGAACTGGAGAGCAACCTGAAGAAGATGGAGGTCGAAGCGAAGACCTCCGGCAAGATCTCCAGCGCCCTGGACCGTCTCAAGGCGCTGCGGAAGGGCCCGGCGAAGCCCGACGAGAAGAAGGACGAACCGAGATAGAAGACTGGGGTTCCGAATGCAACGGGGACAAGGAGACGGGGAGACAAGGGGACACGGGGAACGGGGGGCACGTCGTCTCCCGGTCCCGGCGTCTCCGAGTCTCCGGGTCTTCGGTTAGGCGGATCATTTTCAGGAGGGCACTGGGGTGGCGAACGAAAGCACGATCCAGTACGGCAAGGGGCTGGACATCGGCACGGTCAACCTGGTCGCGGCGGAGCAGAACGAGAAGGGCGAGGTCGTCCTCCGCCTGAAGCGGAACGTCTTCATGGACGTCCCGATGGACGTGCCGACGAAGAACATGCTCACGAAGCTGAACGTGCCGTACGTCGTCCAGAACAAGCGGATGTACGTCCTGGGCGACCACGCCTTCGAGCTGGCGAACGTCCTGAACAAGCCGACGCGACGCCCGATGAAGGACGGCCTCATCTCGCCCAAGGAGGCCGACGCGCTCGGCGTCATGAAGCTCCTCATCTCCTCGATCCTGGGCGAGCCGAGGACGAAGGGGGAGATCTGCTACTACTCCGTCCCCGGCGACCCGATCGACAGCGACATGTCCGTCATCTACCACAAGGACCTCTTCGACGCGGTCCTCAAGCAGCTCGGATACACCCCGCATCACATCGTGGAGGGGCACGCGATCGTCTACGCGGAGCTCGCGGAGGAGGACTTCAGCGGGATCGGGATCTCCTGCGGCGGCGGGATGTTCAACATCTGCGTCGCGTACAAGTCCATGCCCGCCCTCTTCTTCTCGACCTCGCGGGGCGGCGACTGGATCGACAACAACGTCGCGACCGTCCTGGGGATCAAGCCGGCGAAGGCCTCCTTCATCAAGGAGAAGGGCGTCGACCTCATGAAGCCGAAGACGCGCGAGGAGGACGCGATCTCGATCTACTACCGGAACCTGATCAACTACACGCTGACGAACATCAAGGAACGGTTCGTGGCGGCCGAGAACATGCCGAGCTTCCCCGACCCGATCCCGATCGTCTTCTCCGGCGGGACCTCGATGGCGGGGAACTTCATCGAGCTGGTGCGCGCCGTCTTCAAGGAGATGGAGTTCCCGATCGCCGTGAAGGAGCTCCGGCTGGCGAGCGACCCCCTGAACGCGACGGCCAAGGGGGCGCTGACGGCGGCGCTGCTGGAGGGGGCCCAGACGCAGAGCTGAGTCCATGTCCGACGCGAAGAAGGGGTTCGGAGAGCAGCTTTTCCAGAGGCTGCAGAGCAAGGGCCTGTCCAAGGCCCAGATCTACAAGGTCCTCGCGCTCCAGCGCCTCAGCGAGGAGGTGTCGGAGCTCGGGGCGAAGGGCCTGCTCTCCGAGGGGCATCTCCTCGAGATCTCCAAGGTCGCCGCCGCGGCCCGGCAGAAGCAGATCGCCGAGATCGCCGTCGAGAAGAACCTGAGCGTCGGATGGGTCAAGGAGATCTCCAAGCTCGTGCGCGCGGCCGAGAAGGCGCCGACGGAGCGCGACGCCTCCCGCTACTGGGACTTCTTCTTCGAGCTCAAGGAGAGCCTCGACCGCGAGGGACCGACGAAGCGCCTCCTGGACTCGATCCGGAACTTCGGGCGCGAGAAGCCCGCGGAGGCGGAGGCGGCCGCGCCCGGGAGACCCGCGGAAGACCGGGCCGTCGTCTCGTTCGGGAAGCTCCCCCTCGAGCTGGGCCGCGGCCTGGACGTCGGGACCGTGAACATCTGCGCCGCCGCGAAGAGGGTGGAGGGCGAGCCCGTCTTCAACATCCAGCGCAACGCCTTCCTCGACGTCCGCAGCGACACCTTCACGAAGAAGATGCTCATGAAGCTGGGCATCGACTACATCGTCCAGAACGAGAAGGGCTACGTGATAGGGGATCCCGCGTTCGAGCTGGCGAACATCTTCGAGAAGAACACGCGCCGACCGATGAAGGACGGCATGATCTCCCCCGTCGAGCCCGAGGCGCTCCTCATCGTGAGCCTCCTCATCGCCCAGCTCGTCGGCACGCCCCTGGAGGTCGGCGAGGTCTGCGCCTTCTCCGTCCCCGCGGACCCCGTGGATGCCGAGCGCAACGTCATCTACCACCGAGGCGCGCTGGAGGCGGTGCTCCGCAAGCTCGGCTACACGCCCAAGCCGGTCCTCGAAGGCCACGCCGTCGTCTTCGCGGAGCTGCCGAAAGAGGACTACACCGGCATCGGCGTCTCCTGCGGCGGCGGGATGTTCAACGTCTGCGTCGCCTACAAGAGCGTCCCCGCGCTGACCTTCTCCACCTCGCGCGGCGGCGACTGGATCGACCAGAACGTCTCCCTGGCGCTCGGAATGCCCGTCCCCCAGGTCTGCGCGGTGAAGGAGAGCGGCGTCGACCTGAGGAAACCGCGCGACCGCGTCGAGGACGCGATCGTCATCTACTATCGCAACCTGATCCAGTACACGCTGGAGATGATCAAGCAGAAGTTCGGGACGGCGCAGAACATGCCGACCTTCTCGCGGCCGATCGAGATCGTCTGCGCCGGCGGCACGTCTCTTGTCCTGGGCTTCATCGACGTCTTCCGCGAGGAGTTCGAGAAGATCCAGTTCCCGATCGAGGTGAAGGGGATCCGCCTGGCGCGCGACCCGCTCCGGGCGATCGCCGAGGGATGCCTCGACGCCGCGATCGAGGAGACGAAGGCGCTCAAGGAGATCCAGAAGTCGACCGAGGTGATGATCGCGCGCGCCGAAGTGACGAAGGAGACGAAGTTCGACGACACGACGCGGAGGCTGCTCCGGCCCAGGCCGGCCGACGAGAAGGCCGCCTCCGCCGTCCCGCTCTCGCGCGGCGACACCGGCGTGCGCCACCTGGCGCTGAAGCCGGACGCCGAGCGGATCCTGCCCGCCGCCCCCCCCCCCGAGCCGGCCGAGGTCCCCCTGGAGGAGGTCCCCGAGATCGAGGAGGCGTCCGAGCCGGAAGAGACCGAGGTTCCTCTGGAGGAGATCTCCGTCGAGGAGGCCCCTTCCGCGGAGATGATCGAGGAAATCCCGTTGGAGGAAGCGTCCACCGCAGGCGATGCCGAGGAGGTCCCGCTCGAGGAGGCGCCCGCGCCGCCGCCCGCCCTTGACACGGCGCCCGGTCCGGCGGACCGGACCGCCGGAGGCGGTGCGCCGCACGGCGGCGCAGCGCCGCGTCAAGGGCCCGCCGAGGCCAAGCCGAAGGACGACGAGCGGCAGGACCTGCCGCTGATCTCATAGCCATCCGCTCTCAGCCATCAGCCTTCAGCCGCCGGAGATCCGCCGCATCCGATTTTTCCAGCCGTCCCGTCGCCGCTCCTGATCCGTGGGGCGTAACGAACCTCACGGAACGAAAGGAGAACAGGATGAAGACTCTCGTGATCGGCGCGTTCCTGGCCGCGACGGCCCTGACCGCGAACGCCCCCGCGACCGCCGACGAAGTCGCCGCGCGCCGCGGCGTCGGCTTGACGTTCATCAACCAGACGACGGAGCACGTGCTCGTCTTCTACGTCGACGGGAAGCGCGCGTCCGACCGCGTCTATCCGGGAGGCTCCGAACGGATCCGCACGACCGCCGGCCGGCACAAGCTGCAGGTCTACTCGGACGGGAAGCTCGTCAAGGAGCGGAGCGCCGAGTTCAAGGACGGCGTGGAGTATACGTGGAAGATCTGGATCGAACAGTAGAAACGCCGGGGGCGGGGCCTTCCCCGCCCCTCCTTCATCTCCCGATCGCCTGTTCCGGCGAATCGCCCTTCAGTTTGAACGGCCCCGCGTCGATGTCGAGCCGCGCCGTCGCGCCCGATTCCTGCGACCCCTTCCAGGAGCCGGCGAAGCCGCCGCCTCAGCCGTACGCGCACTCCCCCTTCGCAAGGACCGATTCGCCGGAGGAGATCCTCCAGCCCACTACGACCCGCGCCTTGCCCTTGACGAGCGAGAGCCCCATGCCGGAGTCGCCGGCGAAGGAGCCCTGGACCGCCACGCGGCCGCCCTTGCGCTCCGCCCGCATCTTCAGCGAGACGTCCTGGTCGACATCGAGCCGCGTCTCCTTTCCCTCGTGGACCGTCACCTCGCGCCCCTCGCCGGTCGCCCAGACGTTCCACTCCGTGCCTGCGCCGTCGGTCCGCGCGAGGACGTACCGTCGCACGCGGTACTTCCCCGGCTCCAGCGGCCTCGCGCGCGAGGAGTCCTTCTTCGCCCAGAGGAGCCGGACCGCGGCGTCGAAGCCCTTCCCTTCGGGGACGAGGACCACGTAGCCGTCCTCGAAGTCGACCGAAAGGGAACCGGCGCGCGCCGACGGCTTGGACGACGCGTCGACGCGCGGGAGCCGGGGCGCCGAAGACGAGAGCAGGTAGTCGACGATGCCGCGGCGCTTCGCGAGCAACCCACGGTTGCCCGGGGCGCCGACTCAGGCGCTCGTCATGATCGATTCGATCCAGCGGCGATCCGGCGCGAGGGTGCGATCCGGCGCTACGTGGCAGCTCGCGCAGCTCGCGAAGTTCTTCCGGCCGTCCTCCTGGGCCGCGGCGGCGGACGCGAGCAGCGGCAGGATCCAAAGGGCGCGCACCATGAGTCCCTCCGAGAATCGTCGCTCCACCCCTATGATACGTCCGGGGTCCGGGATCCGTGCGCCGAAGACGCTTTCTTCCCTACTCCCCCCTCCGTTCCTTCTCCTCCTGCTCCCGAAGCCACTCCGCGTCGAGGACGTCCGCGTAGACCTTCTCCGGAAACTCCACCGCCCACTTCTGCCGGCGTACGAGCGTGTGGATGTCCTTCCGGCCGAGGTACTCCTTGAGGGCGGCCACCCCCTCCTCGTTCTTGCCGCCCTGCCAGAGCGCCGCCGCGACATGGATCGCCGCCTCCCACGACTCGGGATCCGCCGCCAGCGCCTTGCGCGCCTCGGCCGCCGCGCGGTTCGGATCGTCCCGGAAGAGCGTCCGCGACAGGGCGAGGCGCAGCGCCGCCGACTCCTTCTTCGCCAGATCCTTCTCCAGGTCCCTCGCCTTCCACGCCTCGTCGGGGATCCATGCCCGCAACTTCGAGCCCTCGTCTCCCTTGAGCTTCGCGAAGGCCTCCTCGAATTCCGGTCCCGGAGGGGAGGGGTTCTCCATGTCGCTCGTCGCGCGAACGAAGCCGACCTCGTCCACGAGGACCCACTGCGGGAACGTCCTGAGCCCGAACGCGGAGACGAGCCGCCAGTGCGGGTCCCGCGCGGTCGCATAGACGACGTTCCCGGGCACGCAGGCCCGGCCGCGCTCCACGCCCTCGGCGCCCACGGCGCAGGCGACGACGGCAAGATCGTCGTTGCGATGGGCCGCCTGGATCTTCTGCCACTCCGCCAGGCCGCCGCGGGAGGCGTCCCACGAGGCCCAGATCACGAGGAGGACGCGCTTCCCCCTGTGCTTGGAAAGCTGCACCGGGTCGGCTCCCTGGAGCGGCGGAAAGGCGAAATCCACCATGCGATCACCGGGGCCCAGGGCCGAGCGGCGCGGTTCGAGGTCCGCCCCCGCCTTTGCCCGCGGGTCGATGACCACCTTGCCCGTTTCGCGGACGACCCTGGCGTTGAGGACGTCGCGGATCGCGTCGAGAGAGAGGAAGAGATCCCGGGAGTGGACGAGCGCCTCCTCGCCGGGGCCGATCTTCAGCGCCCTCCCGCCGACGCCGTCTCGCATGACGCCGACGGTCTTTCCGCCGGTCGCGAAGCGCCAGACGATCTTGAGATCTCCTTCCAGCCTTCGCGCGCGGATGTAGGTCCGGCCGCCCATCGCGACGACGTCGTTGAGGTCGATGAGTTCCTTACCCAGGTAATACTTCTCGTCCCCCGCGGCCAGAACCGCCAGGAGCGCGAGGGTCCTCACGGCCTCCCCGCCTCCGCGGCGGCCGGATGCCGCGAGCGGGTCCGATGTTCCTGCGCGTAGTCCAGGAGCATCTCCGTCTGGAGGTGGAAATTGTGCTCCTCCACGGCGTACGGCGCTTTGAAGAAGCAGGCCAGGTGCCGCATCGTGCCCCGTTCCCCCCGGCGGTGCGCGAACTCCGCGAAACGCACGAGGTCCAGGACGAGGGGGGCGGCCAGAGCCGAGTCGCAGCCGTGCCACGTGAACTGGAGGTGCATCCGCGCGCCGAGGAATCCGGAGAAATGGATGAAGTCCCACGCGGTCTTCCAGTCGCCCAGGGATGGCACGTAGTCGATCCGCACGCGCGAATGGACGCATCCCCCGGGCAGGAGGTCGCGGAGGACCGCGTCCTTGTCGCGCAGCTTGGCCTCCTTGTGCGCGGGCGAGTCCAGCACCAGCCCGTCGCGGTTCCCCAGCAGGTTGTGCCCCTCCCACGACAGGACTCGGAGGTTCCGGGCCGCGAACATCGGCGCCAGCGCCGTCTTCAGCAGCGTCTCCCCCGTCTTCGCGTCCCGTCCTACGTGGGGCGCGCCGTGGCGCCGCGAGAGCTCGTCCACCGCGGGCAGGCTCGATCCGGGCGACGAGGTGAAGTTCACGTAGGGGCAGCCGGATTCCAGCGCCGCCGTCGCGTAGAGCACGCTGGCCGGGAAGAGCTCCCGCCGGTCCGCCGCGAGCAGGCCGAGGAAGCTCTCGAGATAGGCGAACTCGCGCGGGGCCGCGAACTCGCGCTCCGCGCTGGCGAGATTGACCACGACCAGGTCGTCGAGGGCGTGGCGGGACCGGAACTCGGCCAGGTCGCGCTTGAGGGACTCGACGATCTCGGGGAGCGGCAGGCGGTCGCGATCGGCGACGGGGGCGACGCGGCGGAGGCCGTCGCCGCAGTTCAACGTGAGACCGGGCCGCAGGTTCGCGGAGGCGCGCTCCAGGCCGGGCCGGGCGGCCGCGAGGATCTCGGGAGTGAGGACGCCGTTGGCGCGCCCGAACTCCTCCGCCTCCTTCACCAAGTCGGCGGGCCGGGCCTCGTGGCCGCCGAAGACGAAGTTCTCCGGGGCGGCCAGGTCGAGGCTGCGGAAGTCCTCGAGGTCCGTGACCATCCCCGTGCGGTCGATGAGGCCCGCCCGGAGCGCCTCGACGCCCGCGATCGCGCAGGTCGACACGCTCCCGCAGGCGCCGATGAGCCAGACGCCGACGCGACGTTCATTCGACATGTTTCACCTGCACACCAAAAACTCCCAGGGAGGTTTTGGTGTGGTGCGGCAAAGCGACGAGCGGTCATTCCACATGTTTCATCAGGAGATCGAGGGTGTTGAGCACGTAGCACGTGACGAGGAGCGGGTTGTCCTCCCACCAGGCCGGGTTCTCGTTGACCCACATCTTGCCGTCCTTCATCGTTTTAAGGAGCTGCCCGGCGAGTTCGACCGGCCAGTCATGCTCTTTTCCGTCGAACGTGCGGAACGGCCGCTCGCCGATCGCGTCCATCGCGCGGGCCATCACGTAATAATAGTAGAAAAGCCCCCGGAGGTGGTTGCGCTTCGAGGCGTCGAAGGGGAACCCCGGGTGCGCCTCGACGCTGTAGTTCTTCCGGACCCAGTCGATCGCGGCCTTCACCTCGGGCGAGTCCTTCGCGAGTCCCGCAAAGAGGTACGTCTTGATCCCGTGGTACGTCATCGATCCGTAGCTCTGGACGACCTCCTTGTCGATGACCTTGACCGTCCCCGCCTTGTGGATCTTCCGGTCCGGGGAGGGCGCGTAGTAGAGCCCGCCGTCGTCGCCGACGGAGAGACCGGCGGCCTTGAGCTTCTCGACGAACTCCCGGTCCGTGTTCGTCTCGCTGTTGTTCTGGCAGCGGCGGACGAACTCGATCACGAGCTTCCAGAACTCGTCGTCCTTCGGAAGGCCGGACGACTCCATCGCTTCGGCCGTGAAGCCCGTCGTGGAGAGGTTCGCGATCGTCTTCTTCGTTCCCTCCTTCGTCGGCTCCTCGTCGCCGTAGCCGCTGCCTCCGCGATCGACCCCCTCCTTGAGCTGGTTCTGCTTGAGATACGCCTGCCCGCCGCGGATGGGGTCGGCGAACTTCTCGCGGTCGGTCACGCTCAGGGCCATGACCGCGAGGGCGGTCGTGTAGGTTTTCAGGAACGCGCCGCGGGGCCCCTCGCCGAAGGAGCCGTCCTCGTTGCGCTTCGAGACGATGAACGAGGCGCCGCGGTCGATCGCGGGCTGGACCTTCGCGCGCAGCTCCTTCGGCGCCCGCGCGAACGCGGTGACCGCGAGAGCCGTGAATGCGACGGAAGGCTGTTCGCGGCCGGGGGGTCCCTGCTTCCACGCCCCGTCCGCGCCCTGCTGCGAGGAGAGCCAGTCCGCGGCGCCCGTATGAGCGGCGTTCAGCTTCTTGCGCAACTCCGATTCCTTCTTCTCCTGCTTGCCCGCCGAAGCCCGAAGGGCGGAGGAGGGCGCAGGCAGAGCCAGCGCCGCCGCGAGGACGATTCCCAGTATGCGCATGGGGTCACTCCGAAAAGTACCTTCTCACCGCGGCGTCGCCGCGCGCGGGCCAGTCCCGGCGCGAGAGACGGCGGGCGACCGCCTCCCTCGCGTCCACCCGCGCGGGGTCGGACGATCCGAGTTCCTTCGCGACCTGGGACGAGGGCCGGTCCGACGCGTGGACCCCGCCCCCCTGCCCGGGCCGCTCCATCTTCTTCACGACGCCCGGCGGAGGGGGGTTCCCTTTCCCGTCGGGAGGGGCGCCCGAATCGAGGACGCGCGACAGGGCGGCGCCGCTGCCCGCCGCGCGGTCCGCGATCTCCCGCAGCGCCGCCGCCTCCGCCTCCGTGAGACCCGGGGCGAGCATCCGCGACGCGGCCCGTTCCTCCAGGGCGCGCAGCCGCGCCAGCGCCTCGCGCGCGGCCTCCGGGGTTCCGCGGTCGAGGAGCGCCGCGATCTCGCGCAGTTCGCCGGCCATCGCCCGGGTCCCGGGGTCCGGGGATTCCTCCGCCGCCCGCGCCGCGGCGAGGATCTTCCGACTCTCCTCGCGGGCCGTCCCCTGGAGCGCCGGGTTCGAACGGCCCGTCCCCTCGGGGGCCGGGATCGCCAGGAGGAGCAGCACGACCAGCCCCGCGATCGCGAGGAACGGCGTCTCGCGCGGCCAGCGGACGCGCCCGACGGAGCGGGCGTCCACATGCCCCAGCGCCTTGCGGGCGTCGGCCTCGAGCGCGCCGGCGAAGGAGCCTCCCCCCTCGACCGCCGTGGCGATGCGCTCCTCGAGTTTCAGATCGCGGTCGACGAGGACGGCGCAGTCGCGAAGACTGAAGGCGCGCCCCGCCTCGCGGAGCGCCGCGGCGAGGGGGACGGCGGGGACGAGCAGCAGGAGGGGAGCGGGGAGGGCCAGCCCGAGCAACTTCGTCCCCGCGAGGCCGAGGATCGCCAGCAGGAGGGCATAGAACGTCCACCGAACCGCGCGCTCGACGGCGCGGGCCCGGCGGATCCCCCGCCGGAACTCCCCGAGCTCCCGTTCGATCACTTGGACAGCGCCTCCTCCGCTTTGGCGATCTCCTCGCGTTCCCGCCCGCTCGGCGCGCGGACGATCACGAGGACGCGCGTCCCCGACGGGGGCGCGACCATGAAGTTGGCGGCGTACAGGGTGTCGTCCACGGCGTCGGGGTTCGGGTTGTCGAAGAGGGTCGACGGGTCCCGCCAGGTCGTCACGAGCGAGCGGCTCGCCGCGGCGGCGAGGACCTTGTACGTCTTTCTTTCCTTCGGCGTCGACGTCGGGTCGACGACGTCGACCCAGCCGCCGACGAAGGTCCATCCGGTACGCGCCATCGGCGCCTCGCGCTTCACGTGGAGGAGGAGGTCCTCGGCGCGGTGGGTCACGACCCGCTCGTCCTTCGTCTTCCACTGCACGAAGAGGAGGAGGCGCTCCCCCTGCTCGACGCCTTTGTCGCGGAGGTCCTTCGGGAGCCGCCCGCGGCGGAAGCCGCAGCCCGTGAGCGCCATGTCGAACGACTGGATGTCGCACTCGATGCGCAGCACGCTCTCGTGCTCCTTGCCCCCGACGCCGCAGGCGAAGAGTTCGACGACGCCGCGGTTCATCAGGACCGTGCCGGGCACGGCGACACCCTCGACGCCGTCCTTCCGCTCGAAGACGTACCCGCCGCCCTTCATGGGGATGAAGCCGGCCTTTTTCGCCTCCTCGGGCGTGAGGGGCATGGCAGGCTCGTCCACCGGCGCGACCCGGAAGCGTTCGTCCTCCTTGGACGAGTCCTCCTGCACGACGGGACGCGGGGAAAGGACTGCCGGGAGGTCGGCAGGATGCGAACGGAGGTAGAGAACCCCCGCCGCGACGGCCGCGGTGACGATGAGGCACATGATGGCGATCGCTCCCTTGCTGCTCACCCCTATTAGATACGCAATCCCGGTGCCAGGGTTCGGGTTCTTCGGACCCCCATCCCGTTGAGCCGCACCCGCTTGCGCATCGCGCTGACCGACGGGTCAAGTCGCTGATTACCCGGTATACACGGAGCCGGCAATCGGCTGCAGACAATAGGCAACGGGACATCCACCTTCGGCATCCGCCTTCACACCGGCGAGACCGTCCGCGTCCTCTCGATGAGCCGGTCGATGGCCCCGTGATCCGCGGTCGAGACCCGGCCCTTGAGTTCGGAGAGCAGACGCGCGATCTCGTGCATCGTCTCCCCGCGCACCCGCGCCTTCTCCTGCAACAGGTTGAGCCGTTCGGCGATGCGCGTCAGGTAGTCGCCCTTGCGGAGGACGACGGGCTCGCCGACCTCTCCCTCGATCATGCGGTCGAGGGACTTCTCGATGCGGTACGCGGCACCCGCCACCCGATGCGCGAGGATGATGGAGAAGGTCCCCATCAGGGCGCAGAAGAGGAGGATGAAGACGCTCATCCCGAGGAGGACCTTGAGGACGAGCGGGTGGATCGGCTGGACGCCGCTCATGCGCCGGACGACGAAGTAGACGCCGCCGGAGAGAAGGACCGTGGCCGTGCCGACGAGGAGCCAGATGCGGAGGAACTGGAGCTGGAACGACGTGTCCACGACGATCTGTCGGCGGGCGATCTTCTTCTCGGGAGGCATCAGCAGTTCTCCAGCATCTCGAGGAGCCGATCGTAGTTCTCGAACCGGTCCTCCCGTTTCTTGGCCATCATGCGCTGGAGGATCTGGTAGACGTCCGTGGAGAC
The DNA here is from genome assembly GCA_016190175.1 of Planctomycetota bacterium. Classification (GTDB taxonomy): domain Bacteria; phylum Planctomycetota; class MHYJ01; order MHYJ01; family JACPRB01; genus JACPRC01. Next base: position 12,389 of record JACPRC010000008.1, read on the forward strand.
GCTCGACGGAAGCGTGTTCATCGGAGGCAGCGGCTCCTCCTCGTGCTTGCGCAGGACGGCCATGGCGCTCTCCGCGCGGAAGGGCGGGTGACCCACGACCATGTGGAAGAAGGTCGCCCCCAGCGAGTAGATGTCGGAGCGCAGGTCGATCTCCTCCCCGCGCGCCTGCTCGGGAGACATGTAGAAGGGCGTCCCGACGACGAGTCCCTTCGTGGTCAGCCCGGGTTCCTGGTCGACGCTCTTGACGAGGCCGAAGTCGGTGAGTTTCACCTGTCCCTTCGGCGTGAGCATCACGTTCTCGGGTTTCACGTCGCGGTGGATGATCCCCTTCTCGGCGGCCGCCTGGAGTCCGCGGGCGATCTGGCAGGCGAGGTCGAGGGCCCGGCGCAGCGGGAGCCGGCCCTGCTCCGTCAGGACGCGCCGGAGGGTCGGGCCCTCGACGAATTCCATGGCGAAAAAGGGCGGGAACTCCTGGTCGCTGATGAAGTAGATCTGGGCGATGTGGGGCGAGTTGAGGCTGGCGAGCGCCTGCGCCTCCCGGCGGAAGCGCTCGAGGAGGCGGACGTCCGCCGCCAGCTCCGGGAAGATCACCTTGACGGCGACGGTCCTCTGGAGCCGTTCGTCGCGCGCCTTGTAGACGATCCCCATCCCGCCCTGGCCCACCTTGTCCAGCACCACGTAGGGTCCGAGTTTCTTCTCCTTGCCGGCCGCCTCCCCGGGCTCCGCCAGCGCGCGGAGGAGGCCCGAGACCACGCCCGGCGGGACCGAGACGAGCGCCGTCTTCTCCTCCTTCGCGTTGAACGCGGCGACCGGCCGGCTCGATCCCTTGAGCTGGACCTGCACGCTTTCGACCTCGAACAGCTCCTTCACCGCCTCGTACGTGCGGGAGGTCAGGAGGATCTGTCCGGGCCCCGCCTCCTGCTGGAGCGCGCCCGCGAGCGCGACGTTCTTCCCGATCACCGTATAGTCCACGCGGTGCTCGGAACCCACGTTCCCCACCGTGGCGTAGCCCGTGTGGATGCCGGCCTGGATGTCGACGTGCGTGGAGGAGGGGAACCACTTCTTCCGGAGCGTCTGCACCTTCGTCCGCATCTGGAGGCCCGCGCGTACGGCGCGGGCGGCGTGGTCTTCGTGGGCCACGGGGTCGCCGAAGAACCCCATGATCCGCGCGCTGATGAACTTGTCGAGCGTCCCGCCGTTGGCGAAGATGACCGACGTCATCTCGCGGCGGTAGTCGTTCAGGATCTCGATCACCTCCTCCGACTCCATCTCGGCGACCAGCTCGTCGAAGGAGGAGAGGTCGGCGAAGAAGATCGTGAGCTGCCGCTTCCGGGGCGCGAGGTCCGGGGTCTCGCCCTTGACGATGGAGTTGGCGACGTCCGGCGAGAGGTAGCGCATGAGCCGGTTGCTCCGCTCCAGGAGCTGGAGCTGCTCCTTCACCTTTTCCTCGAGTCCCTGGTTGATCCGGTTGAGCTCCGCCTCCCGTTCGCGGAGCTTCTCCAGCGTCGTCGTCAGCGCCTGGTTGCGGACGGAGAGCTCGGAGTAGACCTTGGAGAGGCGCGTCTGATGCTCCCAGATCTGGTCCTCCAGCCGGGCCAGTTCCGTGCGCTCGCGCAACCCCACGACCCGCCCGCCGTCGAGCGACGCGGTCCAGATCTCGAAGTGCCGCTCTCCGACGCGGATCTGCCGGCCGTCCTCCACGCCGGGCGTGAGCCAGTCGGGCGCCGGCGTCTCGGGACCGAGGCCGGCGCACTCCAGGAACGCGCGGGAGGCCAGGGCCAGCGACCCGTCCGCGTTCAGTACGGCAAAGGGATACGTCTGTCCCTTCAGCAGCGCGGTCAGGACCTCGTGATCGTCATGCGGCAAAGAGCGACCTCCGGCGGTAGATCGGCTGCACGACGTGCCAGAACGAGGGCATCATCGGGATGAGCGGGACGGCCGCCTGCTGGGTCACCTTCCCCCGCAGGAACCCGATCCAGATCGAGACGGCCCCGTCGGGCAGCATCGTGCCGCAGCCGAGGACGGACTGGACGCCGCACGATTTGACGAAGTCTTCCTGGGCCGGGACGAACGGGCTCCCGAGCGCCTGCTCGACGTGGAAGAGCCCGAACGAGCGGGAGACCCCTTCCGTGTGGATCCCCTCGCCGGGCTTCAGCACGACGTCGAGGTCGAACCCGATCTGCTGGAAGCAGCGCGCCAGCATCGGGACCGTCGCGACCGTCGTGCGGTTGAGCGGGATCGCGCGGTGGCCGTTGGACTTCGCCCGGTCGCACCACTCCGGTCGGTCCCCGTGCGTCCCGACGAGCGCCAGGAAGAGGTCGCGCGGCGCGGGTTGGAGGCCGAACTTCTCGCGCGCGAAGGCCTGTCCCCCGGCGTCGAGCGTCGAGAACGGGAGGGAGAGGTAGACGCGCGAAAGGACCAGGGCGCGTTCCTGCGTCGCGCCGCAGCGGCAGCGGTCGTACAGCTCCGAGGAGAGGAGCGTGGATGCCTCTCCGACGGTCCGGCAGGCGCGGAGCCGCGGGTCGAGTTCGGCGATCAGTTTCTCGGGCTCGCCGATCTGGAGGTTGCAGAGATCCATGGGGGCTCCCATTCCGGTTTCGGTTCAGATTAGCTTCCCGTCCGCGGTGCGGCCAGAACTAACCTATTCGCTTCTCCGGAGCCGCTTCTCCAGTTCCTTCGCCTTCTCTTCGTCCGGCGGCTCGGGGTCGGCCGCGCCGCCGTCCACGGCGGCGACGATGCCGCGCACGAACGTCTCCGCGGCCTGCAGGTATTCGGCCATTCCGTCGATCGCGAGCCCAAGATCCCGCCAAGCGCCCAGGACCGCGGCGAGGTCCTTCCGGAGTTCCTCCCTCCGCCGTCCCCAGGCGGCGGCTTCGAGTCTCGACTTCCGCGCCTCGGCCGCCTCCGAGCACAGCGAGCCCGCCCAGCGGAAGAGGAGCAGGGCCGCCTCGCGGGAGGAGACTCCCACGAGTTCGTCCACGATCGCCCCGACCTTCTCCAGCGTGAGCGATTCGCCGGTCAGCGAGCTCGTGGGACCGGACGTGCCGCCGCTGTGCTCGCCCCCCTTGTCGGGTTTCGGGTCCTTGTCCGATTTCGGCATCGCGCCCACGGAGTTGTAGAGGTCCTGGAGCACCGCCGCCATGGCGCGGGCGGAGCCCGCGAGGAGCGTGCGGTCGTCGCGCACCTTCTGAAGGAGCTTCTCCAGCTCCTTCTTCAGCTTCGAGAGCTCGTCGCGGCTTTCGGTCGCGATCATGGCGCGGAGGATGCGGCGCGCCTCGTCCGCGCGCGCGAGGAGCGCCTCGCGGTCCTTTTTCAGAATCGGGGCCGCGTCCTGCGGGCGGCCGACGCGGAACTCGCGCGCCGTCTTGTGCGGCCGGTAGTCGAGCCCCATCTCCCTGCGGAGGTCGGGCGCCTCCTGGTCGTCCGGGAGGAAGAGCATCTCGACGCCGACCTCGCAGGGGCCCGGGAACGCCTCCACGTGGGAGAAGACCTTCTTCTCCACATACGCCTTCCGGACCCAGGACGTTTCGGCGGCGACGGTCGCGATCGAGCGGTCCTTCCAGCGGACGCGGTTCTCGAGGCGCGTGAATCGCATCGTGACGACGGCGCCCTCCGGCAGGCCCTTCGTCCGGCCGGACAGGACGAGCTCCCACGCCTTGTCTTTCTTGCGCGAAGAACCGGCTGCGTCGATCTCGACGCCGCCCGAGAGCAGGAGAACCAGCGCGACGGTCACTTGCGCTCCACCGGCACGCCCGCGAGGTCGGGTTCGAAGAGCCGCTCCTCGACCTGGTCGAGCGGCTTCCAGTCGGAAAAGCGGTACACGGTGAGGGCCATCGCGTCGTCCACCGAGACCTTCTCGACGTGCCACGTGTCCTTGTTCAGGTGAACGCGCACGACCTGGACGAACTCCTTCAGGGGTTCGCGGAGCGGGCGGAGCTCCAGGATCACGTGCTTCCCCTCCTCACCCTCTCCCTGGGAACCCGCGCGAGGGCGGCCGCCCGGCACCTTCGCATCGCGGGGTTTCGGCTTCTCGCCGTCCTTCGCGTGCAGCTCGTCCGGGAGCTTCGTCTGCTCCGGCCGCGCCGCGATGACGACGTCCCAGTCCTTGCGCAGGTTCTCCGTCACGCCGTCGCGGAGGAGCGCCGCCGCGAAGAAATAGCGCGCAAGCTCGTAGATCTCCGCCTTCTTCGGGCGCGCCCGGAGCACGACGGCCTCGCCCTCGCGGACGAAGGTCTTCACGGGACGGGCACCCTGTTCGAGATCCGTTTCCTCCATGATGACGGCGCCCGGCTTCCACCAGAGCTTCCCCTTCGCGGAGGTGGAGGCGTCCTCGTACTTCCCCGTGCGCTCGACGCGGACCTCGGCCGAGAGGAACTTCAACTCCTTGCGCGACTCCCCGATCTTCCTGCAAAGCTCGGCGAACTCGTCCTTCTTGTCCTGCGGGACCCCGCCAAGGAAGGCAAGCAAGAGGCAACCGAGAACCTCCATCACCGCAAAGACGCCAAGCACGCGAAGATCCTCCCGCTACAAGCCGTTGACCTTTCGGCGGATACCGCGCGACATCAACTCGACGTTGAAATTCAGGACCATGGCGAGCTTCAGACCGCTCAACTTCAGATAGGCGCGACTGGGTCTCACGGCATACGGTGGGCTCGCGCCGAGTCCGTCCGTTGCCGCGATTCGACCGTCTCGGCAGCCCCCTGCCCCTCTTCGGAGCCCCTCCCCCCGATCGTACCGCTCATTTCCCGCCCCCCGTGCATGATCTCCTTGAACTTCCGAAGAGGCGCGAATATGCTCGCGATCGCAGTTCGGGTGTCCTATTCCCCCGGCCATGCTGTAGTTCCTGCAAGAACGAGTCTACTTCCGTCGCTTGAAGGTGAAGTCGACACCGGACTGGGGCGGCGTAACCTCCTTGCGGATGAGTGATGTGGTTTCCCACCGTGCCATGTCCGCAGAAGTCAATTCTGCCAAGACGTCGTATTGTGTCGGCGCCAGTCCCGCGTATCGGTAGGTGCCGTCAGCGGCCGTCTTCACAGATACCGGGTTCACGACTGTTTCGCCGCTAGGGGCGAAAACGACAGTGGCGTCTTTGATCGGCGAGCCCTGCTCGTCCACGATCCTTCCGCTGATGAACTGCCCGTCCTCCAATACGACCGCAATAGGACGAGTCAGTCTTCTCGGGTCGGACCCGACGTCGAGACGCGACGGAGCAAAACCGTCGCGCCGGGTTTCGAGAAAGGACTGCCCGCGGAACTCGTTCCAATGGCGGGATAGAGGAAAGGTGATCGTGAAGCCGCCCTTGGAGTCCGTGAGTACCCCGGGGACGAGCGTCTTGACTTCCGAATCCGCGTCACGTTCTACCAGGACCAGTTGGACGAACGCCCCCGGCACGATGTTCCCACGCGTGTCCTTCACCACTCCCACGACGGATACGAACCGGGCTTGATGGAGTCTGAACGTCGCTTCGTTCTTTTCGCCCCACTTTACATCAACGACGCTGGTCGCCGACTCATGGCCGGGAGCCGAAACGGCGATCGTGTACGGAAGTTTCGTTCCGAATTCAGCATCCCCCTCGACGGAGCAAGGGATCAGATGGAGCACGAACCGTCCTCC
>JACPRC010000081.1 GCA_016190175.1 Planctomycetota bacterium
GGCGCCACCTTGACGGCAATAGTGCGCCGCGGGCCGCCCGTCGCGCGAGACACGGAGTGTCGAGCGCGATGGAGCGGGGCTGTCCAGCGGAATCGGCCCGCCTGCGCGGCCGAAGCCCGGCGCTTCGGCGGGGCGAAGGCCCGCAGGGCCGATGGAGCTGCCCGGAGGGTGCCGTTTCATGCGGCCGGCGAAGGACGCATGAATAAGGCAGGCTAGTCGGAGTCGCGCGAAGCAGGAGCCTCCTCTTGTACGAGAGACGCGGGGGTCTGATGCAGCCATGCGCGCGTGGTCGCAATCCTCGCCGGGCATGCGGTGCTCAGCGACTCCCTCCTGCGGGGATCGTCCGGCGGCCTCAGTCCGGCACGGAGGATCGGAGGGAATCCCGTCGCCTACGCGGCGCTTCGGGTGCCCTGCTCCAGGGGAACCGCGGCGGCCCGGACCCCGCGAGCGGGCCTGAGCAAAGGACGAATGCGCATGGATGAGCCGCTCGTCTCCATCCTGACGCCCACGTACAACCACGAGGCCTACATCGCCCAGGCCGTCGAGAGCGTCCTCGCTCAGGACTACCCGAACTGGGAGCAGATCGTCCTGGACGACGAGTCGACGGACCGCACGCCCGAGATCATCTCCCGATACCGGGATCCCAGGGTCCGCTCTTTCCGGCAGAAACACCGCGGTTTCGCGGGACTCGCGGAGACCTACAACGACGGCCTCAGGCTGGCGCGGGGGTCCCTCATCGCCATCCTCGAGGGGGACGACTACTGGCCGTCCGGCAAGCTCGCTCGACTGGTCCCCGCTTTCCGCGATCCGCGGATCGTCCTGGCCTACGGCATCACGCAACCGGTCAACGCGTTGAATCAGCTCTGGCCCAGGACGATTCCCAGCCGACGACTGCTGCGCCCGCCGCGGCGGGAAGTCCTGTTCAACGATCCTGTGGGTTCGGCCGTCCGGGAGATGTGCAAGCCGGACGAAGGGGGCTTCACGTTCCCGTGCAGCACGCTGATCCGGCGCTCCGCGCTGGAGGAGTGCGGCGGTTTCGTCACCGTGGAGGATCGCCACGCCGTAGACTACGCGACATTCATGACCCTCGCCACCAGGGGACGGTTTCACTTCGTCCCCGAGATCGCGGGATACTACCGCAGGCACTTGAACCAGGCCAATTCCTCCCGCGGGTTGGAGGGAATGCTGAGGGCGGACTATCGCTTCTGCATCCGGTTCCTGCGCGAACAGTGGGATCGGCTCCCGCAACCGCTCCCGAGCCTCGATTGCGTACGGAGGAGGTGGGAGCGGCTGTGGTCCGCCATCCGCCTCGGGCAGGGGAGGATCCTCCTGCTTACGCGGCGGTGGGCGGAAGCGAGGGCGGAACTGGCCCGGGTGTTCCAGACCCCGTATTCCGCGATGCAGGCGCTCGGCGCAGGGATCGGGATGGCCTGCTCCCTGATCCATCGGGATCTCGAGCCGTTCTACCGGGCGCGCCGTCCGGGGACCTCGCTGCCGGCATGACCGCACGAACATGAACCCGGAACGGAAGCGGTTCCGGCGCGGCTCCCCGCGCGGGCGCGTCCTCGAAGGGGGAGCACCTTGAGCCGCGTCTCGCTCATCATCGTCAACTGGAACGGGAAGGAGATGCTGGCGGACTGCCTCGATTCGCTGGGGGGGCAGAGCTACCGGGATTTCGAGACCATCGTCGTCGACAACGGCTCCACGGACGGTTCGCCGGAGATGCTTCGGCGGAGGGCGGACGTCAAGGTGGTCGCCCTCAGGGAGAACAGGGGATTTGCGGGCGGCAACGTCGCGGGACTGGGCGCGGCCGAGGGCGACCTCGTCGCCTTGCTGAACAACGACACCCTGCCGGACAGGGACTGGCTCAAGGAACTGGTCGGCGCGATGGAGGCCGACGACAAGGTCGGGACCTGCGCCTCGAAACTCGTGCGGCATGACCGGACGGACATCCTGGATACGGCCGGCGACGGATGCGTGACGTCGGGCAAGGGCATCAAGATCGGCCACGGGGAGCCGTCGTCCGGATATCGGGAGAAACGGTACGTGTTCGGCGCCTGCGCCGGCGCGGCCCTCTACCGGCGCAAGATGATCGAGGACGTCGGTTTTCTGGACGAGGATTTCTTCCTCGACTGCGAGGACACGGACCTCAATTTCCGCTCGCAACTCCTGGGGTGGAAGTGCGTCTTCGTCCCCACGGCGGTCGTAAGACACCGGGTCGGCGCCTCCGTGAGCCGCATCGGCGGGAGGGTCGTCTACTACCTCTCGCGCAACGACGAGTACGTCTGGGTCAAGAACATGCCCGCCCTGCTGATGCTCCGCTACTGGCATCACAAGGTGATCCAGGAACTGGCGGCCTTTGCGTACTTCGGCCTGAAGAAGGGCCAATGGGCGGCCTTCCTGAAGGGCAAGTTGGACGCCCTGCGTGCGCTGCCTGTCTTGATCCGGAAGAGGAAGGGGATCCAGCGCGGACGAAGGGTCTCCCTGGCCTATCTGAGGAGCATCCTGACCCCGCTTTTCCGCGCCAGTCTCGTGAAGGCGAAACTCAAGAGGATCTTCGAGTAGCATCGGTCCCGGGACGGTTCGCCGTCGGCGCGAATGCCGGCCGCGGCATTCCGCGGCGGGCCGAACTGACCGGGAGTCGGTTGCTGACTGACGGTCAGTGACTGACGGCCGGTCGGGACACGCACCATCCTGAGCCATCGCTCCCCCTTGCGCCCCCGCGCCCGGCAGCGTAGGATCGGAGCCATGAAAGCGGTACTTGTCCACGTCGACGAGCAGGATCTCGACCGGCGGAGGAAGCTGGGCCTCGACCATTGGGACGAGATGTGGGAGGGGGTGCTGCACATGAGCCCGGCTCCGTCGTTCGAGCATCAGCGGATTCAGAAGGAGATCCTCGTCTTCCTGGACGCTCTGGTGAAACGGAAGAAGCGCGGGACGATCGCGGTCGCCGTGAACGTCTTCGGCAAAGGGGCGTCGCAGGAGAACTACCGCGTCCCCGACCTCGTCTTCGTCGCCGCCGGGCGGGAGTCGGTCATCGCCGAGGACGGAATCCGGGGCGGCCCGGACGCCGTGATCGAGATCCGCTCGCCCGACGACGAGACCTACGAGAAACTCCCCTTCTTCGCCGTGCTCGGCGTGCGGGAAGTGATCGTCGTCGGTCGCGACAGCAAGAAGCCGGAGGTCTTCCGGCTCGCGGGATCCCAGTACGTCGCGGTCGCCGCCGACCGGGACGGCATGATCACCTCCGAGGTGCTCGGCGTGCGCTTCGGGTGCTCGGCGGGGAAGCTGATCCTCGAGGACGCGGAGGATCCAGGCACGTCGGTCCGGATCTGAAGTCCCGGCCGCGTCACAGCTTCCGCGCCACCCGCGCCGCCACCTCCTCCCCGAACGGCAGCGAACACGTCAGCGCCGGACTCACCGCGTTCAACACGTGCACGCTCCGCGGCGTCTCTTCGACCACGAGGTCCTCGACGAGCTTCCCGTCGCGCGAAACGAGCTGCGCCCGAATGCCCGACCATCGCCGCCCCAGGTCCCCCGGCCGGATCGCCGGCACCAGCTCGCGCGCCTCCGCCCAGATCGCGCGCTTCCAGACGGCCTTGCGCCCCTCGCGCGCGGCCGTTGCGACGAATTCCCGCGTCGCCATCATCCGCCAGAAGCCCGGCCACGCCGCCATCTCCAGGAGGTCGCGGTCGCCCCAGCGGCCCAGGTCGTACGACTCGCGCCCCGTCGCGAGCACAGCCCCCGGCCCCGCCGTCACCCGTCCGTCGGTGCGGCGGGACAGGTGGACGCCGAGGAACGGGAAGCGCGGATCGGGCACGGGATAGATGTGGGAACGGACCAGAGCGGCCGCGGCGGGCGAGAGGTCGCAGTACTCCCCCCGGAACGGGACCACCTGGAAACCGCGGCCGACCCCCATCCGGTGCGCCAGCCGGTCGGCGTAGAGGCCCGCCGCGTTGACGAAGACCCGGGCCCGGAGCGGACCGACCCGCACGCCGTTGCCGTCCTCCTCGATGTCGCGCACCCGCTCCCCGAACCGGAACTCGACGCCGCGCGCGCGGGCGTCCGCGGCCAGCGTCCGGACATAGGCGGGAGCGTCGAAGCTCGCGCCTTCCGGCGCCCGCAGCGCCGCGATCCCCCGCGCGTGCGGCTCGACGTCGGCGATCCGATCCTCCGGAACCCATTCGACCGCCGCTCCGTTCGCGCGGCCGCGTTCGAGCAGCCCCTGCAGGATCTCCGTCTCGCGATCCGCCTGCGAAACGATCAGGATCCCGCCGACGTGGAGGCCGATCCCGCGCTCGCGACAGAACTCCCGAAGGCGCCGCGATCCCTCGACGACGAACCGCGCCTTGAGCGAGCCCGGCTTCTGGTTGTAGCCCGCATGGATGACGCCGCTGTTCCGGCCGCTCTGGTGGAGGGCCACGTCCCGCTCCTTCTCCAGGAGCACGATCCGCAGCCCGCCGCGCACGGCGAGAGCGCGCGCGACGGCGCATCCGATCACGCCGCCGCCGGCGATGGCGACGTCGAAGGCGGCGCTTGAATCGATCGGGCCCACGGGATAGCATTGAAGCGATGAAACCGGGCGATGCCAACAACAATCCGGAAACCCATGCGGGGATCCGGCTGATCCTGGAGGAGATCCGGGATCTCCGGAAGGAGTCGATCGAGGACCGCCGGCGGGCGGACGAGAGACTCGAGCGGCTCTTCCTGCGGATCGACGGACGTTTCGATGCCGCTCAGCGGAAGATCGCGGAAGAGCGGAAGCGGTCCGATGCGGCTCAGCGGGAAATCGTGGAAGAGCGGAAACGGTTCAACCGCACCTTGATGGTGATGCTGAGCGTCGCGCGCGACCTGCGCGGGGAGCAGCACCAGCAGGCGGAGGTGCTGCACGAGATCCTGCGCGCCGTCCGCGTCCGCGGCAACGGCTCGCGGGGAAACGGCAAATAGGACGACATCTCCATGCCCGGACGGCCGCGAAGGAGGCTCGACGCCGCGGAGAAGAGGCACCGCCGCGAGATGGCGAGATTGGACAAGAGGCACCGGCGGAAGATGGCGAAATGGCGGAAGGAGTCCGAGAAGGTCGGGCGGGTCACCGACCGCCTGATCCGCGAGTTCGAACGCCTCGTGCGCAGCCGTTGGTGGCGGGGTCACACTTCTTGACGGTCGCGCGCCCCACCCCTAGAATGGTGCCGACTACCGTGTGAGGGGAAACGGTTACAATCGGGGCCGCGTCCGTTCCGGATCGTCCAACCAACATCCGCACGAGGAGCCGGTAGAATGGGTCAGGATCTCGTCTCCAGGCTGATCGGCACGATCGACAAGGCGCTCGACAGGAAGACCTACCAGGAGCTGCACTGGGAGGGGAACTTCGAGGAGTACCTGAAGATCGTCGCCGAGAACCCCCGCGTCGCGCGCAACTCCTTCCAGCGCGTCTACGACATGATCCTCTCGTGGGGGCTCGAGGAGTACGTCGAGAACCGCGAGACCTACGTCCGCTACCACTTCTTCAAAGACCCGATGGGGGCGGGACACGACGCGATCTTCGGGCTCGAAGAGTCGCTGATGAACCTGGTCAACTGCCTGAAATCGGCGGCCCACGGGTACGGCACCGAGCGGCGCATCCTGCTCCTCCACGGCCCGGTCGGCAGCTCGAAGTCCACGATCGTCCGGCTCGTCAAGAAGGGGATCGAGGCGTACTCCCGCACCAAGGAGGGGGCCCTCTACAGCTTCGCGTGGGACCGGGAGGAGCAGCCCGGGACGTGGGAGCTCTGCCCGATGCGCGAGGAGCCGATGCGCCTCGTGCCCATCGACGTGCGCGACCAGATCCTCCGGGAGGTCAACCGGAGCTTCGAGGGGAGCTACACGCTCCACGTGCCGGGCGACCTGTGCCCCTCGTGCCGGCGCAACTTCAACGACTGGATGCGCAAGGCCTCCGGCGACTGGCGCGAGGTCATGCGGCACATCCGCGTGAAGCGGCTCGTCCTCTCCGAGAAGGACCGCGTCGGCATCGGCACCTTCCAGCCGAAGGACGAGAAGAACCAGGACTCGACGGAACTCACCGGCGACATCAACTACCGGAAGATCGCGGAGTACGGGACGGACTCCGATCCGCGGGCCTTCAACTTCGACGGGGAGTTCAACATCGCCAACCGCGGCGTCATCGAGTTCATCGAGGTCCTGAAGCTCGAGGTCGCGTTCCTTTACGACCTCCTCGGCGCGAGCCAGGAGCACACGATCAAGCCGAAGAAGTTCCCCCAGACGGACATCGACGAGGTCATCATCGGCCACACGAACGAGCCGGAGTACAAGCGGCTCCAGAACAACGAGCTGATGGAGGCCTTCCGCGACCGCACGCTCAAGATCGACATCCCCTACAACCTGAAGCTCGACAACGAGATCAAGATCTACCAGCGGGACTACAACGCCGAGCGCGTCCGCGGCAAGCACGTCGCGCCGCACACGCTCGAGATCGCCGCGATGTGGGCGATCTTGACGCGCCTCGAGGAGCCGAAGAAGGCGAACCTCACCCTGATGCAGAAGCTCAAGCTCTACAACGGGAAGACGCTCCCCGGGTATACCGAGGACAACATCAAGGAGCTGCGCGAGGAGGCCCGGCGCGAGGGGCTCGAGGGGATCAGCCCGCGCTACATCCAGGACAAGATCTCCAACGCCCTCGTGAAGGTGGACGAGAGCGGCTGCGTCAACCCCTTCATGGTCCTCAACGAACTGGAGGAAGGGCTTTCCCACCACTCCCTCATCTCGAGCGAGGAGCAGAAGAAGCGTTTCCGCGAGCTCCTGGCGGACGCGAAGACCGAGTACGAGGACATGGTGAAGAACGAGGTCCAGCGCGCCATCTGCGCGGACGAGGAGGCGATCAGCCGCCTCTTCTCGAACTACATCGACAACGTGAAGGCGTACACCC
>JACPRC010000079.1 GCA_016190175.1 Planctomycetota bacterium
GAGCGAAGCGAAGTCGAGGGGTTCGTGCGCCTTGGGACGCAACGGGTTGTGAACCCTTCGACTCGCCTGCGGCTCGCTCAGGGTGATTCGCCCGCAAGGAAGCCCTTGTTGCGGGCGAATCAAGGTTCCGCCCCCGCCGCGGGTCCACCGGGACCGGCGCCGGCCGCCCCGCTCCGCCGTCCGGCGGGCGGGGCGACCTTGTCTTCGAGCCGGAAGGGTTGCGCCGCGAGGACAAGGACTTCGGGATCGCGAGGAGCCGATTCGTCCAGGCAATCGGCGCCTTCACGGGAACGGCCGGCGGGGCCGCCGTCCGCGGGGTCCCCGGCGTGACCGAGGACCACGAAGCGCGGTGGTGATCAGTTCTTCAGGTACCCGGGCTTGTGTTGGCCGGCCCGGGTGCGGAACGTCCCCGCCCTGACGTGCGTCTTTGCGTTCATCGGCGCCTCCTTACTGGACGGTGAGCGACTCCTTCGTCTCCACGTTCTTCGACTCGTCGTACGGCAGGTTCGGGTGGCTCACCTTCTCCACGACGAACGTGTACGTCCCCTTCGGCAGGCTGCCCCATTTCGAGTACTGGAACGTGATCGTGCCGGTGCTCCCCGTGAGGCCGTGGCCGCTCTTCTTCGCACCGGACGGGAGGATGAGCGTGCCGGTCACGTCCGCCTTCGCCACGGGCTTGCCGGCCTGATCGACGACCGTCACCTTGATGCGGACGTACTTCCACCACAGCCACTTCGCCGTCCACATCGTGATGGAATTGACGCAGACGTAGGAGGACTCGATGCCGACCGTCTTCGCGACGGACCAGAAGGACGACGCGCCCTTCGAGTCGGTCGCCAGCACCTTCACGAAGTAGTTCCCCGCCTCCGTCCACGCGTGCGACGCGCTCGCGATCGTTCCGGAGGCGAGATAGTCCGTCGTCGAGGTCGAGCCGTCGCCCCAGTCGAACGTGTACTGGATCTCGTCGCCGTCCGGATCGGTCGCCGAGGTCGTGAAGGTCGCCGCGGCGTTCGCGTTCACCGCGGAGGGTCCGACCGGCGTGGAGGGCGCGTAGGGCGCCGCGTTCGACGGGACGAAGGGGACGAAGTACGACGACGAGTCCTTCGTGACCGTGCGGACCGTCGGCGTCCCGCCGCCCGCGGGCGCGTACGTCACGACGAGCGTGCCGCGGAACGACTTGAGCGACGCGATGTCGTACTGGCCGTTCTCCACCGTCGCGGAGACCGCGGCGGAGGGGTCGCCTGCCGGGTGCGCCGTGACCGTCCCCGCGTTCGCGCCCACGACGACGCCGAAGAGGCCGTACGTCTGGATGTCCAGGCCGTTGTCGTAGTTCCTCCACGTGGAATCGACGACGACGGAACCGTCCGGCGCCGTCGCCTTGACCACGACGCGCAGCTTGCCCTTGTACGCGGGCAGGGTCGGGTAGAACTGGGCGACGCCCCAGTCCGTCGTGACGACCGTGCCGCTCGCCAGGAGGACGGAGTTCGAGTCGTAGACGAGCCACTCGACGGTCGCGTTCGCCATCTTCGTGACGCCGCCGCTCGCGTCGCGGTAGAAATACCAGAGGGCGAAGTCCTCGTTCTTGACCAGGAGCTCGTACGCCGCCGTGCTTGAGCCGTTGAGCACCCACTGCGCGTCGTACCACGCCGGGACCGCCTGGCCCTCGACCGTCGAGACGTTCGCCTCGACGATCGCGCGCACCGCCGCGGCGTCCCACGAGACCGACGGGGTCGTGTAGAACTTCGAGTAGTACTCCTGGTTGAAGGCGGAGAGGAAGCCCGGATTCTCGTAGTGGATCTTGGCCCAGACGTAGCTGCCGACCTGGTAATAGAGCAGCGAGTTGTACGAAGCGAAGCGCGAGAGGGCGCGCTTGTTGTACGCCTCGTACCGCGCGTCGTAGGGGTACGAGTGGTGGTCGTCGAAGGGATGGACCTCGCCCATGAGGTGGAGGACCTCGACCTCCGCGGCGCGGGCCATGGGCTCCTCGTACCCGCAGACGTAGAGGATCGCGTCGTCGTGGAAGGCGTGGGCCATCTCGTGCGCGACGACGTCGAGCTTGAGCTCCTTCACGATGAACTCGTTCGAGGCGGAGACGTAGACGCCCGCGTTGCCGGTGATGGTCGGGTCCTTCCGGACGTTGATCGAGATGTCGTAGGCCGGCGCGCCGTAGAAACCCTTGAGGAGCGGATAGACGGCGCCGATCCACGACTGGAGCGTCGAGAGCTCCTCGGGCGTCCAGGGGTAGGTCGGCGAATCGTACGTGAAGGTCAGTTCGTTCGCGGCCGTGACCGCGGCGGAGTTGTTCACCGCGTTCGAGGCCGTGAAGGTCGCGGTTGCGTTTTCCGACGTGGGCGTCACGTTGAAGGCGACCGCGCGGTCGCGGTCCGGCCGGACGGGGACGCCGTCTTTCGTGAGGACGATGAGGCGGCAGCGGCCCTCGCGGGGCGGCGCGAGGCGTTCGATGCGCAGCGCGCGCAGGGCGGCGACGTCGAGGTCGATCCCCCCGGGCGCTTCGACGAAGTCGACGCCGGCGGCGAGGGTCCGGGCGGGGGCCTCTTCCGGCAACACTTCGAGGGTGCCGGGCTCGTCCGCGGTCGCCGCGGGCGCGACGGAAGCCGCGGAACGGGCCGGGCGCGGCTGCGAGTCGCGCGGAGCCAGGATGCCGGCAAGAACGATCGCGGCCAAGGCCGCCGCGGCGGGAAGAAGCCGCTTCATGGGAGCCCTCCGAATCGGCGGGCAGTATAGCGGGATGACGCGCCGTGTCAAGGACGGCGTTCTCTTTTTCCGGCAACGGGGGCGGGACGGTACAATGTCCGCCGTCATGGAGCGCGCGACGACCTACGGCGAGTATCTGAGGATCCCGGAGCTGCTCGGGCTCCAGAAGACGCTCACCCCGGCGCACGACGAACTGCAGTTCATCGTCGTCCACCAGGTCTTCGAGCTGTGGTTCAAGCTCGCGCTCCACGAACTCGATGCGCTCCGGGCGGCGATGCGCGGGGACGATCTCGCGCGGGCCGCGCATCTCCTCCGGCGGCTCCAGGCGCTGGTGCGCACGGTCACGGCGGGCTTCGACGTGATCGAGACGATGCGGCCGTACGACTTCCTCGAGTTCCGCTCCGCGCTCCAGCCCGCCAGCGGCTTCCAGAGCGTCCAGTTTCGCGAGATCGAGTTCCTGTGCGGCCTCAAGGACGAGCGGTACGTGCGACTCCTCGACGGCGACGAGCGGCTCGCGCGGCGGATGAAGGAGTCGACGCTCTGGGACGCGTACGTGGAACTGCTCGGCCGCCACGGCCTCAAGAGCGGTTCCGAGAAGGAGATCGTCGCCTCGGTCATCGAGGTGATGAAGCGGCCGGACGCCCACGCGCTGGGGCCGCTCACGGAGGAACTGATCGAGCTCGACGAGCTCTTCTCCCTCTGGCGCGCGCGTCACATCCGCATGACGATGCGGATGATCGGCTCCAAGCCGGGCACGGGCGAGAAGACGGTGCAGAAGCTCGTGAGAGAGGGGTACGAACGGATGGGTTCGGCCGGCGTGGACTACCTGAAGACGACGCTTTCGAAGACCTTCTTCCCGCTCCTCTGGGAGGCGCGGACCTTCATCCGGCGATGAGCGACGATCCACTCCTGGCGTGGCGGCGCCTCTTCCCGATCCTCGAGAAGAAGACGTATCTCGTCAGCCACTCGATGGGGGCGATGCCGCGCGACGCGCGCGAACGGCTGCGCGCCTATGCGGATGAATGGGCGCGCGAAGGGATCGAGGCGTGGGAGCGGTGGATGCCGCGCCTCCGCGAGACCGCGGACCTCGCCGGCTCGCTCTTCGGAGCGCCCGCGGGCACCGTCGCGATGCACCAGAACGTCTCGACGCTGGCGGCCATCGTCCTCTCGGCGATCCACAAACCCGGCGGCCGCAACCGCGTCGTCACGACCGACCTCAACTTCCCCTCGATCCACTACAACTGGATCCGCCACCGCGAGGTCGGGCTCGACGTGCATGTCGTGGAGAGCCCCGACGGCATCGAGATTCCCACGGAGAAGATGGTCGATGCGATCGACGAGCGGACGCTGCTGGTCGTCGTCGATCACGGGATCTTCCGTTCCGGCTGTCTTCAGGACGTTCCCGCGATCGCGAAGGCGGCGCGCGAGAAGGGCGCGTACACCTTCGTCGACGCCTATCAGACGGTCGGATGCGTCCCGATCGACGTGCGGGAATGGGGCGTCGAGTTCCTCGCGGGCGGCTCGCACAAGTGGCTCTGCGGCGGGCCGGGAGCGGCGTTCCTCTACGTGCGTCCCGACCTGATCCCGAAACTCGAGCCGCGGATCGTCGGCTGGTTCTCCCACGCGCGCCCCTTCGCGTTCGAGAACGAGATCGAGTTCGCGCCGGACGCGATGCGTTTCGCGACGGGGACGCCGAACATCCCGGGGGTCGCCGCCGCGCGCGAGGGGATCGGGATCGTCGCCGAGGTCGGGCCCGCGGCCGTGCGCGAGAAGTCGGTGCGGCTGACGCAGAAGCTGATCGCGCTGGCGGAGGAGGCGGGGCTGAACGTGAATTCGCCGAAGGATCCGAATCGCCGCAGCGGCGTCGTCTGCCTCGACTTCCCGGGCGCGGAGGCGGCGGAGCGCGAGCTCCTGGGGCGCGGCTTCCAGCTCGACTACCGCCCGCGGTGCGGCCTGCGCGTCTCGGCGCACTTCTACACGCGCGAGGACGAGCTGCTTTCGGTCATCCCCGCGATCCGCGAACTCCGGCGGCCGTGAACCATCGCCCACACCGGATCTCCGTCGGACGTCTCGTGCCGGCCGACCGAGTCGAATCCGAACCGCGCGTAGAACGGGAGATTGCGCGGGTTCGTCGTTTCGAGGTAGAGCGGGAGTTCTCCCGCGAGACCGATCGCGTGCTCGATCAGGCGCCGCCCGAGGCCGGAACCGTGCGCCTCCGGCCGCACGCCGATCACGGAGACGTACCAGTGGGGCTCGCGCGGATGGATGCGGTCGATGAGGTCCTGCATGCGCCAGCCCCGAAGCCAGCTCCGCGGCGGGAGATGGCCCTCGATGGAGCGCGGCGCGATGCGGGCGAAGAAAGCCAGGAGACGGACGAGGGGAAGGGGATAGCGCCCCGGCGGCACGAGCGCCGCCGCGCCGTCGCGCTCGCCGTAGACGTGGCCCTCCGGGAGGAGCGTGCGCAGGTTCGCCGTCTGCACGACGCGGAGCCACCGCCGGCGGCGCGGGGGATCGGGCACCATCGCGCGGAAGAACGGATCGTCCATGAAGGCCGCGGCGAGGAGGTCCCCGGCGACGGGGAGGTCGCCGGGCGCGAGGTTTTTCACGCCGGCCACTCGACCTTCTCGAAGAAGGTCCGGAGGGCTTGCTTCAGATCCTCGATCGCCGCGGGATCGGGAAGGGCGGCGAAGCACAACCCCAGCGTGGCGCACTCGGGGGCGGGGATCGGAAACCGGATGAGGCAGGCGCGATTCCCCGACGCGAGGAACTCCTTCCGGTTGAAGTCGAACACGGCGGGGAGCTTCGCATCGTAGCGCACGAGCGGCGGCGTCCCCCGCACTCCGGCGACGATTCCGGGGATCTCCCGCGCCAGCGGATCGCGCACCGCCGCCAGGGCGCGCTCGATGCGCCGGGCGGCCTCCCTGTGGAACTCCTGTTCGGGGGACCGGCCGGTGTCGGGATCGACGGCGAAGCTGATGCAGGCCGTCTCCAAAGTGAGCGCGAACGAATCTCCGACCCATTCCCGTTTCGTGGAGCCGCTCATCCCCTTCTTGTAACTCGGCAAGGATCGAAGGGTCAAGCCCGGTCGGCCATCGCGTGGAGGGTCCCGGAGACGAAGAGGTTCATGATCCAGAGAACTACTCCGGCCTTCACGGCGGCGAGGAAGCCCGGCAGTTCCCCGGTGGACGTCGCGTACCCGGCGAGGAAGAGCGCCGCCAGCGCGACGAAGGACGCCGTCCCGATCCATCCGTGCTTCCGGTTCATGTCGTTCTCCTTCCCCTGACACCGTACGGATCAGGTCTCGCGGCGGGGCGTCTGCCGGAATCTCTCCGACGAGGGTGGCCGAGCGCTGATCCGTATCGTGGACAGAGACGAAGGCCCGGACCGGACTGTGTTAGAATTCTAGCGGAGGAACCCGTGGAAGAAGAAACCCGCGTCCGCTGCCCATCCTGCGCGGAGATCATCCTCCAGGCCGCGCGGATCTGCCGCCATTGCGGAGAGATCCTCGATCCGAAGCTGAAGGCGGAGCGGGAGGCGGCGAAACCGAATCCGCTCTCTCCGCAGGCGCGACTGCAGGCGCGGGTGAACACGGCCGTGGCGGTCTCCGCCGTCTGCACGTTCCTCCTCGCGGTGGCGGGCCTGGCCTCGGGCCTGATCATGTTCCTCTCCGCGCTCATCTACCGCCGCGAGGCCCGCAAGATCGGGATGGCGCCGCCGCGCGGGATCGGCTGGATCTTCGTCTGCGCCGCGCTCAGCTTCCTCCTCGGCGGGGCCTTCGTCGGTTTCATGGCGTGGAAGGACTACAAAGAGAAGCACCCGCCTGCGACGCTGTACGTGGACAACGGGCTCGACGTTTCCGTCACGCTCTCCATCGACGGGAAGGAGAAGGAAGCGGTCGGGCCGAAGGGGCTCCGCAAGATGGAGGTGGACGACGGGGCGCATCGGATCGTGGTCCGGGACGCGGGCGGGACGGTCCTCATCGACGAGACGGTGACGTTCACCGGGAAGGGGAAGTACATCCTCAACCCCGGGGCGAAGTGGGACTACGAGGTCCATACGGGCCACTACTCGACCATGCCGGCGATGTTCGGCGGCGGTTCGCCGGACCCCGTCCCGCTTCCGGGAAAACCGGTCATGGACGTGAGCGCGTACCATTTCATCCTGGAGCCGCTGCCGGGGTCGGTGACGATGGAGGGCTACGGCTCGTCGACGCGGACGGCGGTGCTGCACGCGGCGAAGCGCGAGTGACGCGGCCGGTTTCGAGGATGGCGGGGCAGAGGGAACGGCCCCGGCTCCGTCCGCCCGCGTCACGGCCCGGGGCGTTCGGTCACGGAGACGCCCAGAGCGCGGCAACGATCGGCCACTGGCCTCGTGTCATCCGCATCGCCCTCGACGAGAATCCGAATTCCCCAGCCGGACGCTTCACTCTGGAGCTTCTTCTTCTGCCAGAACAACCAATAGGGCAGGCCGGGGCCCGTGCTCCCTACGTCGACCGACACGTCGTCGTACTGCCGGCACTGGAGATGGCGACCTTTGCGCGCTTCGACGACAAGAGCGAGTGATCGCCAGCCCTCGGGGACCGACCTCCCTGTGAGGCGGCGCTCGCGTTCCGCCCGTGGGAGTTTGGCCCACTGCGCGGCGGAGATGCCGCACGCCTTCGCCTCCTGATCCACATGGAGGATGCCTGCCCCCGTGGCGCTCTGCCAGACGCGCGGCTCGCACGCCAGGAAGTCGGAGTTGTCAGAGAACCACTTCTTCCAGGCTTGGAGGTCGTTTCCGAAGTTCTCGTTCGTCATGCCGACGAACCACGAGACTTCCTGTCTCGTCTGCGGCTGCAATTCCCACTCGTCCAGCCGTGATCGGAACTTGGCTTTGAGAATGCGGGTGATCTCCTCCGGGGAGGTGTCCGTCTTCCTGCGGTCGCGGCGGCGTCGGATCTGCTCCGCCGCCTTCGCGACCAAGGCCGGGTTCACTTCGTCGAGGCCGCGCAAGAGATCCGGATCCTCTGTCTCCGTGACGATCTTGTAGCCGAATCGGTTCACGACCTCGTCCCGGGAGGCGAACAGCTTGTGCAGGGTTTTGCCGGGTTCTTGTTCGTCGTGCTTGTCGAAGATGGGTTCGAGTTCCTTGAGAGCCTTCTCCAGCCGGCTCCGCTCATCGTCGGACAGTCCTTCATGCGACGCGAGACGCGCCCTCAGAAGTGCGACCCCGTCCTTGGCCAGTTGGAACCAGCAGAGGCGGGCGACGTCTTGGAGCTCCATGCCGTCGAGCCGCTCTCGGAGCCCCTCGTCCTGAAAGCAACAGACCGTCAGGAGTGCCGCCAGCGTCGGACCGAGCATTCGTCACCTCAGGGGTGATTCTATCACCTTCTCCGACGCGCCGGGAAGCCGGAGAGGATGTATACATCTCCGTATCATTCCCGTTTACTCACCGCGTCCGGGCGGGTAGGATGCGGACATGGCGACCGAACTGGTGCGCATCTCGTCGGAGTCGCTGCGCGTCCTCCGCGCGCTGGCGCGGAAGTCGGGAGAAAGCCTGCCCGCCGTGCTGGCCAGGGCCGTGGAGTGGTATCGGCGCAAGCTGCTCCTTCGCCGCGCGAACGAGGCATATGACCGGCTGCGCGCCGATCCGAAGGCGTGGAGAGAGGAACTGCGGGAGAGGGCTCGTTGGAAAAACACGCTGGCGGACGACATCTGACCCCGTCTCGCGGCGAGGTCTGGCTTGTGGATCTCAACCCCACGCGGGGCCGGGAGCAGGCGGGCCGGCGTCCTGCTCTTGTCGTGTCGGTCGACGAGTTCAACCGGGGGCCGGCGGACCTCGCCGTCCTACTCCCGATCACGTCGAAGGACAAGCACATCCCCCTCCACGTCTCCATGGATCCGCCGGAGGGCGGCGTTCGGGGCCGCAGCTTCATCAAGTGCGAGGACATCCGCTCGGTCGCAACGGAGCGGCTCGTCGAACGATGGGGGCGTGTCCGCGAGACGACGATGGCGGAGGTGGAGGACCGGCTGCGGATCCTGCTGGATCTGTAAGGGAGGGCCCTACCCTCCCCTCCCGAACTCGAACCCTTCCTTCCCCGTCTTCACCTTGATCGCGTCGCCGTCCTTGAACTTCCCCGCGAGGATCTCCAGCGCCAGCGGGTCCTCGATCTTCTTCTGGATGAGCCGCTTCAGCGGCCGCGCGCCGAACGCGGGATCGAACCCCTCCTTCGC